>USPK01000024.1 GCA_900556465.1 uncultured Prevotella sp. | reverse complement strand
CCTGCGGCAGCCTACGTACCCCCGCCGAGAATCGAACTCGGATCTAAAGTTTAGGAAACTTCTATTCTATCCGTTGAACTACAGGGGCGCAGCGTCGTTGCGACGGCGCAAAGGTACGTCTTTTTTGCGAACCGGGCGCCATCTGTCCGCTCTTTTTCCGCTCCGCGCCCGCCGGGACGGCACGGCGGCGCCCCCGGCCGGCCGGCGACGGGCCGCGACGGCATCCGCCCGTTCCCGCCGCGGCGACGCCCGGGGCGAGGCCGGCGCGGAGTTTTCGCCGCAGCCCGCGCTCCGGGGCCGAAACGTGGCGAAATTGTAATAGGAAAGTTTTTGCAAAGTCGTTTTTTTTATCTTTCTTTGCAAGACGAACTTACAATCTATAAACTTCCAGAATATGGTAACAGTAATCGTGGCGCTTTTCGTCATAGGCTATGCGTGCATTGCCCTGGAGAGCGTCTTAAAAATCAACAAGGCCGCCACGGCGCTGCTTATGTGCGTGGCGTGCTGGGTGCTTTACATGATAGACGCCGGTACGTTCATCCAGGGCTTCCACGGCATCACGGTGGCAGCGGGCGAGGTGTCGAACTGGGTGGGCGAGAACGTGCTCATCCCGCACATGGGCGACACGTGCGAAATCCTGTTCTTCCTGATGGGCGCCATGGCCATCGTCGAAACGGTCGACGCCAACGGCGGCTTCAACTTTGTGCGCGAGATGCTCCGCACGACCAACAAGCGCAAACTCCTGTGGAGCATCACGTTCATGACGTTCTTCCTCTCGGCCATCCTGGACAACATGACCACGAGCATAGTCATGGTCATGGTGCTCCGCAAGCTCGTGCCCGAACACAAGGAGCGCATCATCTTTGCCGCACTGGTCATCCTGGCGGCCAATGCGGGCGGCGCCTTCTCGCCTATCGGCGACGTGACGACCATCATGCTTTGGATTAAGGGCAATATTACGACGCTCGGCGTCATGAAGGAGCTTTTCATCCCGTCCCTCGTCTCCGTCATCGTCCCCGCCCTCGTGTTGCAGTTCAGCCTCAAGGGCGAGCTCCAGCGCAACGAGGTGGCCGAAGAGGGCGACGCCCTGCAGTTCAGCAGCGCCCAGCGCACCACGGTCTTCGTACTCGGCGTGGGCGGCCTCATATTCGTCCCCATCTTCCGCTTCCTCACGGGTCTGCCTCCCTTCATGGGCATCCTGCTCATCCTGGGCCTGCTCTGGCTGACGACGGAGTCGTTCTACCGCTCCCGGACCGACATCGAAGAGTCGGCCAAGCTGCGCCTGACGCGCCTCATCTCGCGCATCGACATGGGCACCATCTTCTTCTTCCTCGGCATCCTCATGACCGTGGCCACGCTCCAGGAAACGAGCGTCCTGGCCAACTTCGGCCGCAGCCTCGATGAAGTCTCCGGCGGCAACCACTACCTCGTGACGGGCGTCATCGGCTGCGTGTCGGCCGTAGTGGACAACGTGCCCCTCGTGGCCGGCTGCATGGGCATGTACGACATCGCGCCCTCGGGCGACATGGCCGCCGACGGCATCTTCTGGCAGCTGCTCGCCTACTGTGCCGGCGTGGGCGGCTCCATGCTCATCATCGGCTCGGCCGCCGGCGTCGTGGTCATGGGCCTGGAGAAGATTTCCTTCGGATGGTACCTGCGCCACGTCTCCTGGATTGCCCTGCTGGGCTACCTGGCAGGCATCGGCGCCTATTGGGTGGAGAAGACCGTCATCGGCATGTGACGGCGCCGGCACCCGACCTCGCAGACATTCACTTTATTCACCTCAAAACACCCTGTTATGAGAAAATTGTTTCTTACGCTGGCCCTCCTGCTCTCCCTGGCAGTGGCCACACCGGCCGGGGCCTTCGGCTTCGACTGGGGCATCACGGGCGGTCTAAACCTGACGAAGCTCCGCCTCTCCGACAACCTGAAGAACGTGTTCAGCAGCGACAACCAGGCGGGCTGGTTCATCGGCCCGAAGGTAAACCTCAGCCTCGTGGCCGGACTGGGCCTCGACGCCTCGCTCCAGTACTCGCAGCGCAAACTCCAGGTGAGCGACGACGAGGGCCTGTCGAGCTACAAAACCTTCCGCAGCATCGAGATTCCCATCAACGTGAAGTATAACTTCGGCGTAGGCCGCGTGGCCTCCATCTACGTGGCCACCGGTCCGCAATTCGGCTTCAACGTGGGCAGCCGCAGCTGGAACCTCTTCGGAGGCTCGGACGACGGACTCTTCCGCAACGAGAACATGACAACTACGTGGAACATCGGAGCGGGAGTAAAGGTGCTCGGACACCTCGACATCGGCGTGGGCTACAACTTTGGCCTGGGGAAAGTGGGCGAGACCTTCTTGAGCCAAGTCAACGACAACCTCGTCGGAAGCAGCGACGACTACAAAGCCAACACCTTCCAGGTACAGGCCACCTACTACTTCTAACAACGACAACTCCAACTCTTAACACCAGAAAACTATGATCCGACTGAACTGTTTCTTCCAGGCCAAAGAGGGCTGCTACGACGAGGCCCTCGAAGCCGCACTGGCCCTGACCGCCTGCTCGCGGCAGGACGAGGGCAACGTTGCCTACGACACGTTCGAGAGCGCGACGAACCCCAACGTATTCATGATTTGCGAGACGTGGACCGACGCGGAAGCGCTGGCCCGCCACTCGGCCGCCGAACACTTCAAGCGCTACGTGGGCCAGCTCGAAACGCTCGGCCAACTCAAGCTCGAGCAGTTCGACTTCCCCGAAAAATGACGCAGCGCCGGCCCGCGCCGGCTGCGCGTCCCCTCAGCGGGCGGAGCGCCACTCCCGGCGCCCCGCCCGCTTGCGTTGCTGATTTGTTGTATAATCCGAAAAACTGTCTGCCTTATTATCTCAGCACCCGAGGCAGACAGCCTTTTGTAAAATATACGCTAAACTTCGAGCCCGATTCTGGTTGTCCGCACAGTCTCATACGGTTGACGTTCCGCCTCCGTCCTCGCAACATCGGGCATACACGCCAAGGCTTTTTCCAAATCTATCCGCATCAACAGCTCTTTGTTGATAGCCCGCTTCGCATCGGGGAAAAGCAGGGACCTTATAAAGGTCTGCACCGGACTACTCATCAAAGCCCGCTGAATAATCAGAGCTTCGCTTAACCTGTCGAAAGCCAACATATAGCAAGTATCGTCCAACATAACGATTCTCTCCGCTATCGGGCCGACTACGGAAAAATTGGGTTGCTTATACAGTCCGGAAACTACGACTTTGTATGGTTTGAAAGAATACTCTCCTATGCCAAAAAGGCAAAATCGGGAACGCCCGCGGTATATTCGGCTTCCGCGTTTGTCCAGATACTCTGCATGGTCCAACAGATATTGATAGGTCCGGGGATATTTGTATTTTATCCACGCCGTATCATCTGCGGTAGACCGTTGGGTTACGATGACGTACTTCCTGACGGTCGTGATATTTCTCCCCTTAATATCCGAACTCTTCAAGAGAGGATATATCATATCACGCTCTATGTTCACAACTTCGTTAAGCCCGTTGACATAGTGACTGCCGTTGAAGGTAAGTTCCATAACTTTCGCGCAGTCGTGCTTCAGCCCGGACCGCCAAACCAACGAAGACTGACCATCAATAAACTTACATTTTTCATAAGCCGCCACGTCCGCGACGAAATGATTATTCAGCCAGCCATATTTCAGGACATTGCGGCGCGTATAAAAATCCCGGACCTGACAAAGCCTGGCTTTTCGTTCCCCAACAGTAAGATGCAACAAGGAGGCTGCCACGCAAACGCCAAACTCCTTCTTGGCGTCAATCATATATTGGCGAAAGGAACTAATTTCCATATTCCCGTCGTACTGGCCATAAACCAGGTTCCTTATCACCGAATTTTTCAGCAACAGAGCCAGGTGCCCCTTTTCGTCAGCAATAAGCCCGACCATTTGTCGGCTAATGTATTCGGCGATATCGAAATTACTTTTTCCCGTTATCGCTTCAAGTCCGCCAAATTTCTTAAAATTACGCTTCGGGGGAATATTTCCGCTACCGATTTCCGCCAATTTGCTGTTCGTCACCCAAGGAGGATTGCCCAAAACGAGTATCTCCCTATGATTTATGCTTTTCTTGATTGCCGTGAAGTCAAAATCAAAAACATTCTGGCAGTACAGGCGGATGCGGGGCCTGACTTGGTCTGCATGGTCCTGGTAGAATTGCAGCAATTGCAGCTTCGTCTCTTCAAGATAGGACTTTTGGACCTCTATCCCGAATACCTCTTCCACATGCTCAAATACTTGCAACGCTGCCAAGATAAAATTCCCCTGGCCGCAAGTCGGTTCAACAATAACCTTGGGGTCTACTCCTTCCGCCTTTAACAGACGACACACGGCGAGGGCCAAATCCATAGGCGTCTGCCAATCGCCAAATTCTTCTTTCGCAGGGGCCGCAAATTCGGGGGACTTCAAAAAGTTTTGTACATCGTCCTGGCATTCAAAGAAACACTGAATGCCGCAAGCCTTTTCCAGCCTTTCGTTTGCCACGGCTACTGGAAGATGTTTGACCGATTCTATATAACTACTTGCCGTCATACCTAACTATCGGGGTAATACCTTCTATGTCCTCGTCCATTGTTACAATTCTGCGATATTTTAGTCTCCACTGCAGCGCATTAGAGATGGTCAGATAGCCTACTACGGGCGGATGCGTCAGGACCTCTTCGGCCAAACGGGCCATCGTCACTTCGTCGCCTGGAATACCTTGCTCCGAGAGAAACGCAGAAATGTCCTCGACACTTCCTTTATTCCGGATAATGTTCAACAAACCGGTCGTAATCTTGTGGTCTGCGGTCCGTTTCGCTTCGATAAAAGTACAAGAAAGGAAGTCCAGCCGGCCTTTCTTTTGTAATATATCCGTTTCTCTTTCATATACGAAAACCAGCAGATTGTATCCGAGTCCGTAAATTTTCTGTCTGCTGTCTTTATACGGGCTACTGGATTGCGGCTGCCTGATAGAAGTCACCTTGATATCGGTATTGATAGAAGGCAAATCCAGTCCTTTGGCAGAATTTCCAATAGTCAATTCAAAGCGCTCGGACAGATAACTTTTGAAAAGACGCTCTACGAAAGTCCCCACAGCCTTTCCGTCCGTAACGCCGAATAATTCCTCTCGGAACACACGTCCTTCCATCGCACAGAAATTCTTTGCACTTTCTATCAAATCCGCTATTGTTAGCTCCCTCCTTACCATGATTACGCAGTCCTATAAGTTTACAAAAATAAGCACTTGGTGATAAGTGGACAAATATTTGCCGTTAATATAGGTTGATTATGCCCGGCATCAGACAGCATGGCAGAATGAGAAGAATCCATGGGCTTCTGATGCCATTCCCAAACGAAGCGGCGATTCCCAAAAGTGAAAACCGTAAAAGCATAAGGATAGTGCGGACACGAATAGATGCGCTGAACACGGGCCCTATTCCCGTTCGCACGGGGATAGGGCCCGTCGCTACGGGGCTAAGGCCCGTGATTGCGGAAACCGGCGGCGGGGCGGACGGGAACGGCGGCGGGGTGACGAAAACGGGCGGGACACGCCGTGAAGCGATCCCGCCCGGAAAGGGGGAGAGGGAAAGACATCAGGGCACCAGCACCTTTTGCCCGTTGACGACGTAGAGGCCTTTCATCACCGCGATGCGGGCCGTGCCGCTTACGGTGGAGCGGCTGACGCAGCGGCCGGCCAGGTCGTAGACCCGGACCTCGGCGGGCGCGGGGGCTTCGACGACGATGTGGCCCCGCTCGGCGCCGACGCGCAGCGACGGCACCGCAGCCGGCGACGTGACGGCGTCGGGGCCAACGCTCTTCTGATAGACGCGCACCCAGTCGAAGCGCGTCTCATAGGTGTGGCTCACGTCGGCATTGGCGGCCCACGAGCCGTTGCCCACGGACTGGTTCAGGATGATATAGAAGGCCTTGTCGAAGGGCCACTGACCCTGTTCGAGGGTGCTGGCCGAGGTGGACTTGGCATAAGTCCCCACCTGACGGCCGTCGACGTACCACGTCAGCTCATCCTCCGTCCATTCTAGGCCATAGGTGTGGTAGCGGTCCATCTGCACCGTCTCGCTGAAGGAGGACTGCGGGTTGCTCTTGTTCCCCAGGTCGTAGGTCCAGTGGGAGTGGACGGTGTGGTAGGCCGTATTCTCGTTGTCAATCTGCTCGAAGATGTCGATTTCGCCACAGGCGGGCCAGCCCGCGCTCTGCTCCTCGGGCATCATCCAAAAGGCGGGGAAATTGCCCGTATGGGGATTCGTCAGGACGCGTGCCTCGATCTTTCCATACTTAAAGCCGAACTTGCCCTGCGACTGCACGCCGCCCGTAATCATCGGGACGGGGTCGGTCGTGGTGTCGGGGTTGGGGATGGCGTGCGTAACGAGCTGGCCACCCTCCTGGTAGACGACGGCCTCGCTGTCGGAGAGCCAGCGGTTCCACGTAGACGACTGGCGCGGGCAACGCATCCAGCGCTCGTCGGAAGGCTGCGTGCCGTCCGGGGCATCGAACTCGTCGCTGAAGACCAGGGCGTACTCGGCCTCGGACGTAGGCTCGTAGTGGACCGTGATACGCACGTCGCCGTCGATGCTGTCGCGCGGGATGGAGACCTGCTGGGCGGGACGCGAGAACGTACTCCACTGGCGGTTGCCGTGGACGTACTGCGGGCCGTCGAAGTTGTGGCCGTGCTGGACCGTCATGCTGGCCGCCTCGTAACCGTCGGCCACGGGCGTGGGCACGACGGTGAGCGACGTGAAGCAGGTCACCTCGAGCGGCAGCCCGGTGTTGCCCGATCCGTTCACACTGCCGTTCGTCGTCACCACTTCGAGCGGATGCGTCGGGCGGTGGACGTTAATCAGCAGGTCTACGACCCGTCCGCCGAGGGCCTGGAGGCTGGCCGAGCCGGCGGCATCGAGGTCGCCGCTGTCCAGCTTGAGCCGCGCGCGGTAAACGCCGCAGGGCAGGCTTTCGGGCAGGGTGAAGGCCGGGAGGTCGGCCGTGGCGGCCGCGTCGGCGTCCACGGTTTCGCCCAGACTGTTGCTGCCGTCATGGTAATTATAGGACACGAGCTCACCCGAGAGGGTGGGGCGCCCGTCCGTATCGAGCAGGGGCGTGAACTGGCCGTCCTGGTTGAGGTCCATATAGAAATAGGCGGAAAGTCCGGGCGCCACGGTCTGCGACAGGGTGAACGTCACGCGGTCGCCGGGGACGACGGAGACCTGGCGGCTGCGCTGGTCGACGTAGAGCAGGGGCGTGTCGGTGGGGAGAGTGAACGTCGTCGTGCCGCCCTGGGTGGCCATGAGGCGCAGGCGGAACGTGGCGTCGTCGGCCACGGGCACGTCGCTCTCGGCGTCGCGGTCAAAACGGAGCGGGTAGTCCTCCGTCGCCGTGCTGCCGCCCGGCGCGGCGACAAAGCGGGGCGCTATGCGCACCTCGCCGTCCATGCAGGCGGCGGACAGGGTCAGCAACCCGTCCTGAACGAGGTAGGCGGGCAGGACTTCGTCGACGTACTGCGGCGTGCCGTGGACAAGGCTGTCGCCGTCGAGTCCGTAGCCGTGGCGCACGACAAGGCCGTCGAGCACGTAGCCCTCGGCCGGCTCCACGCGGAGTTGCAGGGCCTGCCCGAAGGGGAAGGATTCGCCGGAAAGGGCCGCGCCGTCGGCCGTCGTCACCGTGCCGCCCTCGGCCGGCAGGAGCGTCACGGGGCAGCGGTCGGTGTGGACGTTGAGCCGCACGTCGACAATCTCACCGCCGTTGTTCTTGATGAGCTGAGTGGGGTCGGTGTTGCCGCCCGGGTCCACGCTGCCCCAGTCCACCTTGAAGCGCATGCGGTAGTAACCGGGGGCCAGGTCGGCCGGCACGGTGAAGGGCGGCGGATTGAGCACGTTGGTCGCGTCGCCCGTGAGGGGCGAACCGTCACTGGCATAGCCGCCGTTGCCGTCGGCCGCCATGACGTAGGAATAGGTCATCAGGTCGCTCCCTTCGGGAATGGTGTAGTCGGGATTGAGCTCGTAGGAGAACTGCCCGTCGCTCCCGCGGTCCAGATAGACGTAGCCGTTCATCCAATTGCCGTTGAAGCCGAAGACCGGCGTGAGGCGTTCGCCCGCCCGGGCCGTGAAGACCTGGTCGAGCATGGGGCGATAGAGGAGCATGGGGGCGTCGTGGCTCACGGCTATGGTCTGCGCCCCGTCGACCGAGCCGCTGAGGGTGAGGCCGGTCAGGTAGCGGCCGGTGTTACCCGTCGTTTCGTCCAGGTCGAAGTTGACGGGATAGTCGGCCTGTTCGGCCGGGACGACGGCCTGCCGGACGCGCGAACCGCAGCATCCGCCGTGGCGGCCGGAAGGGGCCTGGGCGTGGCAACCGCGGTCGGGGGCGAGGCCCCAAAGGCCCCGGACGGGGGGCGCGGCGCTCAGAGGCACCGCGGACAGACCCAGCAGGAGGGTCAAGAGTGTAACTTTTTTCATAGACTTTCTGCTTGGCCCGCAGGCCGGTGAGGCGGTGCGGGCGGGTTGGTATTCTGTCTCGGGGAACGGGAAAAGGCGCCACGGGGCGCTTTCGCCGAACGGCTGCAATTTAGGAAAAAACCGCCACTCCACCAAGCGCCGCCGCCCGGGGCGGGCAAAAAAATCCACGCCCCGGGCGGCTGTCCCGGCCCCGGCAGACAAGAAAGGCGGCGCGTTCACCGGGAACGCGCCGCCTAAGGCTATGGGGAAAGCCGCTATGGCCCCGCCCCGTTTAGGGTACGATGAACTTGCGGCCGTCGGTGACGTAAACGCCGGACGGCAGGCTGAGCGTCATGCTGCCAGTCACCTCGCGGTCGAAGACCAGCTGACCGGCTACGCTGTAAAGGCGTACGCGACGCGGGCCGTCGGTCGTGAGCACGGCCTTACCGCCCGCCACGTCGATGCGCAGACCTTCGTCCTCGGTGGTCGGGGCCTGACCGATGGCGGTGGGTTGGCCCGCAGCGTCCACCTGGCGGTAGTTCAGCTGCTCCAGGCGCAGGTTCTTGATGGTGAGGCAGCTCTGGCCGCTCATGTTGATGACCATGCCGACGGATACTTCCTTCTCGTCGTCGACTACGAAGGTCACCTCCTTGTCGGCCATCGGTGCGTAGCCGATGGCGGCCTCGTCGAGGTCGGCCGTGGCGGGCAGGCCTTCGCCCTCGGCGGCAACGAGGTAGGAACCGCCGGCGGAGAACTCGGAGTATTCCTCAACTGACAGGCGGTAGAAGCCGGCCGGGAGAGTAACGGCCTGGAACGCGGCGTGGTCGGACAGTGAGGAGCTGAAGTTGTCCCACTGCGTCGTCACGGTGAGGGCGCTGCCCTTGTTTACGTCCACGTGGAAGCCGGTTACGATGTCGCCGTTCTCCACCGTGTTGGTGAGCTGCCAGGTCGAGGACGGGACGTTCTGCAACAGGGTGCGGAAACGCGAGGCGTTGGTCGGGTTGACGCTGCTCTGGTCCGTGTCGAACGGGGCGCTGTAGTTGGTCAGGTACTCGGCGGTCACGTCCACGCCGCCCTCGAAGTTGAGGGCGAAGATGCCGAGCGAGGAGCTCCAGGCGTCGCCCTCCGGCCCGAAGCCGTTGCGCTGGCCCGTGCGCTCGTAGGACGTGGCGTCGACCACGTCGCCGGAGCTCTGGTTGAACCGGTAGTAGAGACTCAGGCCGTAGGTGTCTTCAGCGCCGGCCACGTCCTCGAGCGGCTGGTTGCAGAACTCGCGGATCTGGTCCTCGTTCAGGTTCTTGTTCCATACGCGGAACTCGTCGATGACGGCATTCATGGGCGCCTCGGTGCCGCCGATGCCCCACGTGTCGGGGAGGCTCGGGCAGCGGGTGCGGCCGATGTTGTCGCTCATCACTTCCACGCCGTCCTTGAAGAAGGTGACGGTGCCGAAGCGGAAGGTCACGGCGTAGTGGTGCCATTCGGAGAGGGTGACGAAGTGGCCCGGCGTGGTCAGGGTCTTGCCGCCCAGCGTGAGGCTCATGCTGCCGTCGGCGTGGGTGCGGATGAGGAGGCCGTCGGCGTCACTGCCTATCTGGTTCACGTTGTCGCCGTAGGCCTTGGCGTACATCCACCAGTCGATGGTGAAGTATGTCGTGCCGTTCGTTATGGGATTGCTGAACGTGACGCTTTCGCCGTTGCCGTAGAAGTTAAGGCCGTTCTCGCCGTCGGCGTTGCAGACGGCCAGGGCCTGGTTGCGGACGAGGCGGCTGACGCCCTGCGCGTTGCGCACCTCGAGCGAGACGTCGTAGGTGCCGGCGCGGTCCATCGTGACCTCGAAGTTGCGCTCGAGCGACATCACGCAGTCGGCAGCGTTCTTAACGGTCCAGCGCCACGACGTAGGCTGGAACTTGCTCTGGTCGGTGAAGCTGACCTTCTGTCCCTTGACGACGGCCGTGGGATAGAGTGTGAAGGCGGCTTCGGGAGCCGTAGCCGTCACGACGACTGTATCCTTTGCCGTCGAGGTGCCTTGCGGGCCGGTGACGGTGAGGGTCACTTCATACGTTCCGGGCACGGAGTAGCTCGTGGCCGCGTTGGCCATCTGGCTGCTCTCGACGTCAGCGCCCGGCATACTCCAAGTGTAGGTGCAGCCCGAGGCGTTCTGCGTCGTGTTCACGAAGCTGACGCGCTCGCCGGCCGGCACCGTGTCGGGGTAGACTTTGAACGAAGCCACGGGCGCCTTTGCAGCCGCCACTTCCACTTGCTTCTGCACGCTCACGTCGTTGCCCTCTGCGTCGTAGGCTACGAGCGTGATGGTCTGCGTACCGGCCTGGGTGAAGGTGATGGTGGGGTTCTCCACGGCAAGGCCGTCCACGTCGCTGTTCGTAGCGCTCCAGAGCCAACGCACCGAGTTGGCCGACGAAGCGTTCGTCACTTCGGCAGGCTCGCCTGCCGTGAAGCCGGCGGCGGGCACTTCAAAATCGGCCGCGAGCTCACGGTTGTCGACGAGCAGGGTACTCTGCGTGAGGCGCATCTGAGAGCCGTAATAGGTGATGGTATGGCCCTGGGCCACGTCGACAAGGTTGGCCGAACTTTCCTCCGACATGGGGAGGTCCACCAACAGGCCCGGCATGGTGGCGGGGTCTGCGATTTCGGCGTACATGTATTGCTGGATGTCGTGCTGCGAGCGGGCGGTGTTCCAGATGCGGAACTCGTCGATAGCGGCATTCACGCTGCCGTTCGCCCCCCCGGAGAGGCCGACGTTCAGATTACCGAAGCCGCCGATGCCCGAGTAGCTCGAGGAGAGCGAACCGGCCTTCTCGCCATTGATATATACGGTCAGGTAGCTGCCGTCTACGACGACGGCCACGTGGGTCCACTTGTTCTTCACGAGCGCACCGGCAGCCGTCGTGATGCGGTTGCTCGTGTCCCATCCGGCTACGAGCTCGCCGGCGTTGGTAGTGTGAATCATGAACTGGCCCCAGGCCGGACCTATCTGCTGGTTCCAGCTGACCACGGTCGTAGGCCGTATCCAGTATTCGATAGTGGCCTGGTCGTAGCGCGTATCGAAGACGTTGGCCACCTCAAAGCCCGAGTTGTTGAACATGCGGACGTAGTTCTCCTCGGGGTATTGGCCACGGAAGGGCAATACGGTGGCGGCGCTGCGCGACGATTCCACGATGGAGTCGGCGTAGGCGTAGAGGGCGCTCACCTGGTAGGTGGTCGCCGTGTCCGCCACTTCGAGGCTCAGCTTGTCGGCTGCGGTCGAGGCCAGCAGGGTGTCGGCGCAGTAGACGCGGTAGCCGGTGAGCTCGTACGAGCTGGCTTCGGGCGCGGTCCATTGCAGCGCGTTGCCCGAGCGGGTCAGGTTGCGCGGAGCGTTGAAGGCTTCGCCGGGCACTACGACGGAGATGACGGTGCGGTTGCCCTGGTTGGCGATCTTCACGCCCTGGCTCCCCACCTCGGCGGGAAACTCGATGCCGGCCCGGTCGAACTCGTAGTCGAGTACGGAGAAGTCGTGCACGGTGCCTTCGCCCGTCGCGCCGTCCTTCGTTTCGATGATGAAGAAGTATTTCAGGGGACGGCGCGTGTCGAACGAGGCCGAGAGGTCCGTCATGTCGTAGCCGAACTCCATGGGTTCGTAGTGCATGCCGTCGGCCCAGCGGCCCAGCATCGGCGTTTCGGCGTCGACGCCGTCGCCATCGCCGTCGCCGGCAAACTTGAAGTGCTCGAAATATACGGACTGGTCGGGCTCGGAAGCCGTGAGGTCCGTCGAGATGCCGCCGCTCAGGCGCAGCTCGCTACGCTTGGAGTAGTCCATCGTAATCTTGAACGTGCGGTAGGGGCGGTAGTCCTTGCGGATCATGTAGACCTCGGGGGTGTAGTAGTCGTTGTTGTTGCCCGCGGTCACGGCGTTCTTGTACGGACAGTAGATGAAGCCGTTGTTGCACCAGCCGTCGCCCCACGAATTGACGACGATCCAGGCGCCCACTTCGTCCTTGTCCACCTCACCGGCCACGCCGTTACCGTCCAGGTCGAACTCGATGCGGTCATCGTAGCCCACGACGGTGAGTGCGTGGTCCACCTGCGCGCCCCAGTTCTTGACGTACTTCTTTCCGGTGACGCCGATAGCGTCATTAGTATCGGTCGAGGGAATGTCTACCCACGTGCCGCCGCTGGCTACGCCGAAGCCCCAGATGCCGCCGGCCTTGAAGCTCGTGTCGCCGTTGTGGTTCCACAGCCAGTTTTTGGCCATCTCGCGGCCCTCTTCCGTCCCGACGTTGGCCGGGAGGTTGGGGTTCTGCTCCAGGCGGTTGAACATGGCGGAGTACCACTTGTCGTAGCCCTGCATCCACCCGAAGTCAGGGGCGGCGGTGTCCTGGTTGCCGAACAGGGAGGAGTACGTGCGTCCGCCGTAGGTCGGCACGTTGGGTACGCCGTTGGCCTTGGCCATGCCGTCCTTGCTCGAGTTCGAGTTGGTCAGCAGCCACGTGAAGTGCGTGGGGTACTGGTTCTCCTCGAGCGAGCCGTCGAGGCCCCGGTAGGCGTTCATCTCGTAATTGAACATGTAGGCAATGCGCGAGGCCGAACCGCACGAGCCGCCGTCCTGGTTGAAGACGGGCGGGAAGTAGATGTTCTCCGCATTGTTCACATGGTCGGGCCGCTGCTGGGCGGCGCCGGCCTTAGGCTGCAACAGGGCACTCGTACGGGCATCGGGCTTCACGGGCGGGGTGTAGTCGGGATACTTCGAGTAGTCCACGGGCACCTGTGCCGCGACGCCGCCAGCCATCAAGGCCAGCACGCAGGAAAGGCAGACCTTCTTGCTGTTTTTCATGAATCTGCGTAAAAAAGTGTTAGTGAAAAATAGGTTTGAAAAGAGCGAGACAGCCCTCCGCCAGTCCCGCAGCGGGCGGCGAAGCGACTGCATCCGGCAAAGTTACGGATTTATTAACACCCACCGCGCCGCGGCCCGTTTTTCTTTGGTTACGGACGGACTTTTTCAGTTTTTTTAGCCATTCCGCCCCTTCGCCCGCCGACCCGGCCGGGCGCCGCACCGGGCCGCCCGGGGCCCGCCGCCACACGCCTTAGCCCCGTGGCGACGGGAATAGGCCCAGTTTTTACGGGGCTAAGGCCCGTTCGCGGCGACCCAGTCGGGCTGTGGCGGCGGCCCGTCGCGGCCACAGCCGGCCCCCTTTACGCAGCCGCCCGCAACGGGCCCGGCCGCGCCCCGCCCCCGCCGCCGCGGCCGGCCGCCCTGCGCGCCACGCACGGACGAAAGGCCCGGAAATGGAGTAAATGTCAGCAAAAAAGGCTTAATATTGTATTTTTGGCACAAAATACTTCCGGAATGTGCAAGGAAATAGCTACCTTTGTCCTCATCTAAAATAAAAAGAACAATCCCATTATGAAGAAAGTAGACTTGCTCGACCTGAAGATACTGCAAATCATCTCGGTCGACGCGCGCGTTCCCTTCAAGGAAGTGGCAGAAGTGTGCGGCGTCTCGCGCGCCGCCATCCATCAGCGCGTACAGCGCCTGACGGAAGCGGGCATCATCACGGGCTCAGGCTATAACGTTTACCCCAAACACATCGGCTACAGCACGTGCACGTTCGTAGGCATCAAGCTCGAGCGCGGCTCCATGTACAGCGAGGTCGCCGCCGAGCTCATCAAGATCCCGGAGATCGTGGAATGCCACTTCACCACGGGGCCCTACACCATGCTCATCAAGCTCTACTCCCGCGACAACGAGCACCTCATGGAGTTGCTCAACAACCGCATCCAGGAGATTCCCGGCGTCATCTCTACCGAAACGCTCATTTCCCTTGAGCAGAGCTTCACGCGGCAAGTGCCCATCCTCGTCCCGGCCGAGGCCGACAACGAGGGCATGCAGGCCGTGCGCGACTTCGCCCAGCGCCTGCGCGAGTCGAAGCAGATGACCGACGACCCGGACCACGAAACGGCCCGCCGACGCGCCTCGCGCCACACGGCACACTAATCCCCGCCGCCCATGGAACTCCACTTTGAAGGTCTGCTGCTGGGCGTCTGCACCTTTCTCGTCATCGGCATCTTCCACCCCATCGTCGTCAAGACGGAGTACTACTTCGGGACGCGGCCGTGGTGGATATTCCTCCTGCTCGGCCTGGCCGGCGCCGCCGCAGCCCTCTTCATCGAGGACCTCTTCTGGAGCGCGCTGTGCGGCATCGTGGGCTTCTCCGCCCTCTGGACGGTCAAGGAGCTCTTTGAACAGAAGGAGCGGGTGGAGAAAGGCTGGTTCCCCAAAAATCCGAAACGCAAAACGAACTGAAATCTATCCGGGAGAGCCGGCGCTGCGACTGCGCCGGCTCTCCGACCGTATTCCTACCTGTACCCCGTAATCTGACCCAACCTCTGACATGAATTGTAACCAATTTGACATTGCCGGCGAATACCGGACCCTAACTGACCACTTTCCCAACCACGGGCAACGCCCCGTCATCGGCATCACGGGCAACTTCGGCGAGCACGGCTGCGAGCTGGCCCGCGCCTACTACCGCAGCATCGAACTGGGCGGCGGCATTCCCATTATCCTCCCCCCGACGGACAATAGCGTCATGCTCGTCAGCCTGCTCGACCATCTCGACGGCATCCTGCTCTCGGGCGGCGCGGACCTCAACCCGCTCTACCTGAACCAGGACCCGCTGCCCGGCCTCCACGCCATCAACCCCGAACGCGACGGCTGCGAGCTGCTCCTGGTGCGGCTGGCCACCGACCGCAACATCCCGCTCCTCGGCATCTGCCGCGGCGTCCAGGTGCTCGCCGCAGCGCTCGGCGGCGACGTGTTCCAGGACCTGGAGACCTGCCTGCCGCCCGGCACGCGCCTGCTCAAGCACAGCCAGGACGCCCCGCGCCACGTGGCCACCCACCGCGTCCATGCCGAGAAAGACTCCGTCGTGGCCTCGCTCCTGGGCACCGACTTCGCCGTCAACTCCTTCCACCACCAGGCCGTGTCCGACCCGGGCCCCCACCTGCGCGTCACGGCCCGCTCGGCCGACGGCATCGTCGAGGCCATAGAGAGCCGCGAGGGCCGGCCTGTGATGGGCGTCCAGTGGCACCCGGAGAGTTTCACCGACACCGGCGACCGCTCCATGCTCCCCCTGTTCCGCCACTTCGTGGAACAGGCCGCCACCTACCGCAGCGCCCGCCACATCCACCGCTCCATACTCACGCTCGACTCGCACGTGGACACGCCGATGCTCCTCGAGAAGGGCGCCCGCCTGGACCAGCGCTCGGAGCACGGGCTCGTCGACCTGCACCGCCTCACCGAAGGCGGCGTCGACGCGGTGGTCATGGCCGCCTACCTGCCGCAAGGCGGACGCTCGCCCGAGGAACTGGCCGCCGCCACGGAGCGGACAGACCGGCTCATCGAGCTGATTCAGCAGTCTGTCCACCACTGCAACGGGGCGACGCTGGCCGTATCGCCCAAGACAGTATTCCAGGCCAAGAACGTCGGCAAGAAGGCCGTGCTCATCGGCATCGAGAACGGCTACGCCCTGGGCCACGACCTAGCCAACGTGGAACGCTACCGCCGTATGGGCGTCGTCTACATCACGCTCTGCCACAACGGCGACAACGACCTGTGCGACTCGGCGCGCCACTCCCGCCGCGAACACGGCGGCCTGAGCGACTTCGGCCGCGAAGTGATTGCCGAGATGAACCGCACGGGCATTATGGTCGACCTCTCCCACGCCTCGGAAGAGACCTTCTACGCCGCGCTCCAGGCCAGCGCGGCGCCGGTCCTCTGCTCCCACTCCTCGGCCCGCGCCCTCTGCAACCATCCGCGCAACCTCACGGACGACCAGCTGCGCGCCCTGGCTGCCGCCGACGGCGTGGCGCAAGCCACCTTCTACGGCGGCTTCCTGCGCGAGGACGGCGAGGCCACCATCGACGACGCCGTGCGCCACATCCTCCACATGATCGACGTAGCCGGCATCGACCACGTCGGCATCGGCTCGGACTTCGACGGCGACGGCGGCGTCACGGGACTGGCCTCCGAGGCCGACATGACGCTCCTCACGTGCAAGCTCCTGGCCGAGGGCCTCAACGCCAAGAGCCTGCGCAAGCTCTGGGGCGGCAACTTCGTCCGCGTCATGAGCCAGGCGCAATACAAAAGCAGCGTGCAGCTCTGAGCCCGCGCCCCCTTTCCTTTCCGACTTTAAGGCATTCACCATGAAGCAATCACTCCTTCTCGCCGCCGCAGCCCTGCTGCTGGCCGGCACGGCCCTGACGGCCTGCAAGAACAAGAACGCCGCCCCCGACGAGACCGCCGAGCCGGCCGCCGTACTCACCCCCGTGGCCTTCAGCGCCGACTCGGCCCTGGCCTATGTCGAGGCGCAGTGCGCCTTCGGCCCCCGCGTCCCCAACTCGGCCGCCCACCGCGCCTGCGGCGACTGGATTGTAGAGAAATTCCGCTCGTTCGGCCTCGAAGTGACCCAGCAGGAAGCGGTCTTTACCGGCTGGGACGGTAAGCGACTGGACGGACGCAACCTCATAGCGTCCTACCGCCCCGAGGCCGAGGAGCGCGTCGTCCTGGCCGCCCACTGGGACTGCCGCCCCTGGGCCGACGCCGACCCCGACTCTTCGCGCCACCGCGAACCCGTCATGGGCGCCAACGACGGCGCCAGCGGCGTGGCCGTACTCCTCGAGGTGGCCCGCCTCGTCGGCGAGCTGCAGCCCCAGGTCGGCGTGGACTTCGTCTGCTTCGACGCCGAGGACTACGGCGCCCCCTACTGGGGCACGCCCGACCCGGAGGGCAACGACTGGTGCCTGGGCTCGCAGCTCTGGGCCCGCCAGGCCGCCGCACAGGGCTACCGCGCCCGCTACGGCGTCCTGCTCGACATGGTCGGCGGCCGCGACGCCCGTTTCTGCTACGAGGGCTTCTCGAAGCGCTACGCCGAGGCCGTCATGCTCCGCCTGTGGCAGACGGCCGAGAGCGTCGGCGCGGACCATCTCTTCCTGCCGCAGGACGGCTCGTGGGCCACGGACGACCACCTGCCCATGAACCAGGTGGCCGGCATCCCCACCGTCGACGTCGTGCCCTACGTGGGCCCGCAGGGCGGATTCGGCGCCACGTGGCACACCGTCAACGACACGCCGGAGAACATCTCGAAGGAGACGCTGCGCCTCGTCGGGCAGACGCTCCTGCAGCTCCTCTCCGAAGAACAAGCCAACTGACAACGACGCCGCCCGTCCGAGAAACGGACGGGCGGCACAATCTTCAATCCCGAACACCATGACCATCAACGAAGCACAAGACGAAATCATCGAAGAGTTTTCCGAGCTCGACGACTGGATGGACCGTTACCAACTGCTCATCGACCTGGGCGAGTCGCAACCGGCCCTGCCCGAAGCCGACAAGTCGGACCAAAACCTGATAGACGGCTGCCAGAGCCGCGTCTGGCTGGTCTGCGAGGAGGCCGGCGGCGTGCTCACCTTCCGCGCCGAGAGCGACGCCCTCATCGTCAAGGGCATCGTGGAACTCCTGGTCCGCGTCCTGAGCGGACACACGCCGAAGGAAATCCTCGAGGCCGACCTCTACTTCATCCCGAAAATCGGGCTGACAGAACACCTCTCGCCCACGCGCAGCAACGGCCTGCTGGCCATGATCAAGCAGATGCGCGCCTACGCCCTGGCCTACCAGGCCAAACTTGCCCACTGAGCGCCGCGGCGCCCGTCAGCCGCGCAACTGGCGGAAGAACTCCCACATGACGATGCCGGCCGACACCGACACGTTGAGCGAATGTTTCGTCCCGAACTGGGGAATCTCCACCGCGCCGTCGGCGACGTCGACCACGTCCTGGCGCACGCCTTTCACCTCGTTGCCCACCACGAGCGCATAGCGGCCGGCGGCGTCGAGGCGCAGGCGGTCCAGCATCCGGCTGCCCTCCACCTGCTCCACGGCCAGCACCGTGTAGCCCGCCGCCCGCAGCCAGCCGACGGCCTCGAGCGTGTCCGCGAAGTAGCGCCAGTCCACGCTGTCCTCCGCCCCGAGGGCCGTCTTGTGGATTTCGGCCGAGGGCGGGCAGGCCGTGATGCCGCACAGGCACAGACCGGCCAGGCGGAAAGCGTCCGCCGTGCGGAAGACGGAGCCCACGTTGTGCAGGCTGCGGACATTGTCGAGCACGATGACCACGGGCAGCTTCTCCGCCCGCTTGAACTCCGCCACGTCCATGCGGCAGAGCTCCTCTACGGTGAGTTTACGCATAAAGTCTTACGGTTTACGTCAAACGGAACGCGCCTTAGGCGCGTTTTTTCTGGCCCTATTCCCGTAGCGACGGGCCTTAGGCGTGTCGGCACGGGAACAGCGGGACAAATTTACGAAAAAAACGGGGGCCGCAGGGCCCTAAACGCAGCGGCCGCTCCGGAACGGATTCCGGGGCGGCCGCCGTTGGCTGGAACGGGAGCCCGTCAGCGCTTCATGACAAACTTGGCGCTGGCAGCCGTGGGGGCACCGTCGTCGAAGAGGACGGCGTAGGTCCCGGCCGGCAGGGCGCCGACGGCGAGGCGCAGCGAGTCGCCGGCGGCCACGCGGTCAAAGCTGCGGCGCGCCACGGTGCGGCCCTCCATGCTGACCAGGCGGACGCTGGCCGAGGCGGCGGCGCGGGGAGCCGTCACGTCGAGATGGCTGCCGTCGTAGCTGACCGTCAGGTCGGCGCGGCCCACGGGCACGTAGCCCACGCCCGTCACCGTGAGGGGCGGGACGACGTCTATCTCGTTCACGCGTACGTGGTCGCCGTCCGTGGCCCGGCCGTCGGTGATGTAGAGGCGGAAGTAGCGCGTCCGGACCGGTTCGTCGAGCAGCACGCGGAAGGAGACGTCGTTCGGCGCGTCGTCGTCGGCGTAGAAGGTGGTCCACGTTCTGCCGTCGTTGCTGGCCTGCATCTCGTAGGACTTGATGTAGCGGTTGCTGCCGCCGCTCATGGTGATTTCAAAGCCGCCCACGAGGAGTTCTTCCTTCATGTCGACCACAATCCAGTGCGGGTAGCTCGACGAGCTGCTGTACCAGGCCGAGTGCCAGTAGGTGTCGTCGTCGCCGTCGATGACCAGGGCCGCGCGGCCGTTGCTGCCTTCGCCCGCCGTCTCCTGGCTCGAGAAGGAGACGACCTCCCAGCCCGACTTGTCGTAGCAGCTGTCGTTGAACAGCTCGTCCTGCGCCATCTGTTCCTTTTCGTTGGCCACGGCCAGGTCTACGCGGGCCTCGAGAGTCTCGAGGTCGATGGTGTCGACCGGCGTGTTGTCCGTGCGGAGCGTAACGGACGAGCCCCGCATGTCGGTGGGCAGATAGCCGCCCGTAGCCATGAAGAAGGCGCCGGGGACGTCGTCCGCCACGCCCTGCCCCCAGTCGTTGCGGGCGCCGGGGGCCGTGCCGCCGTCCGTATGCCCGAAGCTCACTTCGTTGAAGTGGAACCAGCGGCCGTTGGTGCGCGAACGGGCATAACCGTTGCGGTAGTAGCCCTTACGCCGGGCCTCGCCCGTGGCGGCGTTGTAGTTCTCCAGGAAAGAGTACCAGGAGTCGAAATAGCTTGTGTTGTTGGGCAGGCGGAGTGTGGACATGTATTGCCAGCCCTTGCCGTCGCCGGCGTTGAACCAGGTCGAGACGAGCATGTTGTGCTGCACGCGCCCGACGAGCTGTCCGTTCACTTCCTCCTGGTAGCGCATCGTCTCGGGGCGGCAGTTGGTGAGGAACTGCACCCACTGCCCGGCTTCCCAGTGATGGCCGCGGTAGTAAGTCTGCATACCCGTGCCCTCATTGCCAAAGCGGTTGACGGTGGCCTGCGGGTCGTGGTCCACCACGGAAGCACGGCGGTTGGCCGGCAGGTTGGGGTCCTGGTCCGTATCGCCGTCGTCCCACATGGAGAAAAGCACCTCGTGGAGCGTCTCGCCGTTCGACGTGCCGTTGTTCTGTATGCCCATGTAGCCGTCGAGTACGCCGAGCGACATGACGTAAGTGCCCACGATGTCGGATTCGGGCGGCATCATCACTTCCTGGTAGCACCAGTCGTAGGAGGCGCCGGTGGGTGCGCCGGCGGCCGTGGAGCGCCACTGCGTCAGGTGGACCGAGGGCGAGCTCAGGTAGGCCGCTTTCCAGCTCTGCTCGCTCGAGTGGGAGTAGACAAAGAAGCGGTCAATGTTGGTCACGTCGGCCCAGCCCTCCAGGCATTCCAGCTGGTAGCGGAAGTAGTCCGCGCGGGGCGCCACGAAGCCCACCATCGGGAGGGTCTGTGCGCTGCCCGTGCCGCTGACGGCCAGGTACTGCTCGGCCAGGGGAGCGCTCAGGTCCGTCGGGTCCCAGACCGTGACGCGCAGGTTCACCGTGCGCCCGGAGCGGACCGTGAGCCGCAGGTTCACGTCGACGGTGTCGGCGGGGTGGTGTACGTAGTAGACGGCCATGGCGTCGCCGCTGGTCCAGTTGGTCAGCTGCCGGGCCACGGCGGGCAGGCCGTTCACGCGCTCTTCCTCGGGAATGCTGATGCCCGAGGCGCCGGGCTGCCCGCTAAGGGTCTCCACATAGCCGTGGGCGGCCGAGAGGGTGGTGTAGTTCTCGGCATACTGTACCGTCGTCATCGCGACGCGGACCGTATCGAGATAGCGCGTCGCGCCGTCGGCATCGGTCGCCACCGCCCGGTAGTAGGCCGTGGCATAGGGCCGCAGCGTCCACTGCCGGGCCGTGGCGCCAGGATAATCGGCAAAGGCGAGGCCGTCCGTCGACACCTGCCACTGATACGTGGCATAGCCCGCCTCGGCCGTCAGCTCCACGGCCTCGCCCCGTTCGGCGGTCAGCGTCCGCTGTGCCGGAAGGGCCGCCGGGCAAGCCAGCAGCAGGGCAAGGCCCATTGTTGCGTAAAGTCTGTGCTTCATGATAGAAAGGGGTTAAGTGTTTGACATTTCTTTGAGCGTGCAAGTTAGCAAATCCCCCGCAGCCGGACCAAGCGGAACGGTCGTTCCTTTCGTTTTTTTAACGTTTGCCGGCCGACGGACACGCCGCCGCGCGCCGAAGCCGGGCGGGAGAGGGCGGAAGCCGGGCCGCCGGAACTGGGGCCGACGGACCGCACCGCCCGGGCGCGACGGCGGATCAGGGGCGAGCGCGACCGTCGCTGCCGCCCCTGGTCCCGCGCCGGGCGCCACGGAGGACGGGGAGGCGAAAAAGGGGCACGCCGCTTGGCAGCCTGCGCGGATTTCCCTATATTTGCGGAACAGAAAAACCTGCGACTGTCCGAAGAAACACACCTATATTTATACACTTATGAACCACACGACAAAACGCTCTGCCCTGGCGTTGCTGGCCGCGCTGCTGGCCTGCTCGCCGCTGCGGGCACAGGACGACGCCCTGCACGTCGTCGCCGCGGACGACTGCGGCAACGCCTCCGCCCAGCCCCACCTGGTGCTGGGGGACGACTACACCTTTACCGGTCCGGCGGGGACAGACCCCGCCGCCCTGACGTGCAACTTCGGGCCGCGCGTCATCTATGCCTTCGACCGCCTGAACAAGGAGGCGGACTACGAACTGGAACTGACTTTCTACTCCGACGGCGACCGCCTCGTCGAGGTGCAGGCCGACGGCAACCCGGTGTGCGAGCCGGTGCGCCTGAGCCAGGGCGAACTGACCACGCGCCGTGTCCGCCTGCCCCGCAAGGCCTATGCCTACGGCCAGCTGGTGCTGGTCTTTGAATGCTCGGGCGGGCCCAACGCCGTCGTTTCGGGCATCCGCCTGCTCTCGGCCGACGCCACGCCACTCGTGCCCTTCAGGGACGAGGCGCGGGCCGAACTCCGGCGGCGCCCGGCCTTTGTCGTCGACACGCTCATCGACGTGGAGGCCCACCTGCCGCACTACACACCGCGACCGGCCGCCGTGGCGGGCACCTACCGCGCGGCGCTGAGCCTGAACGGCGTGTGGCAGTTCAGCCCGGAAGAGTCGGGCGAGGACTGGCACGACATCCAGGTGCCGGGCGAATGGGCCATGCAGGGCTTCCGCGTAGACTCGGCCGGCTGGGCCCGCTACCGCCGCACGTTCACCCTGCCGGCCGACTGGGCCGGACAGCGCGTCAAGCTGCGCTTCGACGGCGTACACAGCGAATACGAGGTCTACGTCAACGGGCAACGGGCGGGCTACCACCTGGGCGGCATGACGCCTTACGAAATCGACGTGACCGACGCCCTGCGGCAGGGCGGCAACGAAGTGGCCCTGCGCGTGCGCAGCGAGTCGCTGGCCGACATGCTCGGCTCGCTCACGCAGTATGCCGCACACCAACTGGGAGGCATCACGCGGAAGGTCACGCTCTTCGCCGTCCCGCGGGCCTACGTCTCGGACCTCCGTTTCGTGACGGACCTCGACACGGCCTGGCGCGACGCCACGTTGCGCGTCTTTGCCCGGGTCTGCAACACGACGGGGCGCACCCTGACCGACGCCGCCCTGCAAGTGAGCGTGGAGGGACACGGCGCCACCCTGCGCGCCGCGCTCCCGGCCATCGCGCCGGACAGCACGTGGCAGGGCTGGCTGGCACTGCCCGTCGCGGCGCCGCGCCTGTGGGACAACGAGCACCCGAACCTCTACACCGTCACGACCCGCCTCTACGCCGGCGGGCAACCGGTGGAGGACGTGGCGCGCCGCATCGGCTTCCGCGAAGTGGAGGTGCGGGGCAACCGTCTCCTGGTCAACGGCCGCGCGGTCAAGCTGCGCGGCGTGTGCCGCCACGAGGTGCACCCCCTGCTGGGCCGCTCGCTCACGGCGGAATGGTGGCGCCGCGATGCCGAACTCTACCGCGCGGCCAACTGTAACTTTGTCCGCACGTCCCACTACCCGCCCGCCGAAGAGTTCCTCGAGGCCTGCGACGAGCTCGGGCTCTTCGTCGAACTGGAAGCGCCCGTCTGCTGGGTGGGCCACGGGACGAACGAGAACTGGCAACGCCTCAACTATCGTGACCCTATCTATTATGGTGGGTTCTATCAATTCCATTTTTTATTTCTTGCATAAGGCAGCAGAACCCTTT
>USPK01000023.1 GCA_900556465.1 uncultured Prevotella sp. | reverse complement strand
CCGCTGGCTGGCCCTCGTCTGAGCGGGCCGGGAGCGGCAGGGACCGACGCCGCCCCCGCCGCGTTTTGCTCCGGAGGCGCCGCGGCTCGGGCCAGGTTTTGTCCACCTGCCGGAATTTTCCTAATTTTGCATTTTCGAGAAACGCGGCGGCCTGGCGCGGCTGCCGCGCCAGACGTCCTGTTCAGCAGAATTATTCTTCAAAATATGGAAAAGCAGAGAAATTCTTACTTCGATGCGCTGCGCGGGGTGGCCATACTCATGGTAGTGGCCATCCATACGTACAACAGCGCCACGTCATTCGACACGCCCGCCGGCTGTATGGCCATGGCTGTGCGAAATCTCTTCAACTGTGCTGTGCCTATCTTCTTGGCTATCAGCGGTTACTTCCTCTCTCGTAAGAATATGAAAACCGGGGGGGGTATTACGAGTTTCTGGAAGCGGCAGTTACCCCGTGTCTATGTGCCTTATTTGATTTGGGCGCTTCCCTCGCTGGCGCTTGCGCTGGCCGGTGGCCGGCCGTTGTTGTCCAGTCTTATTTTTTATTTCTGCTGTGCGTTCGGCGTGTTCTACTTTGTCGCGCTCATTGTCCAATACTATTTGTTGCTCCCTGTCCTGCAACGCTGCGCGACGGCTTGGGGAGTAGCCGTGTCGGCTCTGGTGTCGGCGGTATTCATTATATTAATGACATGGCTCACCGCGGTGCAGGGGCTCAATCTTCTCTTACTATTTCGCGCGGGCCCCTTCCCGGTGTGGCTTGTCTTTTTCGTGCTCGGCCTTTATCTGGGCGCGCATCGGCGGGACTACCGCCTACGCTGGCCGTTGCTCTGTGTGGTGGCGGGCTTCGTGGCCTCGTGTGCAGAGACGCTATGGCTCAACGAACAGACCGGCGTGCCTGTTGTCGGCATCAAGTTGTCGGCTTTCTGCTATGCTGCGGCGGTTATTGTATTCCTCTTTTCCGGGCGCGCAGAACAGGCCGCCGTGCGCCACGGTGCGTGGTTGCAGCCGCTGGCCTGGGTGGGGCGTCTCTCGTATGGGGTCTACCTTTCGCATCTTCTGGTACTGATGGTGCTCCGTCATTTTATCAAGTTCCCGGGCTGGTTCGTGGAGTGGTTGGTAGCGTTGGCGGCCACCTGTGCCATGTTGGCCGCGCTGCGCGCCCTCTTGCCGCAGCGCCTGCACCGCTGGCTGGCCCTCGTCTGAGCGGGCCGGGAGCGGCGGGGCCTGTCGCCGCCCCCGCCGCGTTTTGTCCCGGAGGCACAGAAAGTGAGGGGCGTGCGCCTCTATTTTGCCCGAATATTACTACTTTTGTGCGGAAGAATCGCGTCCCGCTGCACGCCGTTCGTGCGGCAGACGACGGCGCGGCCCTACTTATGGACAGAAGAGCTATGAATGAATTCATCCGCGTGAAAGGTGCGCGCGTCAACAATTTGAAGAACATCAGTGTGGACATCCCCCGGGACCGTTTCGTCGTGGTGACGGGGCTTTCGGGCTCGGGTAAGTCGTCCCTGGCTTTCGATACGCTTTATGCCGAGGGGCAGCGGCGCTACGTGGAGAGCCTCTCGGCCTATGCGCGCCAGTTCCTGGGGCGGATGCACAAGCCCGAGTGCGATTACATCAAGGGCTTGCCGCCGGCCATCGCCATCGAGCAGAAGGTGTCGAGCCGTAATCCCCGCTCGACGGTGGGTACTTCGACGGAAATCTACGACTATCTGCGCTTGCTCTACGCCAGGGTGGGCCACACGTTCTCGCCGGTGAGCGGGCAGGAGGTGAAGCGCCACACGCCGGAGGACGTAGTGGCCTGTGCGCTGACCTACTCGCCGGGCACGCGCTTCACGGTGCTGGCCCCGCTGCGGGTACGTCCCGGGCGCACGATGCGTGAGCAACTGGAAATAGACTTACAGCAAGGGCTGTCGCGCCTGGACGTTGATGGCGAGACGGTGCGCATCGAGGATTGCCTGGACCGGGCGGACGAGCTGCACGACGTGGCCCTGCTCATCGACCGCATGGCCGTGGACGGCTCGAAAGACGGCGTGGCGCGACTGACCGATTCGGTAGAGACGGCTTTCTACGAGGGCGACGGCGAGTGCATGTTGCGCATCTACCCGTCCCGGGTGCTGCACCGCTTCTCTACGCGCTTCGAGGCCGACGGAATAACCTTCCGCGAACCGGACGACAACATGTTTTCCTTCAACTCACCCGTGGGCGCCTGCCCCCGGTGCGAGGGGTTCGGGCGCGTCATCGGCATCGACGAGTCACTGGTCGTGCCCAACAGCGCCCTAAGCGTCTACGACGGGGCCGTGGTCTGCTGGCGCGGCGAGAAGATGAGCGCGTGGCGCGAAGAGTTCTGCCGCCGCGCTTCCCGCAGCGGCTTTCCCATCTTTGAGCCTTACTTCAACCTGACCCAGGCGCAGAAGGACATCCTCTGGCACGGCTCGCCCGAGGAACAGGCCCTGCCGCAGCAGGAACAGGTCTCGATAGATGCGTTCTTTAAGATGCTCGAGGCCAATCAGTATAAGATTCAGTACCGCGTTATGCTGGCGCGCTACCGGGGCAAGACGGTGTGTCCCGAGTGTCACGGCTCGCGGCTCCGCCCCGAGGCGGCCTACGTGAAAGTCGGGGGCCGCAGCATTACGGAACTGGTGACGATGCCCGTGGCCGACTTGCAGCAGTTTTTCGAGCAGTTGCAGCTTTCGCCGCACGATGCCCGCGTGGCCGAGCGCCTATTGACGGAAATCCGCAACCGCCTGCGCTTCCTTGTGGACGTAGGGCTGGGCTATCTGACCCTGGACCGCCTGTCGAATTCCCTGTCGGGCGGCGAAAGCCAACGCATCAACCTGGCCACGTCGCTGGGCTCGTCGCTCGTGGGCTCGCTCTACATCCTGGACGAACCGAGCATCGGGCTCCACTCCCGCGACACGGAGCGCCTCATCCACGTCCTGCGCCAGCTGCGCGACTTGGGCAACACGGTGCTCGTCGTGGAGCACGACGAAGAGATTATCCGCGCGGCCGACTACATTATCGACATCGGTCCCGGGGCCGGCCGGCTGGGCGGCGAGGTAGTCTGGGCCGGCAGCTACGACGAGGCCATGAAGCCCGACGTGACGACCCACGGCGAGAGCCATACCATTGCTTACCTCACGGGCCGTGACCGCATCCCCGTCCCCCGGACCCGGCGCGCCTGGAACCGGTTCGTCGAGGTGAAAGGTGCCCGGGCGAACAACCTGAAAGGCATCGACGTGCGCTTCCCCCTCAACGTGCTGACCGTCGTCACGGGCGTGAGCGGCTCGGGCAAGAGCACGCTGGTGCGCGACATATTCTACCGCGCCCTGAAACGCCAACTCGACGAAGCGGGCGAGCGGCCGGGCGAATTTATCAGCCTGGCGGGCGACCTGGACTGCGTGAAGGCGGTCGAGTTCGTAGACCAGAACCCCATCGGAAAGTCCTCGCGCTCCAACCCCGTCACCTACGTGAAAGCCTACGACGAGATACGCAAGCTGATGGCGGAGCAGCCGCTGGCCAAACAGATGGAGTTTTCGCCGGCCTACTTCAGCTTTAACGCCGACGGCGGGCGCTGCGAGGAGTGCAAGGGCGAGGGGACCGTGAAAGTACCCATGCAGTTCATGGCCGACTTGGTGCTCGAGTGCGAAGCCTGCGGCGGCAAGCGGTTCAAGAAGGAGGTGCTCGAGGTCCGCTTCGAGGGGCTCAACATCTACGACATCCTCGAGCTGACCGTAGACCAGGCGATGGACTTCTTCACCCGGTACGGAAAGGACAAGATCGTGCGCCGCCTGCGCCCGTTGAGCGACGTCGGGCTCGGCTACATCAAGCTCGGCCAGTCGAGCGCCACGCTCTCGGGCGGCGAGAGCCAGCGCGTGAAACTGGCCTACTACTTAGGCCAAGAGAGCGTGACGCCCACCATCTTTATCTTCGACGAACCCACCACCGGACTTCATTTCCACGACATCAGGAAGTTGATGGAAAGCTTCGACGCCCTGATTGAACGGGGCCACACGGTGGTGGTCATCGAGCATAACATGGACGTCGCGAAGTGTGCGGACCACGTGATAGACTTAGGCCCCGAAGGCGGCCGCCGTGGCGGAACGCTCGTCGTGGCCGGGACGCCGGAAGAGGTGGCGGCTTCGGGGCGCGGCTACACGTCGCGCTACCTGGCCGAGAAGTTGCGCGAGGCCGCCGGCGCCTGACCTCCCGGTTCGGAATGGAGCATACGTAACAACGAAAATAGTGGAAACATGAAAAAGAAAAGTGGAAACATGAAACGAATAGGGATGTTGGGGCTATGGCTCTTCGCGATGTGCCTGCCGGCCCTGGCGGACGACTTCACCTTTGCCTCGCGCGTGCTGGACTTCGTAAAGGCCGGCCGCGGCGACAGCATCTGCGCCCTGCTGCATCCGGCGCTGGCCCCGCAGGTGAAGCCCGAGACGTTCGACGCCACCTTCGCGCAGCTCACGGCCATGTTCGGCCCGCTCGGCGCCGAGGGCGAGTGGACCACGGAACAGGTGCAGGGCAACCGCCGCGATTCCCGCCGCCTGACGTTCGGGCAGACGCCGCTGCTCTTCGTACTGACGACGGACAGCGCTTCGCGCATCCTTTCCATCAACATTGTGCCCGCGCCCGCCGAGCCTGCCCCCGCGGCCGCCACGGACAGTTTCACGGAGCGCGAGGTGACGGTGGAGAACGGCGTCGTCCGTTTGCCGGGGACGCTCTGCCTGCCGGCGGGGACCGAGGGCCCGGTGCCCGTCGTGGTCCTCGTACACGGCAGCGGCCCCAACGACCGCGACGAGACGCTCGGACCGAACAAGCCCTTCCGCGAACTGGCCCACCGCCTGGCCGCCCGCGGCATCGCCACGCTGCGCTACGACAAGCGCACACGCGTCTACTCCTCGTCGCTGCGTGACGTATTTCCCACCCTGAACTACGATACGGAAGTGGTCGACGACGCCTGTGCGGCCGTGAAGCTGGCCGCCGCGCAGCTCGAAGCCGACCCGGCGCGCGTCTTCGTCCTTGGCCACTCGTTGGGCGGCAGTCTGGTGCCGCGCATAGCCCGCCGCAGCGCGGTGCCCGTGGCCGGCGTCGTCGCGATGTCGGGCCTGGCCCGCACCATCGACGTGGCCATCCGCGAGCAGCTCCGCTACGTGATGCACGAGGTGGAAGGCCTGCCGCTCGATTCGGCCGAGGCCGCCTGTCGCGAACTGCTTTCCACCATGCCCGAAAGCTACCTGCAGGCCGCCCGGCAGTACGACGCGCCGGCCGAGGCCCGGGCCATGAAGTGCCCGATGTTAGTCCTCCAGGGCGGACACGACTATCAGGTGACGCGCGCCGACTACGACCTGTGGCAGCAGGCCTTGCAGGGGCGCGACGACGCGACTTTCGTCTGGCTGCCCGAGTGCGACCACCTGATGCGCGCCTTGCCCGCCATGGCCAGGCCGGCGGACTACATGCGCGCCCTGCCGATGAGCGAGGAGGCCGTTACGGCCATTGCCGACTTCGTCCTGGCTCACTGAAACAGCGCCCGGGGTGTCCTTTCCCGCCACCTCGGGCGCCGTTGTCTATAATTTAGGAACGACCGCGGGGCAATAGAATATTTTTTCATACCTTTGCAACCATGAAAATCCTCATAGGCTTCCTCCGCTTGCTTTCATGGCTGCCTTTGCCTGTGCTCTACTTGATTTCGGACGTCTGCTATCCCGTGCTCTACTACGCGGTGCGCTATCGTCGTGCCGTGGTGCGCAGGAACATCGGACGTTCTTTCCCCGAAATGTCCGAGCGGGAGCGTGTCCGCGTGGAGCGTCGCTTTTACCGCTTCCTCTGCGACTACGCCGTCGAGACGCTCAAGCTGCTCACCATCTCGGAGGGGGAGATGGAGCGGCGCATGGTCGTCGAGGGCGTGGACGACATGGAGCGCTCGCTGGAGCACTGCCCCTTCGTCTTTATCTACTTGGGCCATTACTGCAACTGGGAGTGGATTTCATCGATACCCCTCTGGACGCGCCGCCCCGATACGCACTGCGCACAGCTCTACCGCCCGCTGAAGAACAAAGCGTTCGACGAACTCTTCTACAAGATGCGCACGCGCTTCCACTCGGCCAACCTCTCCAAGTATGACGCCCTGCGGCAAATCCTCGAGATGAAGCGGCGCGACGAACGTACCATCATCGGATTCATCTCAGACCAGTCGCCCAAGCCCAATAGCATTCACGACTGGGTGAGTTTCCTGCATCAGGACACGCCTGTCTTCACCGGCACCGAGCGTATTGCCAAGAAGGTGAATGCCGCCATCTACTTCGCCGATGTCAAGCGCGTGAAGCGCGGCTACTACCACCTGCATCTGCGGCTCATCACGGAGGACGTGCGGGCTTACGAGGACTATCGCATCACAGAGATTTACATGGAGGAGTTAGAGCGCATCATTCGCCGGCAACCGCACCTGTGGCTCTGGAGCCACCGCCGATGGAAGCACCAGCGCACCGCCGCGTCCGCCCCTCAGTCCTGACCCCTCCGGCGCCCTTTGCCCGCTGCCGGGAGCCGTTTCTTCTTCCTTTTTCCCGTATCCGGAACCGTCGTTCCGTTTCTTTTCCCTTCCCCGTGCCGCCTTTCTCCGCGCACACCGTTCCTTTCCCTTTTTCGTTCCCCACAGCTGTTGTCGTTGCCCCCAGGGCGACGGGCCGAACTGTGCGTCTCCGTGCGGCCGCGGCCGGCGCCGCTCCCTGTGCCGCCGGGCCCGGAAATCCGTGCGCGTAGCGCCCGCGCCACGGGGCTAAGGCTCGTAGAAACGGGAATAGGGCCCGTAAAAACTGGAATAGGGCCCGTCGCGACGGGGCTAAGGCCCGTGGAAGGGAGAACCGGGACAGAAAAAACGGGGCTAAGCCGCGTGCGAAGCGGGCTTAGCCCCGTTTGGGTTTGCCGTATGGGCCGGGCGTGGCGCTACGTCGGCCGCGTTTCGGACTGTGGACCTGTGGCTGCGGGCCGCAGGGGGAGGGACTGGCGGTAGACGTTCGTGTCGCGGCGGACAAAGCCGCACGACGCGTAGAGGGCGTTGGCCGCCTGGCGCTCCGGCCGCGACGTCAGGTTGACACTGCCCGCGCCGAGTTGCCCGGCCGCGGCGGTCAGGTGGCCGATGAGCTGGCGGCCGTAGCCCCGGCGACGGCACGCGCGGTCTACGACGACGTCTTCTATCCAGGCCTTCGTGCCCGTCAGCTGACGGCACAGGCAGAGCGTCGCCGTGGCCCGGATGCGGCCCTCTTCGTCGGCCGCCGTGAAGAGTAGCGTCCCTTCACGCTCCAGCAGGGCCGACAGTTCCGGAAGGGTGAGCGCGGCGGCGTGGTCCGTGAGCTGGGGCAGCAGGCCGTTGAGCGCGTCGAGCGCCTCGGGCGTCGCCGCCATCAGCCGGCGGATGGTGGCCCGGTTCAGGCGTTCCAGCAGTTGCGCCGCCGTCAGTCCGCTGAGCGGGTGACGGACGCCGGGCGCCAGCTCGCAGAGCGGTTCGAGCACGAAGCGGCGGCGCTCCAGGGCGGGGTGGGGCAGGCGGAGCTCCGCCGTGTCTACGACCACGTCGTCCAGAAGGAGCAGGTCGATGTCGATAGGCCGGTCGCGGTAGACGCCGGCGCGGCTTTTCTCCGTGCGGCCCAGGCGGCGCTCCACCGCTTGCGTGGCCTCGAGCAGCCGGGCGGGCGGGAGCGTCGTCTCGAATGCCGCCACGGCGTTGAGGAAGCGGTGGGGCGAGCGGAAGCCGACGGGCTCCGTCTCGTAGGCCGCCGAGCGGCCCGTGCAGGGGCCGACTACCTCCTCCAGCGCCCGGACCGCGGCGTCGAGGAGCGACTGGCGGTTGCCCAAGTTCGAGCCGAGACCAATATAGAGCTTCATCGCAGCGTCAGTCAACAATGAGCATCACGTCGCCGTAGGGGCCGAACATGTAGTCCTCCTTGAGCGCGACATTGTAGGCCTCCATGGTGTAGTCGTAGTCGCCGAAGGCGGCGGTGAGCATGAGCAGCGTGGAGTAGGGGAGCTGGAAGTTGGAGAGCATGGCGTCGGCGACGCTGAAAGTATAGGGCGGGTAGATGAACTTGTTGGTCCAGCCCTCGAACTCCTTGATGCGGCAGTTGGGGCCTACGCAGGTCTCGAGGGCGCGTTGCACGGTGGTCCCGACGGCCACGATCTTGTGCTCCTGGTCCTTGGCGCGGTTCACCGTCTCGCAGCAGCGTGCCCCGACGGCCATTGGCTCGGAGTCCGTCTTGTGTTTCGTGAGGTCCTCCACGTCGGTGTCGCGGAAGCTGCCCAGTCCGCAGTGGAGCGTGATGTAGGCAAAGTCGATGCCCTTGATTTCCATTCGCTTCATCAACTCTCGGGAGAAGTGCAGGCCCGTGGTCGGGGCGGTGACGGCCCCTTCGTGGTGGGCGAAGATGCACTGGAAGCGCTCCAGGTCCTCGGGTTCGCTCTCGCGGCCCAGGAAGCGCGGGATGGGGGCTTCGCCCAGGGCGTAGAGCGAGCGTTTGAACTCGTCGTGGTCGCCGTCGTAGAGGAAGCGGAGCGTACGGCCGCGGCTCGTGGTGTTGTCGATGACTTCGGCCACAATAGAGTCGTCCTCACCGAAATAGAGCTTGTTGCCGATGCGGATTTTCCTGGCGGGGTCCACGAGTACGTCCCAGAGGCGCAGCTCCTGGTTCAGCTCGCGGAGCAGGAAGACCTTGATGCGCGCCCCCGTTTTCTCCTTGTTGCCGTACAGGCGGGCGGGAATCACCTTCGTATCGTTGAAGACGAAGACGTCGTGCTCGTCGAAGAAGTCCAGGATGTCCTTGAACATGCGGTGTTCGATGTCGCCCGTCCTGCGGTGGAGCACCATCATTCGGCATTCGTCGCGGTGCAGGGACGGATACTTGGCAATCTTCTCCTGTGGGAGTTTGAACTTGAATTGTGAGAGCTTCATAAGTCGTAGCGATAAGTGGGGGCGGAAGTAGGGGCGTCAGTTTTTCGGCAGTTCTGTCTCGACGTCGATTTCCTGGAGCCATTGCTCGAACCGTTCGAGGGTGAAGCAGCTGGCTTCGTCGTAGTCGCCCACCCGGGTGCGCCGCAAGGCGGTGAGGTGGGCGCCGCTGCCGAGGGCCTGGCCGATGTCGCGGGCCAGGGCGCGGATGTAGGTGCCTTTGGAGCAGGCCACGTGGATGCTGATTTCGTTCTCCTCCAACCGGCAGTCGGTCAATTCGATGAGGTCGATGTGGAGCGGCTTGGCTTCGAGGGGCACGTCCATGCCTTTGCGCGCCAGGTCGTAGGCGCGCTGTCCGCTCACCTTGCAGGCCGAGAAGCTCGGCGGTACTTGCATGATGTCGCCCGTAAAGGTCTGGAGGACACGGCGCACGGCCTCCTCGGTGATGTGCGCCGTGGGGAAAGTAGCGTCAATGGGGTGCTCCAGGTCGAAACTGGGCGTCGTGGCCCCGAGGCGTAGCGTGGCGACGTATTCCTTAGTCCCTTCCTGCAATTGGGCTATGCGCTTGGTGGCCCGCCCGGTGCAGACGACCATCACACCTGTGGCGAGCGGGTCGAGCGTACCGGCATGGCCCACTTTGATTTTCCGGCCGTCCATGCGGCGCGTCAGCAGCCACCGCACCTTACCGACCAGCGCGAAGGAGGTCATGCCCAGCGGCTTGTCGAAAGCCAGCGTCTGTCCTGTCAGAAAGTTCATGTCCTCGCTCTTAGTCTACCATTTGCAGTTCGATACCGGCAAAGCCCAGGGCCAGTATGACGGCGCCGACGATGATACGGTACCAGCCGAACGCCTGGAAGCCGTATTTCGAGACGAAGTTAATGAAGAACTTGATGGCCAGGATGGCGACGACGAAAGCTACGGCGCAGCCCAACAGCAGGATGGCCAAGTGGTTGCCCTCTACGAGTTGGTTGCTGTTGCTCTGTTGGATGAGCTCGTAGCCCTCCAGGCAGGTGGCGCCGAACATGGTGGGGACGGCCAGGAAGAAGGAGAACTCGGCCGCCGCCCGGCGCGTCAGCTTCTGGGCCATACCGCCGACGATGGTGGCCAGGGAGCGCGAGACGCCCGGTATCATGGAGACGCACTGCACCAGACCGATGATGAAGGCCCGTTTAAGGGTGAGCGGCGTGTCCTCGGCCCCCTTGTTGAAAATCCGGTCGCAGAACAGCATGAAGATACCGCCCACGATGAGCATCACCGCCACCAGCGTCACGTTGTCAAGGTTCGACTCGATGAAGTCCTTGAACACGAGCCCGAGGACTACGGCGGGAATGACGCCGACAATGAGGCGGAGGTAGAAGCGCCAGATGGCTTGCCACCACGTGTAGCCCTGCGTCTTCATCGTCTCGGGGTAGAAGAAGCGGCGCCAGTAGAGGCAGACCACCGACAGGATGGCGCCGAACTGGATGATGACCGTGAACGCCTTGACAAAGTCCGTGCTCTCCACGCCCAGGAGGCTTTGCGTGATAATCATGTGGCCGGTCGACGAGACCGGGAGAAATTCCGTGAGTCCCTCGACTACGGCGATGATGATGGTTTCCAGCCAGGTCATGCCTTTGTCGTGTTTTCAGGTGAAACGTTCGGCTGTCCGGCGTCCTTCTTGTCGCGCGGCCGGCGAATAATGGCGTAGATCATGAAAAGGTAGCCGAAGAGGCAGACCACGGGGGCCACCTTGATGCGCCGGGCGTTGAAGATTTCAGGATTAAACGTGTGTTCCTGCGAGCCGGTTCCCGACATCAGGATGAAACCGATGATGACGATGGCCATACCGATAGCCAGCAGGATGAAGTTGACGCGGTCGAACGCGAAGTTTTTTTTGTTGCTCATATCCAGGGAGTTGTTGATGTGCGGATAGGGGGCGGGCCGTCGGGGCTGTGCCCGCGGGGTGCCGGACGGTGCCGGCTTTATTTCAGGTAAATCTGGTCGGTCGTCATGCGTAGGTGCTTGTTCACGGAGAAGAACGTGCAGAGCAGCGTCAGTAGCAGGCCGCAGGCCAGCACGGTCCCCAGCGTGGTCCACATTACCGTCGGCGTGACCACCTCAAAGTCGTTGTTCGTATTCATACGGGTCAGGAAGAGCATGCCGGCCAGCAGCGCCCCGTCGGCTATGGCCGCCGCCACGAGGCCTATCCAGAACGCCCGTGCCATAAACGGGCGGCGGATGAAGCTCCAGCGCGCGCCGACCAGCTTCATGGTGTGGATGGTGAAGCGGCGGGCGTAGACGCTCATGCGTACGGTGTCGTTGATCAGGGAGAAGGAGACGAAGGCCAGCAGTACGGCGACGGCCAGCAGGACGAGGCTCACCGTGCGGATGGTGCCGTTGAGCGTGTCCATCAAGTCCATTGGGTAAATCACGTCCTTGACGTGTGGCTGCGCCTTGAGGGCCGGCATGTAGCGGTCCAGACTGTCCGTGTTGGCATAGTCGGAGCGGAGGAACACCTCGAATTCCGCGGGAATGGGGCTGCTGCCCAGGAAGTCCTCGGGCCGGTCGCCGAGCATTTCCATCATTTCCTTGGCGCCCTCCTCCTTGGAGATGTAGCCCACTTCCTTAGCGTAAGGCTTTGCCAGCAGTTCGCTGCGCAGCAGTTCCAGTTCTTTCGTGGAAATGCTGTCGTCGAGCAGCACCTCGACCGTAAAGTTCTCGTGTACGGCGCGGCTGAAGTTGTCCGCCATCGTAACGAAGAGCACCACCGTGCCCAGCAGGATGAGCACGAGCGTAGTGCTGATGCAAGAAGTGACAGTGTCGAAAGCGCCTCCGTTTCGTTTTCTTCTTTTAGCCATAGTCTGAAAATGGTCGGCGCGGCTTGTCCACGAAAGGGCACAAGTCGCGAAAAATCGTACAAAAATACTACAAACTACCCGCCCGGGCGGAATTTTGTCCAGGATTTAACAAAACTTTATGGCCGCTACGGCCCGTCGGTCGGCGGCGGCCCAGTCGAGCTCGGCGAGCCGGTCGGGGCGTTGCCACACGTAGTCCGCGTGTTCCTTCAGGTGAATCACGGCGGAGCGGAGCGTACAGCGGTAGACGCTGAGCGTAATGCCGAAGTCCGGGTATTCGTGTTCCACGGTGACCAGGAGCGGCCCTACGTCCACCTCCAGGTCGAGCTCTTCGCGCAGTTCCCGTGCCAGGGCTTCGCGGGGCGTTTCCCCGGGCTCCACCTTGCCGCCCGGAAACTCGTACTTCAGGCTCGTGTAGGCAAACGCCGTCGATCCGCGGCGCGCGCACAGCACGCCCTGCGGACCGACGACGGCCCCGGCCACAACCGTATAATGGCGTTTTTCCATATCCGTAGTCCGAGCGCGGCGCCGCGGCGCCTTCTTCACTTGTCCAGGCGCCAGGTGGCCCCTTCCTTCGTGTCCTTCACCTCGAAGCCTAAGGCCGTGAGTTCGTTGCGTATCTGGTCGCTGGTGGCCCAGTCTTTCTCGGCCTTGGCCTTGGCGCGCAGGTCCAGCAGCAAGTCGACGGCTTTGCCGAACGCCTCTTCGCGCTGCGCGTTGCCCGTTTCTTCGGGCTGCAGGCCGAGGATGTCGTGGACGAACGTGTGGAACACGGCGCGCAGGGCCTCGAGCCCTTCGGGCGTGATGCTGAGCTTGCGGTCGGCCATCTGGTTCACGGCGCGGCAGGCCTCAAACAGGTGGCCGATGACAATGGGCGAGTTGAAGTCGTCGTCGAGTGCGGCGTAGCACTTCGCGGCCAGTTCGTCTGCCATCTGGCGGTCCACCTTGCCGCCCGCTTCGGGCTGGATGCGTTCCAGTTGCGCCATGCCCTCCATGAGGCGGTCCAGCCCCTTGCGCGAGGCCTGGAGCGCCTCGTTGCTGAAGTCTACCGTCGAGCGGTAGTGGGCCTGGAGGATGAAGAAGCGGATGGTCATGGGCGAGTAGGGCTGTTCGAGCTTCTCGTGTTGTCCGGTGAAGAACTCCTCGAGCGTGATGAAGTTGCCTAAGCTCTTGCCCATCTTCTGCCCGTTTATGGTAATCATGTTGTTGTGCATCCAGTACTTCACCATGGGTTCGCCCTGGGCCGCTACGGCCTGCGCTATCTCGCACTCGTGGTGCGGGAAGACCAGGTCCATGCCGCCGCCGTGGATGTCGAAGTGTGCGCCCAGGTACTTGCGCCCCATCGCCGTGCACTCGCAGTGCCAGCCCGGGAAGCCGTCGCCCCAGGGCGAGGGCCAGCGCATGATGTGCTCCGGCTGGGCCTTTTTCCACAGGGCAAAGTCCACCTGGTGGTGCTTCTCGCCCACGCCGTCGAGTTGCCGGCTGGCGTTGATCACGTCGTCGAGGTTGCGGCCCGAGAGTACGCCGTAGTGGTGCGCGCGGTTATACTTCTCCACGTCGAAGTAGACCGAGCCGTTCGCCTCGTAGGCAAAGCCGTTGTCCAGGATGCGCTGCACGAGCTGCTCCTGTTCGATGATGTGTCCCGTGGCGTGGGGCTCGATGCTGGGCGGCAGCACGTTGAGCCGGGCCATGGCCTCGTGGAAGCGGTTCGTGTAGAACTGCGCCACCTCCATGGGTTCGAGCTGCTCCAGCTTGGCCTTCTTCTCAATCTTGTCCTCGCCCTCGTCGGCGTCGTGCTCCAAGTGGCCCACGTCCGTAATGTTGCGCACGTAGCGCACCTTGTAGCCCAGATGGCGCAAGTAGCGGAAGACGAGGTCGAACGTGATGGCCGGGCGCGCATGGCCCAGGTGGGCGTCGCCGTAAACCGTGGGGCCGCAGACGTACATGCCCACGTGGCCCTCATGGACGGGAACGAACTCTTCCTTCTTGCGGGAGAGCGTATTGTAGAGGTAAAGTTTGTGTTCCATGATGTGGTTCTGATTATGTCATTGGGGTTAGAGTGCAAAGGTAAGGATAAAAGTTGAGAGACACGCCCTCCGCCGTCCACTTCTTTGCCGCCGGCGCCGCGGCCGGTTGCCGCGCGCACGGGGCTAAGGCCCGTAAAAACTGGAATAGGCCCCGTAAAAACTGGCCCTATTCCCGTGGCCCGGCGCCCCGGCGGCGTCGCCACGGGCCCGGGCCGGGGCGCATTTGTCGCATTGAGCGGGCCCGCTATGCCTGCAATGAAAAAAAATATCTAACTTTGTGGCGGCTCCGGTGCGTCGCGACGCGCCCGCGCGGACGGGCTGCGGCGCCGCGGGGCCTCTCATTAAAGCCATTGCGCAACATGAACTTAACGGACATCCTAAAACCAGTCTTTAACGGCCGGCTCCGGACCATAGACCGCTATGGCGCCGAGGCCGGTGAGATACAGCGCGGCGTCCTGGCCCGCCTGATAGACCGCGCCGCGGACACGGAGTGGGGACACGAGCACGGGTATGCCGACGTGAAAAACTACGACCAGTTTGCCGCCGCCGTTCCCTTCAGCACCTACGAGGAGCTGAAGGGGCACATCGACCGGATGCGCCACGGCGAGCGCGACGTCCTCTGGCCCGGCCGCGTACGCTGGTACGCCAAGTCGTCCGGGACGACCAACGACAAGAGTAAGTTTATCCCCGTCAGCCCCGACGGCCTGCACGACATCCACTATGCCGGCGGGCGCGACGCCGTGGCCCTCTACCTGCGCAATACGCCCGGCAGCCGCCTCTTCGACGGCCGTTCGCTCATCCTGGGCGGTTCGCACGCCCCCAACTACAACTTGCCCCACTCCCTCGTAGGCGACTTGAGCGCCATCCTCATCGAGAACATCAACCCCTTGGTCAACCTGGTGCGCACCCCGCCCAAGCGCGTGGCCCTGCTCTCCGACTTCGAGGAGAAACGGGACCGCATCGCCGAGATTGCCTCCCGGCAGAACGTGACCAACCTGAGCGGCGTACCTTCCTGGATGATGGCCGTCGTGCGCCGGGTGCTCGAGCTGACGGGCAAGTCGACGCTCGAAGAAGTCTGGCCCAACCTCGAAGTCTTCTTCCACGGCGGCGTCTCGTTTGCCCCCTACCGCGAACAGTATCACCGCCTCATCCGCTCACCCCGCATGCACTACATGGAGACCTACAACGCCTCGGAAGGCTTCTTCGGCCTGCAGGACGACCCCGCCGACGCGGCCATGCTCCTCATGTTGGACTACGGCGTGTTCTACGAGTTCATCCCCCTGGAAGAGGTGGGCCGCACGCAGCCCACGGTGCTGCCCCTCTGGGCCGTAGAGCCGGGCCACAACTACGCTATCGTCATCTCCACCTCGTGCGGCCTGTGGCGCTATCAGATAGGCGACACGGTGCGCTTCACCTCGGTCGCGCCCTACAAGTTCGTCATCTCGGGCCGCACGAAGAGTTTCATTAACGCCTTCGGCGAGGAGCTGATTGTGGACAACGCGGAGCGGGGCCTGGAGCAGGCTTGCCGCGCCACGGGGGCCATTGTGAGCGAGTACACGGCCGCGCCCGTCTTCATGGATGAAGAGGGCCGCTGCCGCCACCAGTGGGTCATCGAGTTCGAGCGCGAGCCGGCCGACCTCGGGCAGTTTGCCGCCGAGCTCGACCGCGCCCTGCAGACCATCAACTCCGACTACGAGGCCAAGCGCTACAAGAACCTGACGCTCCAGCCCCTCGAGGTGGTCAAGGCGCGCCCGGGACTGTTCAACGACTGGCTGAAGAGCCGCGGCCGCCTCGGCGGGCAGCACAAGGTGCCCCGCCTGGCCAACAACCGCGACATCATCGAGCAGGTGCTCGCCCTGAACTATTGACGCGGGCCCCTGTTCCCGAAGAAAACGTAACCGAACCATGCTGAAATTCCTGCGAAACCTTTTGCGTCGGCCCGCACTGCTGCTCTTCGTGGCGTTGCTGGCGGCCGCCTGTGCCAATCCCGGCACGGGCCCCGACGGCGGCCCCTACGACGAGACGCCGCCCCACATCGTGGGCATGTCGCCGGCGCTGGGCACGCGCTCGAGCGACGCCCACCGCGTCACCATACAGTTCGACGAACTCATACGCGTACAGAACGCTTCGGAGAAGGTCGTCGTCTCGCCCCCTCAGGTCGAGGTGCCCAACATACGCATCTCCGGCCGCCGTGTTACGGTGGAGCTGCTCGACACGATGCGCGAGAACACGACCTATACCATCGACTTCTCCGACGCCATAGAGGACGCCACGGAGGGCAATCCGCTGGGCAACTTCACCTATTACTTCTCGACCGGCGAGACGCTCGACACGATGGAAGTGGCGGGCAACGTGCTCCAGGCCGACAACCTGGAGCCCATCCAGGGCATCCTCGTGGGCCTGCATGCCGACCTGGCCGACTCGGCCTTCGCGACGAAGCCCTTCGACCGCGTGGCACGCACCGACAGCCGCGGCCGCTTCTCCATCAAAGGCGTGGCGCCGGGCTCGTACCGCGTCTACGCCCTGCGCGACATGGACAACGACTTCAAGGTGAGCCGCGGAGAGATGATGGCCTTTATGCACGAGCCCATCACGACCTCGTCCTTCCCCGACGTGCGCTACGACACGCTCTGGCGCGACACCATCCGTTACGACACCATCTATACGATACCCTACACGCACTATCTGCCGGACGACGTGGTGCTGCTGGCCTTCAACGAGAAGGACACGCGGCGCTATTTTCTCAAGACGGAGCGCACCGTCCCGGAGTGGTTCCGCGTCTACTTCACCGCCCCGTCGGCCCGCGTCCCCGAGGTGGAAGGGCTGAACTTCAACGCCGACAGCCTGCTGCTCGAGGAGCGCTCGGCGGGCAACGACACCATCACCTACTGGCTGCGCGACACGTCGATTCCCGTAGTCGACACGCTCCGCATGGTTTACCGCTACGACGCGTACGACGATTCGCTGGGACACAACGTGATGCGCTCCGACACGCTCCAGCTGACGCCGCGCCAGACCATGGCCCGGCGGCTGAAGCAAAAGGCCGAGGAGCTCGAGAAGTGGGAGAAGAAGCGCGAACGAAGGCACAAGCGCGGCGACTACTCCGACGAGACGCCGCCGCGCGACTATCTGCGGATTACGGTGCCGACGAACCGCTCCATGGCGCCCAATCAGAACGTGCTCATCCAGTTGGGCGAACCCATAGCACGACTGGACACGGCGGGCGTCCACCTGCTGTTGCGCGTGGACAGCGTGGAGACGGAGGCGCCCTACGAGCTGGTGAGCAACGGGACCAAGCTGACGGAATTCACGATGCTGGGCGAGTGGCGCTTCGGGCAGAACTACAAGTTGCGCATTGACTCGGCAGCCGTCACGGGACTGTCCGGCAACATCAACAAAAAGCTCGAGGTGGACTTCGGCATAGCTAAGGAGGAGGACTTCGGGTCGCTCTTCCTCACCCTGCCGGGGGCGGACACCACGGCCGTGGTCCAGCTGCTCAGCTCCGACACGAAGGTGGAACGCCAGCTGCCGGCCCGCGACGGACGGGTGGACTTCTTCTACGTGCAGCCGGGCGGCTACTACCTGCGCCTCTTCTACGACCGCAACGGCAACGGGCAGTGGGACCCGGGCGTATATGCCACCAGCACCATGCCCGAGGAAGTGTTCTACTTCCCCGTGAAGCTGGAGATCCGCGCCAATTGGGATTTCGAGCAGACCTGGCGCGTGGACGAACTGCCCCTGACGCGGCAGAAACCGAGCGAGCTCGTCAAACAAAAGACGGAAACCAAGAAGTCGGCCCGCAGCCGCAACGCCGAGCGCGAACTGGAGCGGCGGCGATGAACCGGGGCCTGTAACCTTTTAGCATAATGTGGATATGAAAAGACTCTTTCTCTTACTGACGGCCTGCTGGCTCCTGGCCTGGGGCGTGCCGGCGACGGTCGGGGCGCAGTGCGCTTCGCCCAATACGGCCTTCAAGAGTGGCGAGACGCTGATGTACGACCTCTACTTCAACTGGAAGTTTGTCTGGATCAAGGTGGGGACGGCCTCGATGAATACGACCATGACGACCTACCAGGGACATCCCGCCTTCCGCACGTATCTCATCACCCGCGGCTCGAAGAAGGCGGACCGCTTCTTCGTGATGCGCGACACGCTGCTGGCTTACTGTCACACGAATCTCTCTCCCTTATATTATAGGAAGGGGGCCCTGGAGGGGAAGACCTACCGCCGCAACGAGGTGTGGTACTCCTACCCCAACGGAAAAAGCATGGTGAAAATGCGCTACCAGAAAAACAACGAGGAGCCCCAGGTGAGCACGCACACGAGCGCCTATTGCGCCTACGACATGATAAGCATGCTGCTCCGCGCCCGTTCGTTCGACCCGACGGACTATAAGGTGGGCCACCGCATTGCCTTCCTCATGGCCGACGGACATAACTACGAGTGGCAGTCCATTATTTACCGCGGGAAGGAGAACTTCAAGGTGGAGGACTCGGACACGGAGTACCGCTGCCTCGTGTTCTCCTATGTGGAGAAGAACAAGAAGACGGGCAAGGAGGAAGAGGTAGTGACGTTCTACATCACGGACGACAAGAACCACCTGCCGGTGCGGCTCGACATGTACCTGAACTTTGGCTCGGCCAAGGCTTTCCTGCGCGGGGCGACCGGGCTGCGCAATCCGCAGACGGCGAAGTTGAAATAATCCGACAGGGCAAGGCGACATGCGACTGGTGATTGACGACAAGATTCCGTTTATCCGCGGTTGGGCCGAACGGCTCGGCACGGTGACCTATCTGCCCGGCGCCGCCATAACGGCCGCCGATGTGCGCGAGGCCGACGCGCTGATTGTCCGGACACGGACGCGCTGCGACCGCGCCCTGCTCGAAGGCAGCCGCGTTCGCTTCATCGCGACGGCGACTATCGGTTTCGACCACCTCGATACGGCCTACCTGCGCGAGGCCGGCATCGGCTGGGCCAACTGCCCGGGCTGCAACGCCGCCAGCGTGGCGCAGTACGTGCGCAACAGCCTGCTCCTCCTGCAGGCCGAGGGGCGCTTGCGCTTGCGCGGCTGCCGTGTGGGCGTGGTCGGCGTGGGCCACGTGGGCAGCCGGGTGGCCGACGAGTTGCGCCTCTGGGGCTGCGAACTGCTCCTGTGCGACCCGCCCCGCCACGAAGGGGCCATGCCCATGCCGCCGGCCGTGGAGGCGGCATGCCCGGCCCGCGACTGCACGGCCACGCTGGCCGACATCGCCCGCGAGGCCGACGTCGTCACCTTCCACACGCCGCTCGTCCGCACAGGGCCGCACGCGACGTTCTACCTGGCCGGGACGGACTTCTTCCGGGCCTTGCGCCGCCGCTGCGTGCTGATCAACGCCAGCCGCGGCGAGGTGGTCGACACCGGCGCCTTGCTCGAGGCGCTGTCCGAGGGCCGCGTGGGAGCGGCCGTCATCGACACGTGGGAGCATGAACCCGACATCGACCACACCTTATTATATAAGGCCTACCTCGCCACGCCCCACATCGCGGGATATTCGGCCGACGGGAAGGCCAACGGGACGCGGATGGCCCTCGAGGCCGTGGCGGCCCATTTCGGCAGGCCGCTGTCGTTCGACATACGTCCGCCGCAGTTGCCGGCAGGGTTCCGCTACAATCCCCGGGCCGCCGCGCCGGCCGGCTGTACGCCCGCCGAGGCCGAGTGCCTGCGGCTCTACGACCCGCGCCGGGACAGCGACGCGCTCCGGGCACAACCGGAAACCTTCGAGCAGCTGCGGGGGAACTATCCCCTGCGCCGGGAGACGGCCGACTGAGGCGCACGCCCCGCCCTCCGGGCCGGCAGACGCGGGCCGTAGCCCGCGGAAAACGCCCCGTAGCCCGCGGATTTTCGGGCCGCTCCCCGTCGCTCAGCGCCCTCTCCGCCGCGCTCTCGACTTTTTTCTAACTTTATTTTGCAGTACCCGATAAATGCCTTAATTTTGCAGGGTAAAATGGACCCCAGTCGCACGGGATACTCGGCAGGAATGGGAAAACAATTTATTAAATATCAACTTAATTCTAACTTTTATGTGGTTAACTAATTCATCTATCGGACGGAAGGTGATAATGTCTGTGACGGGCATTGCACTGATCCTGTTCCTGACCTTTCATGCCTGCATGAACTTGGTGGCCCTGTTCTCCGCGGATGCCTATAACACGGTCTGCGCGGCGCTTGGCGCTAACTGGTACGCCGTGCTCGCAACCGTCATCCTGGCTGCGCTCGTTGTGGTTCACTTCGTCTACGCCATCATCCTGACGTTACAGAACCGCACGGCCCGTGGCAACAACCGCTACGCCGTCACCTCGAAGCCCGCGACGGTAGAGTGGGCCTCGCAGAACATGTTCGTGCTCGGCCTTATCGTAGTGCTCGGTCTGCTGCTCCACCTTTACAATTTCTGGTATAACATGATGTTTGCCGAAATCCTGCAAGGCCACGCCGCAGAAGTAACCCTGGGCGGAAAAATCTATGATCCGACGGATGGTGCCGGTATCATGGCTTACACCTTCTCTCAGCCCGTATTCACGGTGCTCTACATCGTGTGGTTCATCGCTGTCTGGTTCCACCTGACGCACGGTTTCTGGAGCGCGTTCCAGACGCTCGGTCTGAACAACAAGATTTGGTTCAACCGCTGGAAGAAGATTGGCATGGTCTACGTCACGGTCCTGATGCTCATCTTCGTAGTGGTTGCCCTCTATTACTGCTTCTGCGGCGGCTGCGTCGCAGGCAGCGGCTGTTATTCCCTGTAAGCTTTCGGGCCTCATTAATCCTTAAAACAAAACCGTCATGGCAAACATAGATTCCAAAATTCCCGAGGGTCCTATTTCCCAGAAGTGGACCAATTATAAAGCACATCAGAAATTGGTGAACCCGGCCAACAAGCGCAAGCTCGACATTATTGTCGTCGGCACCGGTCTGGCTGGCGCCAGCGCCGCAGCCTCTCTTGGCGAGATGGGTTTCAAGGTCTTCAATTTCTGTATCCAGGATTCGCCCCGCCGCGCTCACTCCATCGCAGCCCAGGGCGGTATCAACGCAGCCAAGAACTACCAGAACGACGGTGACTCCGTGTATCGTCTGTTCTATGACACTGTGAAGGGTGGCGACTATCGTGCTCGCGAGGCCAACGTTTATCGTCTGGCTGAGGTCAGTGCCAACATCATCGACCAGTGCGTTGCCCAGGGCGTTCCCTTTGCCCGCGAGTACGGCGGCCTGTTGGCCAACCGCTCCTTCGGCGGCGTGCAGGTGAGCCGTACGTTCTACGCCAAAGGCCAGACGGGCCAGCAGCTGCTGCTCGGTGCCTACTCGGCCCTGATGCGCCAGGTGCACGCCGGAACCGTAAAGCTCTACTGCCGCTACGAGATGCAGGACATCGTTATTATAGACGGACGTGCCCGCGGCATTATCGCCCGCAACCTCGTCACCGGCAAGCTGGAGCGCTTCGCCGCTCACGCTGTCGTGCTGGCTACGGGTGGCTACGGCAATACCTACTTCCTCTCCACAAACGCAATGGGCTGCAACTGTACGGCCGCTATCGCCGCTTATCGCAAGGGCGCTTACTTTGCCAACCCCGCCTTTGTTCAGATTCACCCCACCTGTATCCCGGTTCACGGCGACAAGCAGTCCAAGCTGACGCTGATGTCCGAGTCGTTGCGTAACGACGGCCGTATCTGGGTGCCCAAGAAGCTGGAGGACGCCCAGAAGCTGCAGCGCGGCGAGATTAAGGGCCGCGACATTCCCGAGGAAGACCGCGACTACTACCTGGAGCGCCGCTACCCGGCCTTCGGTAACCTCGTGCCCCGCGACGTTGCCAGCCGTGCCGCCAAGGAGCGCTGCGATAAGGGCTTCGGTGTCAACAGCACCGGCCTTGCCGTGTTCCTCGACTTCTCCGAGGCCATCGAGCGCCTGGGCCGTGATGTTGTCGAAGCCCGCTACGGCAACCTCTTCGACATGTACGAGGAAATCACCGACGAGTCTCCTTACGACAACCCGATGATGATTTACCCGGCCATCCACTATACGATGGGCGGCCTGTGGGTAGACTACGAACTCTCTACGAATATTCCGGGCCTCTTCGCCATCGGTGAGTGCAACTTCTCCGACCACGGCGCCAACCGCCTCGGTGCTTCTGCGCTCATGCAGGGCTTGGCCGACGGATACTTCGTACTTCCTTATACCATCCAGAACTATCTCAGCGACCAGATCACCGTTCCCCGCTTCTCCACCGACCTTCCCGAGTTCGTCGAGACCGAGAAGAGCGTGCAGGCCCGTATCGACCACTTCATGAACATCAACGGCAAGCGTTCCGTAGACAGCATCCACAAGGAGCTGGGTCACGTCATGTGGGAATACGTCGGCATGGCCCGTTCCAAGGAAGGGTTGGAAACGGCATTGGCCAAGCTCAAGGACATCCGCAAGGAGTTCGAGACGAACCTCTTCATCCCGAAGCTCGAAGGCGTCAACGTCGAGCTCGACAAGGCCATACGTCTGAACGACTTTATCACAATGGGCCAGCTCATTGCCTACGATGCCCTGAACCGCAACGAGAGCTGCGGCGGACACTTCCGCGTGGAATATCAGACGGAGGACGGCGAGGCCAAACGCGACGACGTGAACTGCTTCTACGTCAGCTGCTGGGAATACCAGGGAGAAGGCAAGGCACCGGTCAAGTACACGGAGCCCCTCAAGTACGAGGCTATCGAGGTCAAGACCCGCAACTATAAGAACTAACCCGTAGTAGAATTCCAAAAGCATTACCAAAATGGCAAAGAATATTAGTTTCACTCTGAAGTATTGGAAGCAGAACGGGCCCAAGGACGCCGGTCACTTCGAGGAGCGCCACATGGAGAACATCCCCGACGACACCTCGTTCCTCGAGATGCTGGACATCCTCAACGAGCTCCTCATCGAGGAAGGCAAGGAGCCGTTCGTCTTCGACCACGACTGCCGCGAAGGCATCTGCGGCATGTGCTCGCTCTATATTAACGGTACGCCCCACGGCAAGACCGAACGTGGCGCCACCACCTGCCAGCTCTACATGCGTCGTTTCCACGACGGCGACGTCATCACCGTAGAGCCCTGGCGCTCCGCCGCATTCCCCGTCATTAAGGACTGTATGGTAGACCGCTCCGCCTTCGACAAGATTCAGGCTGCCGGTGGCTACATCAGCGTCCGCACCGGCGCGCCGCAGGATGCCAATAACATCCTCATCCCGAAGGAAAACGCCGACGAGGCTATGGACTGCGCCACCTGCATTGGCTGCGGCGCCTGCGTTGCTGCCTGCAAGAACGGTTCCGCCATGCTTTTCGTCAGCTCCAAGGTGAGCCAGCTCGCACTTCTGCCGCAAGGCCGTCCCGAGGCTGCCCGCCGTGCCAAGGCCATGGTCGCTAAGATGGACGAGCTCGGCTTCGGTAACTGTACCAACACGCGAGCTTGCGAGGCCGTCTGCCCCAAGAACGAGACGGTGTCCAACATTGCCCGCCTCAACCGCGAGTTCATCAAGGCCAAGATGCACGACTGACCGACTATCGGCTAATATCGCCTGAAAAGGCCACTATATGTGTGAGAGTCCCCGCTGCGGCAAGTCCGCAGCGGGGACTTCGCGTCTGTAGCCGGTCGGAGATTCTGCGCGGCGCGCGCGGCGTAGACCGGAACGCGTGTTAAATAGGTTAAGAAAAACATCTGTCAAGCAGGGAATGTCTATATTTGCCAAAACATTACCTATTGGTCTGAGAAGTTACATCATTAAAATATCAAGTTTATGAAACGTATTCTCGTCACACTTGCCCTTACCGGCATGGCAGTCCTCCTGACCCTCCCGTCTCGGGCATTGGCGCGGACGTCCGCCGCCACCGCTCCATGTGCTGTCCTCCCAGCGGCCGACAGCGTGTCCCCCGACTCGCTGCGGTCCGCCCTGTCGCGGCAGCGCGCCGCCTTCGAGCGCCAGCGTCCGGCCTTCGACTCGCTGCGGTCCGCCCTGTCGCGGCAGCGCGCCGCCTTCGAGCGCCAGCGTCCGGCCTTCGACTCGCTGCGGTCCGCCCTGTCGCGGCAGCGCGCCGCCTTCGAGCGCCAGCGT
>USPK01000022.1 GCA_900556465.1 uncultured Prevotella sp. | reverse complement strand
GCTGTGGGAGAGTAGGTCGCCGCCGTTTTAAGATAGCATCCCCCGCAAGGAAGAAATTCTTTGCGGGGGATTTTTGTATGTTTACCGCTGGGCTATGGATGCGGCGGAGACGGGATGGGACAGAAGTTCGGGCCGTAGGAGTACGTGCCGGAGATGCAGGAATTTGGGCGGCAGCCATTAAAGGAAACGCCGCGCGGCACGTGTCGTTAAAGAAAGAGCGTACTACCGGGTGCGGCTGCCGTGCAACCGGGTGGCGGCTGTTGTACAATCGTGTGCAGCTGCCGTACTATCGTTGCGGCTGCCGTACAGTCGGAAAACGTGGCGGCTGGGGAAGGAACGGTACTGTGGCCGGGATACCCTTCCTACGTTACCGTTGAAGCCAACGGTGTGCTGGAGGTAGTCCTGCGGCCGGGGTACACCTATATTATATATTGGTGTTGCACGGGCGAGCTGTATATTTTTAGTCGCTATGGTATAGCGTCCCACGGCGGCACTGGCCCCAGCAAGTGGTACAGAGCGGTTGCCGCGGCTGCGACAGCAAGGCCCCGGCTCAGGTATGGCAAGTTATTCATGAAACGCAGTCGAAGCTGGCCGGGAATCGTAGAACTTATGGAGGATCAGTACTTTTGCGCTAATCTTTTCTTTTTGTGCAGTCGCGTCGACTGGGCGGCCACGAAATGAACCTTGACGGTTTCAGGTAACAGGTTATTCCAAAAAATCAGTTAATCCTTGGAAACTTCTGGCGGATAAGGTTTTATTGCTCGAGCCTTAATTTGGCACACTTTTTGTTGCCAATTTTTATCCCGGCAAATTTGGTTTTGAGAAGTCTATTTTGTAAATTTGTCAACGTCATTAGTAGAATAGCCTAAAAGATTAATGATTGTGCAGATAAAGAGAATCACCGTAGGAATATTAGCGACTTTCGTGGGAGCGATGTTCGCTTGTGCCCAGACCACGGGTACGGACGAACTGCCCGCTCGCTCATCGGCCGAACGTTTTGTAAAGGAAGTTCCCGCCGTAGCCGCTGCCCCCGAAGTCGCCCCCTCCGCTCCGCTCAAGACCTCCAACGAAGAAGGCGAAGCCATTGTACAAACCGCGCTGCAATATCTTGGCGCGCGCTACCGTGCCGGTCACAGCGGCCCTTCCGCTTTCGATTGTTCCGGTTTCACGAGCTATATCTATCGTTTGGAAAACATCCCCATCAGCCGTTCCTCGCGCACGCAGTATCAGGAAGGCACCCCCATTAAGAACATTGCCGACTTGCAGAAAGGCGACCTCGTCTTCTTCGGCGGTTCCGCGTCCCGTCGCACCGTCGGTCACGTGGGCATCGTCACCGACGTAGACCCCGAGGGCCACGGGTTCAAGTTCATCCACGCGGCCCGCACGGGCGTCATCGTGAGCGATTCCAATTCGGCCTATTATTCCCGCCGCTATCTGGGCGCCCGCCGTATCATCGCCGATTGATACCTCCCCTCATCGCGGCCGGAGGTCCGGGCAATGCCCCTCTCTGCCTTCTCGCCGCGGTCGGTAACCGGCGCACGAGAAGTCTTTTAGGCAAAACTACGGAACGGTAATATCGTTTTGACGAAAATCCATCACCGGCGTGCCGGACTGCGGCACGCCTAATTTATATTTCTATGTACGCATTCCTTCAAGCGGCCCAGACCGAAACGACTGCCGAGAAAGTCGACCTCATCCTGCAACGTCTGCTCGATTGGGGTATCGTAGCCGGAAAGCACCTGCTCATGGCGCTCGTCGTCCTGATTGTCGGCGGGCTGTTGGTCAAGTTCCTGAACCGCCTCGTGGCCCGCATGCTTTCGCGGCGCACCATCGACGCCAGCGTGCAGGGATTCCTCCGCAGCCTGGTCAACATCCTGCTCACCCTCCTGCTGATTGTCTCTGTTATCGGCGCCCTCGGTATTAATACCACCTCGTTCGCCGCTCTGCTCGCGTCGGCCGGTGTCGCCATCGGTATGGCCCTCTCCGGAAATCTGCAGAATTTTGCCGGCGGCCTTGTCATCCTCCTGTTCAAACCTTACAAAGTCGGCGACTGGATAGAGGCGCAGGGTGTACAGGGGCAGGTCCAGGAAATCCAGATTTTCCACACCCTGCTGACCATGGGCGACAACAAAGTCGTCTATATCCCTAACGGCAGCATGTGTACCGCCGTAATCATCAACTACACCCGCAACAAGACGCGGCGCGTGGAGTGGACCATCGGCATCGACTACGGCGAGAGCGTGGAGCGTGCCCGTCTGGCCATCGCCCAGGCGCTCAGCGAGGACAGCCGCATCCTGGCCGAACCGGCCCCGTTCATTGCCGTCAGCGCCCTGGCCGACAGCAGCGTGAACATTGTGGTCCGCGTTTGGGTGAAGACCGAGGACTACTGGGGCGTATATCACGAGACGTTCAATCACATCTACGATACGTTCAACAAGCTGGGCATCGACTTCCCCTTCCCGCAGCAGACCGTCCATGTAGTAAAATCGGAGCCGGAAGAAAGAGAACATGAAAAATAACGGGCAAAATTTGCTGAATAAGAATTTATTGCGTACTTTTGCAACCCGCAAGCATTCGGTGAATTAGTAATAACGAAACAAAATAAAAACAAGCAATGATCGTAGTACCCGTGAAAGAAGGCGAAAACATTGAACGCGCCCTCAAGAAATTCAAGAGAAAATTTGAAAGAACCGGTGTAATCAAGGAACTTCGTGCCCGTCAGCAGTTTGACAAGCCCTCCGTTCGCAAGCGTCTGGCCAAAGAACATGCCATCTATGTCCAGAAGCTCAGAGCTGCTGAGGACTAAGTTGCCCACGGCATAACGATTGACCCAACAAAGGATGCAAAGGCCACGGCCGGTGCATCCTTTTCTGTTCTATATGGTCCGCGGCCGCTTCGCCAATCTGCCCGGTGCGGCCATGCGTCCGCCTTCGCGGCGGGGTGGCGGGAAACTCTGCTGTGCCGCGTGCCCCTTCCGTCGCCATACGCTCTGCGACAACGGGCCTAAGGCCCGTGCGTACGGGGCTTAGCCCCGTTTTTACGTGGATAGGCCCCGTTGTTCCCCGGGCTTGTCCTGTCCGGAAGGTCGCCGGCTTTGCGTTTTCTCCACGACTGCCGCGTCGCGGACTTCCGCCGGTTGCCGGCGGTTCCCCACGCGCCGCAACTTCTCCGCGTGACCTCCTTTCTCAAAAAGCAAATCCTATGGATGCCGTTAATGATTTCTTGCAATACCTCACGGCGGATCGTGGCTACTCCGCCGAGACGGTGCGTTCCTACCGGACTGGGTTGAACGATTTCAGCCAATTTTTCCAAAGCCTGGACAGCGGCCTGACCTGGGAGAGCGTAGACGCCGACGTCGTGCGCCGGTGGATGGCCGCGCGCATACAGGGCGGCTTGCAACCGCAAACGGTGCGCCGCGCACTGAGTGCGCTCCGGGCGTTCTACCGCTACCAGCTCCTGACGGGCCACCTGGCGCACAATCCCATGCAGCGGGTGCAGAATCCGAAAGTGCCGCGCCGCTTGCCCGTATTCCTCAAGGCCACCGAGATGGACCACCTGCTGGACGATGTCACCTTCCCGGACACGTTCCGCGGCCACCGCGACCATCTGATGCTCCTGGTGTTCTACACCACGGGTATCCGCGTCTCCGAGCTGGTCGGGTTGGACGGCAGCGACATCAACCTGTCCGGCCGCGAACTGAAGGTGACGGGCAAGCGCAACAAGCAGCGCGTGGTCCCCTTCGGGCCCGAACTGGCGGACGCCTTCGGCCGCTTCTTCGCGTTGCTGGACCACGAGGGCCTGTCCGCCGACGGGCCCGTGTTCTGCAACACCCGCGGCCGGCGCCTCACGGCGGCCGAGGCGCGGCGCATCGTTCACGACTGGCTGTCCGCCGTGACGACGCAGCGCAAACGTTCGCCACACGTGCTGCGCCACACCTTTGCCACCGTCATGCTCAACAACGGGGCCGACCTGGAGGCTGTGCGCGAACTGCTCGGGCACGAAAGCCTCGCGGCCACCGAGGTTTACACCCACACTACGTTTGAAGAGCTCAAGGCCGTCTATGCCCAGGCCCACCCGCGCGAGACGGAGAGGGCGAAAAACGTGAATAACGCCGACCGATGAACTAAAAAATGTTACACGCGGCAAGAAAAGCCGTCGTGCGCTTGGTTCCTGTTCTTGAATTTACTATATTCGCCCTATCAACATCTTGATCACGGCGCCCGGCGCCCAGTGACGCCGACGCGTCCAACGTAGAACCTCGCCCCGCAAGGAGCGTATAATAAAAAGGAGGTCATTATGGAAATCAGAATCCAGTCCATCCATTTCAACGCAACCGAAAAGTTGCATGCGTTTATTGAGAAGAAAGTGGGCAAACTTGCCAAGAGCTGCGACAGCGCCACGACGGCCGAAGTCATTCTCAAGGTAGTGAAACCCGAGACCGCCATGAATAAAGAGGTTGCCATCCGCATCGACGTGCCCGGCGCCAACAAGCTGCATGCCGAGAAAGTCTGCGACACGTTTGAGGAAGGTGTAGACCAGTGCGTAGAAGCCTTGCAGCGCCAGGCCGAGAAATACAAGGAAAAACAACGCGCTAAATAAAAAAACGGTCAAAAAGTTTTGCACGTAAAAAATAATGTCTAACTTTGCAGCCGTTTCGAGGCCAGTTCTCGTCGGCTGCAATTTTTTTGCCGACTGCGTTCTCGGAAAGGGCAAATTCCAGAGTGGCCAAATGGGGCAGACTGTAAATCTGCTGGCGTACGCCTTCGGTGGTTCGAATCCATCTTTGCCCACACCGTTAACGGTGTTGCGGAAATAGCTCAGTTGATAGAGCACTAGCCTTCCAAGCTGGGGGTCGCGGGTTTGAGTCCCGTTTTCCGCTCATTATTTTTGCTGTTATAGCTCAGCGGTAGAGCACTTCCTTGGTAAGGAAGAGGTCGTGAGTTCAAGTCTCACTAACAGCTCTTTCGTGCTGTATAGATTGGATAATTCATTCATATTTTAATTATAAAGCTATGGCTAAAGAACATTTTGAGCGTACCAAACCGCATGTTAACATCGGTACCATCGGTCACGTGGACCACGGCAAGACGACCTTGACCGCTGCCATTACGAAAGTGTTGGCTGAAAAGGGTTTTACCAAGTCTGACGAAATCAAGTCGTTTGATCAGATTGATAACGCACCCGAGGAAAAGGAACGTGGTATTACGATTAATACTGCTCACGTAGAGTACGAAACTGCTAAACGTCACTATGCTCACGTAGACTGCCCGGGTCACGCCGACTATGTGAAGAACATGGTTACGGGTGCTGCTCAGATGGACGGTGCTATCATCGTTGTAGCTGCTACTGACGGTCCTATGCCTCAGACGCGCGAGCACATCCTGTTGGCTCGTCAGGTGAACGTTCCCCGTCTGGTCGTATTTCTGAACAAGTGCGACATGGTAGACGACGAGGAAATGTTGGAACTCGTTGAGATGGAAATGCGCGAGCTGCTCGAGCAGTATGGCTTCGAGGAGGATACGCCTATCATCCGCGGTTCTGCCCTTGGCGCTCTTAACGGTGTAGCTAAGTGGGAAGACTCTGTAATGGCTTTGATGGATGCAGTTGATACCTGGATTCAGGAGCCGGTTCGCGATAAGGATAAGCCCTTCTTGATGCCGGTAGAGGACGTGTTCTCTATCACCGGTCGTGGTACGGTTGCCACCGGTCGTGTTGAAACGGGTGTCGTTAAGGTAGGTGACGAAGTTCAGATTCTGGGTCTTGGCGAGGACAAGAAGTCCGTTGTAACGGGTGTCGAAATGTTCCGCAAGATTCTTGACGAAGGTGAAGCCGGTGACAACGTAGGTCTGCTGCTTCGCGGTATCGACAAGAACGAAGTTCGCCGCGGTATGGTAATTACCCACCCGGGTGTTATCAAACCTCACAAGAAGTTCAAGGCTTCCATCTACGTGCTGAAGAAAGAGGAAGGTGGTCGTCACACTCCGTTCGGCAACAAGTATCGTCCCCAGTTCTATCTCCGCACGATGGACTGCACGGGTGAGATTCATCTGCCCGAGGGCGTTGAGATGGTAATGCCGGGTGATAACGTTGAAATCACCGTAGAGCTTATCTACGCCGTTGCCCTCAACGTAGGTCTCCGTTTCGCTATCCGCGAAGGTGGCCGTACGGTAGGTTCCGGTCAGATCACCGAAATCATCGACTAATATAGTCCTTAATTAATAATAGGCCCTCGTCCTGAGGCGAGGCCTATTTTTTACGGGAATAGCTCAGTTGGTAGAGCACTGGTCTCCAAAACCAGGTGTCGGGAGTTCGAGTCTCTCTTCCCGTGCAAAAACGAAAAGCTATGTTCAAGAGCATCATCACTACTTGTAAGGAATCTTACATAGAGCTAGTACATAAGACCACTTGGCCAACACGGAAGGAACTGACGCATAGTGCGATAGTAGTTCTCATTGCTTCCATTATTATTGCACTGATCGTGTTTGTCGAGGATAAGGTTTTCGAGACCCTCATGCAGGCTATTTATAGCATAAAATTCTGATTAACATGGCTGAAGTAGAAATGTCTTGGTACGTTTTGCGTGCAGTCAGCGGGAAGGAATCCAAGGTTAAGGAGTACATCGACGCAGAGATTAAGAATGGCCGCTTGGGCGGCCATGTTGCGCAGGTGCTGATACCTACGGAGAAGGTCCTCCAGGTGCGGGGCGGGAAACGCGTGGTCAAAGAACGCAATTACCTGCCCGGTTACGTCTTGGTGGAAGCCCGTTTGGTCGGTGAGATTGCCCATGAGTTGCGCAATACGCCTAACGTGTTAGGCTTTTTGGGCGGCTTGGACAATCCGACCCCTTTGCGTCAGAGCGAAGTGAACAGAATTTTAGGCAAGGTAGACGAGATGCAGGAGGAAGCTGTCGAGACTGCTATCCCCTTCACGGTAGGCGAGTCTGTAAAAGTTACCGAAGGTCCGTTCAGCGGCTTCACCGGGGTGATTGAGAAAATCGACCCGGAGAAGAAGAAAGTAACGGTGACGGTAAAGGTTTTCGGGCGCGGAACCGGCCTCGATTTAGGTTTTATGCAAATAGCGAAGGAGTAAGGGTAGTGTTACGTGCCTGAGCTCTTTCATAAATCCCAATAATAATAAACAGAAATGGCGAAAGAAGTTGCTGGATTAATCAAATTACAGATTAAAGGCGGCGCTGCAAATCCATCTCCTCCCGTAGGTCCTGCCTTAGGTTCTAAGGGTATCAACATCATGGATTTCTGCAAGCAGTTCAATGCCAGAACGCAGGAGCAGGCAGGCAAGGTATTGCCGGTCGTCATTACTTACTATAATGACAAGTCCTTTACGTTTGTCGTAAAGACGCCTCCTGTGGCAATCCAACTGCTGGAAGCTACCAAGAAGAAAAGCGGCTCCGCTCAGCCGAACCGTTCTAAGATTGGCGAGATTACATGGGAACAGGTCAAGACTATCGCGGAAGACAAAATGCGCGACTTGAACTGTTTCACTGTAGAGTCTGCCATGAAGATGGTCGCAGGAACCGCTCGCAGTATGGGTATCACAATCAAGGGAGATTTCCCGGGTTAATAGATTAAACTTCAATTTTTGAAAAATGAGTAAACTGACAAAGAATCAGAAGTCGGTGGCTGACAAGATTGAAGCAGGGAAAGCTTACACCTTGAAAGAAGCTTCGGCTTTGGTGAAGGAAATCACCACGACCAAGTTTGATGCCTCTGTGGATATCGACGTACGCCTCGGCGTAGATCCTCGCAAAGCCAATCAGATGGTCCGCGGCGTCGTTTCCCTTCCGAACGGAACGGGTAAAACGGTGCGCGTGCTCTGTCTCTGCCCGCCTGAGGTGGAAGCTGCTGCGAAGGAAGCCGGTGCCGACTACGTAGGTCTTGAAGAATACATCGATAAAATCAAAGGTGGCTGGACGGACGTTGATGTCATCATCACGATGCCCTCCATCATGGGTAAAATCGGTGCGCTGGGCCGTGTGCTCGGTCCCCGCGGCTTGATGCCTAACCCCAAGAGCGGTACTGTAACAATGGATGTAGCCAAAGCCATCCGTGAGGTAAAGCAGGGTAAGATTGACTTTAAGGTGGACAAGTCGGGTATTGTACACACTTCCATCGGTAAGGTGTCCTTTACGGCCGACCAGATTTTCGGTAACGCCAAGGAGTTTATCGCTACCATCATCAAGCTGAAACCTACAACGGCGAAGGGTACGTATATCAAGAGCATTTATCTTTCCTCCACGATGAGTAAGGGTATTAAGATTGACCCCAAGTCTGTTGACGAAAATTAAACTAAAGGACCATGCGAAAGGAAGATAAAGCTTTAATCATAGAACAACTTGGTGCTAAACTGAAGGAGTTCCCTCACTTCTATCTTGTTGATGTGACGGGCATGAATGCCGAAGCCACGAGCGCCCTGCGCCGCAAGTGCTTTGAGTCACAGATCAAGATGGTCGTGGTTAAGAATACCTTGCTCCACAAGGCTTTCGAGGCGTCTGAGGTAGATTTCTCTCCGCTCTACGACTGCCTGAAGGGTACGACCGCCGTATTCTTCAGCGAGGTAGCTAACGTTCCGGCCAAGTTGATTAAGGAAGTCGGTAAGAGTGGCGTTCCTGCACTGAAGGCCGCCTATGCTGAGGAAGGCTTCTATGTGGGTGCCGATCAGCTCGATGCACTCTGTGCCATCAAGAGCAAGGCCGAAGTTCTTGCAGAAGTGGTTGCTCTGTTGCAATCGCCCGCGAAGAATGTCGTTTCCGCACTCCAGTCTGCTGGACAGACCATCCACGGTGTGCTTAAAACTTTGGGCGAGCGTCCTGAATAACGCTGCGCCGGCATAACAAATTCGATACAAAACAAATTAAATAATTAAAAGAAAATGGCAGATATCAAAGCTATTGCTGAAGAATTGGTAAATTTGACAGTAAAGGAAGTTAACGAATTGGCAACGGTCCTGAAGGACGAGTATGGTATTGAACCCGCCGCTGCAGCTGTTGCAGTTGCTGCCGGTCCTGCTGCAGCCGCCGCTGCTCCCGCTGAGGAGAAGACGTCGTTCGACGTAGTGCTCAAGAGCGCTGGTGCTGCTAAATTGCAGGTTGTTAAGGCTGTGAAGGAAGCCTGCGGTCTTGGCTTGAAGGAAGCTAAGGACCTCGTTGACGGCGCTCCCAGCAAACTGAAGGAAGGCGTTGGCAAGGAAGAAGCTGAAGCACTGAAGAAGGCCCTCGAGGACGCCGGTGCTGAGGTAGAAATCGCCTAAGATAGTATCCCCAATATGGGGCATGGTTAAGAATCCTCTGGTAGAGGGTTCTTAACCTTTTTGTGTCTATAAAATAAGTTCAATCCTATAATTCATCGAATGTCTTCCAGAGTCATTAACCAACGTGTGAACTTTGCGTCCGTCAAGAATCCGATGCCCTATCCTGATTTCTTGGACGTTCAGTTAAAGTCTTTCAAGGATTTCCTGCAGCTCGACACGCCCTCAGAGTTACGTAAGAATGACGGCTTGTACAAAGTCTTTGCGGAGAACTTCCCCATCGCGGATACGCGCAATAACTTTGTATTAGAGTTCCTCGATTATTATATCGACCCGCCCCGTTACAGCATCGAGGAGTGTCTCGAGCGCGGCCTGTCCTACAGTGTGCCCCTCAAGGCGAAACTGAAACTGTACTGTACGGACCCCGACCACGAGGATTTCGACACCGTAGTGCAGGACGTCTTCCTCGGCCCTATCCCCTACATGACCGACAATGGGACCTTTATTATCAATGGTGCCGAGCGCGTCGTCGTTTCGCAGCTACACCGTTCTCCGGGAGTATTCTTTGGGTCGAGCATCCATGCTAACGGCACGCAGCTTTATTCGGCGCGCATCATCCCGTTCAAGGGTTCGTGGATTGAATTTGCGACGGACATCAACAACGTGATGTACGCCTACATAGACCGAAAAAAGAAGTTGCCCGTTACCACCCTGCTCCGCGCCATAGGTTTCGAGACGGACAAGGACATCCTCCAGATTTTCAATTTGGCGGAAGAGGTGAAGGTCAACAAGGCCAACCTGAAGAAGGTGCTGGGCCGGAAGCTGGCTGCCCGTGTCCTGAAAAGCTGGGTAGAGGACTTCGTCGACGAAGATACGGGCGAAGTTGTTTCCATCGAGCGCAACGAGGTGATTCTGGACCGCGAGACGGTTCTGGAGGCCGAGCATATTGATGAAATTATAGAGAGTGGGGTACAGTCTATCCTGATACACCACGAGGAAGCCTCCGCTTCGGACTACTCCATCATCTTTAACACGTTGCAGAAGGACCCGTGTAATTCGGAGAAGGAAGCCGTGCTCTACATCTATCGCCAGTTGCGTAATGCCGACCCGGCCGATGATGCCAGCGCACGGGAGGTCATCAATAACCTCTTCTTCTCGGAAAAGCGTTACGACCTGGGTGAGGTAGGCCGCTACCGTATTAATAAGAAGCTCGGCCTTTCCACCGACATCGACGTCCGTGTGCTGACGCGCGAGGACATCACGGAGATTATCAAGTACCTCGTAGAACTGATTAACTCGAAAGCACAGGTGGACGACATCGACCATTTGAGCAACCGCCGCGTCAGAACCGTGGGCGAGCAGCTTTCCAATCAGTTCGCCATCGGTCTGGCCCGTATGAGCCGCACCATTCGCGAGCGCATGAATGTCCGTGACAACGAAGTCTTCACGCCGACCGACCTGATTAACGCCAAGACCATTTCTTCCGTCATTAACTCGTTCTTCGGCACGAATGCCCTCTCGCAGTTCATGGACCAGACCAACCCGCTGGCCGAAGTAACGCACAAGCGCCGTCTCTCGGCCCTCGGTCCTGGCGGTCTGTCCCGCGAGCGTGCCGGCTTCGAGGTGCGCGACGTTCACTACACCCACTACGGCCGCCTCTGCCCCATCGAGTCGCCGGAAGGCCCGAACATCGGTCTGATTTCTTCGCTCTGCGTCTACGCCAAGATCAACGACCTGGGCTTCATCGAAACCCCGTACCGCAAGGTCTCCGACTCGCGCGTCGGCCTGGACAACGACCACGTGGTCTACCTTTCGGCCGAAGAGGAGGAAGGCAAGATTATCGGCCAGGGCAACGCCCCGTTGCGCGACGACGGAACCTTCATTCGCGACAAGGTGAAGTGCCGCCAGGATGCGGACTATCCGGTAGTGCCGCCTTCGCAGGTGGAACTGATGGACGTGTCGCCGCAGCAGATTGCCTCTATCGCCGCCTCGTTGATTCCTTTCTTGGAACACGACGACGCCCACCGCGCCTTGATGGGATCGAACATGATGCGCCAGGCCGTTCCGCTCATCCGTTCCGAAGCGCCTATCGTCGGCACCGGCATCGAGAAGCAGGTATGCGAGGATTCCCGCACCATGATCACCGCCGAGGGTGAAGGTGTCGTAGAATATGTTGACGCTACCACCATCCGCATCACGTACGACCGTACGGAAGAGGAAGAGTTCGTTAGCTTCGAGCCCGCCACCAAGGAATACAAGATTCCGAAGTTCCGCCGCACGAACCAGAATATGACGATCGACCTGCGCCCCATCTGCGAGAAGGGACAGCGCGTGAAGGCCGGCGACATCCTGACCGAAGGTTATGCCACGGAGAACGGCGAATTGGCCTTGGGTCGCAACCTGCTTGTGGCCTACATGCCGTGGAAGGGCTACAACTACGAGGATGCCATCGTGCTCAACGAGCGCATGGTCCGCGAGGATATTCTGACTTCCGTCCATGTCGATGAGTTCTCGCTCGAAGTCCGTGAGACCAAGCGCGGCATGGAGGAACTGACCAACGACATCCCCAATGTGAGCGAGGACGCTACGAAGGATCTCGACGACAACGGTATCATCCGCATCGGTGCCCGTGTAAATCCCGGCGACATCCTGATTGGTAAGATCACGCCGAAGGGCGAGAGCGATCCCACGCCGGAGGAGAAGTTGCTGCGCGCCATTTTCGGCGACAAGGCCGGCGATGTGAAAGACGCTTCCCTCAAGGCGAATCCTTCGCTCTCGGGCGTCGTTATCGGAAAGCGCTTGTTCGCCAAGGCCATCAAGAACCGTTCGTCCAAGGCCGCAGACAAGGTGAAACTCCAGAAACTCGACGACGACTTCGCACAGGAGGCCGCCGAACTGAAGGCCTTGATGATTGACAAGTTGCTGACCCTCGTCCAGGACAAGACGTCGCAGGGCGTCAAGGACAATATTGGTACGGAGGTCATCGCCAAGGGAGCCAAGTTCGGCAAGAGCGTCCTGAACAGCCTGGACTACACCTCCGTGCAGTTGAGCAATTGGACGGACGACGAACATACCAACGAACTCGTCCGGAAGCTGGTCATCAACTATTTGAAGAAATACAACATCATGGACGCCGTGCTGAAGCGCAAGAAGTTCGCCATTACCATCGGCGACGAATTGCCCTCCGGCATCATCCAGATGGCCAAGGTCTACGTGGCGAAGAAGCGTAAGATCGGCGTCGGCGACAAAATGGCCGGCCGCCACGGAAACAAGGGTATCGTTTCTAAGATTGTCCGCCAGGAGGATATGCCCTTCCTCGCCGACGGTACGCCGGTCGATATCGTGTTGAACCCGTTGGGTGTGCCTTCCCGTATGAACTTGGGCCAGATCTTTGAGGCGGTGCTGGGAGCTGCCGGCAAGCGCCTGGGCGTCAAGTTCGCCACGCCTATCTTCGACGGCGCGAAGCTCGAGGACCTCTGCGAGTGGACCGACAAGGCCGGCCTGCCGCGCTACGGCTCCACGCAGCTTTACGACGGCGGCACCGGCGAAGCCTTTGACCAGAAGGCTACGGTCGGCATCACCTACATGTTGAAACTGGGCCACATGGTCGAGGACAAGATGCACGCCCGCTCCATTGGTCCGTACTCTCTCATCACACAGCAACCCCTTGGTGGTAAAGCACAGTTCGGTGGTCAGCGATTTGGTGAGATGGAGGTCTGGGCCGTCGAGGCGTTCGGTGCGGCCCACGTACTTCAGGAGATTCTTACCATCAAGTCCGACGACGTCGTTGGCCGTTCCAAAGCCTACGAAGCCATCGTCAAGGGCGATCCCATGCCAACGCCAGGCATTCCCGAATCTCTCAACGTCCTCCTGCACGAGTTGCGTGGCCTGGGCTTGAGTATTACGCTGGAATAATCCGAGTTTGAACGCATTACATACGATCATACACAAACACGATATGGCATTTAAGAGAGATAATAAAATAAAGAGCAACTTTACTAAGATCACCATCGGGCTGGCTTCCCCCGAAGAGATTTTGGCCAATTCGTATGGCGAGGTGTTGAAACCCGAAACCATCAATTACCGTACCTACAAGCCCGAGCGCGACGGACTTTTCTGCGAGCGCATTTTCGGTCCTACCAAGGACTACGAGTGCCACTGCGGCAAGTACAAGCGCATCCGCTACAAGGGCATTGTCTGCGACCGTTGCGGTGTTGAGGTGACGGAGAAGAAGGTGCGTCGCGAGCGTGCCGGTCATATCCAGTTGGTCGTGCCTGTGGCCCACATCTGGTACTTCCGCTCTCTCCCCAACAAGATAGGCTATCTGTTGGGCCTCCCGACGAAGAAGCTGGACTCCATTATATATTACGAGCGTTATATCGTTATCCAGCCCGGCGTGCTTTCCGACGAGGTGGCGGCCAACGACCTCTTGACCGAGGACGAGTATCTCGACCTTCTGAAGAAATTGCCGAAGGACAATCAGTATCTGGAGGACACCGACCCGAACAAGTTCATCGCCAAGATGGGCGCCGAGGCGGTCTACGACCTGCTTTGCCGCCTGAACCTTGACGACTTGTCCTACGAACTGCGTGCCCGCGCCAATTCTGACTCCTCCGTTCAGCGCAAGAACGAAGCCCTGAAGCGGCTCCAGGTCGTCGAGGCCTTCCGCTCCAGCCGCGACCGCAACCGTCCCGAGTGGATGATCATGAAGATTATCCCCGTGACGCCGCCCGACCTGCGTCCGCTCGTCGCGCTCGACGGTGGCCGCTTCGCTACGTCCGACCTGAACGACCTCTACCGCCGCGTCCTCATTCGCAACAACCGTCTCAAGCGCTTGCTGGAGATAAAGGCGCCCGAGGTCATCCTGCGCAACGAGAAGCGAATGCTCCAGGAGGCCGTCGACAGCCTTTTCGACAATTCCCGCAAGAGCAGCGCCGTGAAGAGCGACAGCAATCGTCCGCTCAAGTCCCTTTCCGACTATCTGAAAGGAAAGCAGGGCCGCTTCCGTCAGAACCTGCTCGGTAAGCGCGTCGACTATTCCGCCCGTTCCGTCATTGTCGTCGGTCCGGAGCTGAAGATGGGCGAGTGCGGTTTGCCCAAGCTCATGGCCGCCGAACTCTACAAGCCGTTCATCATCCGCAAGCTCATTGAGCGCGGCATTGTCAAGACCGTCAAGAGCGCCAAGAAGATTGTAGACCGCCGCGAGCCCGTCATCTGGGACATCCTGGAGTACGTCATGAAGGGCCATCCCGTTCTCCTCAACCGTGCGCCGACGCTTCACCGTCTCGGTATCCAGGCCTTCCAGCCGAAGCTCATCGAGGGCAAGGCCATTCAGCTCCACCCGTTGGCCTGTACCGCGTTCAACGCCGACTTTGACGGCGACCAGATGGCCGTCCACTTGCCCTTGAGCAACGAAGCCATTCTGGAGGCGCAGATGCTGATGCTCCAGAGCCACAACATCCTGAACCCCGCCAACGGTGCGCCGATTACGGTGCCCTCGCAGGATATGGTCCTCGGCCTTTATTATATTACGAAACTCCGTCCCGGTTCCAAGGGGGCCGGCCTGACGTTCTACGGCCCGGAGGAAGCCATCATCGCCTACAACGAGAAGCGCGTCGACGTACACGCCCCGGTCAAGGTCATGGTGGACGACCTCGACGAGAACGGCGCGCCCTGCAAGCACCTCGTCGAGACCTCGGTCGGCCGCGTCATTGTCAACGAAATCATCCCGCGCGAAGTCGGTTTCGTGAATACCATCATTTCCAAGAAGTCCCTGCGCGACATCATTTCGCGCGTCATCAAGGCGGTCGGCATGGCCCGTGCCTGCGACTTCCTCGACGGCATCAAGAACCTGGGTTATCGCATGGCCTACGAAGGCGGACTTTCCTTCAACCTCGACGATATCATTATCCCGAAGGAGAAGGCCGAAATCGTCCAGCGCGGTAACGACGAGATTGAGCAGATTACGATGAACTACAACATGGGTTTCATCACCGACAACGAGCGTTACAATCAGGTCATCGATACCTGGACGCACGTGAACACGGATTTGAAGAAGACCCTCATGAAGCAGATGACCGAGGCCGACCAGGGCTTCAACGCCGTGTTCATGATGCTCGACTCCGGAGCCCGTGGTTCTGCCGACCAGATTGCCCAGCTCGCCGGTATGCGTGGTTTGATGGCCAAGCCGCAAAAGGCCGGTGCCGAAGGCGCACAGATTATTGAGAACCCGATTCTCTCCAACTTCAAGGAGGGCATGTCCGTGCTCGAGTACTTTATCTCCACCCACGGAGCCCGAAAGGGTCTGGCCGATACCGCCCTGAAGACGGCCGACGCCGGTTACCTGACGCGCCGTCTCGTGGACGTTTCCCACGACGTCATCATTACCGAGGAAGATTGCGGCACGCTCCGCGGCCTCGTTTGCACGGCCCTCAAGGACGGCGACGAAGTCATTTCTTCCCTGGGCGAACGTATCCTGGGCCGTGTCTCCGTACACGACATTATCCACCCCACGACGGGCAAGCTCATCGTAGCCGCCGGCGAGGAAATCACCGAGCCCATTGTGGCCGAGATAGAGGCTTCGCCCATCGAGAGCGTCGAAATCCGTTCCGTGCTGACCTGCGAGAGCAAGCACGGCGTATGTATGAAGTGCTATGGCCGCAACCTGGCCACCAGCCGCATGGTACAGAAGGGCGAGGCCGTCGGCGTCATCGCTGCCCAGTCTATCGGTGAGCCCGGTACGCAGCTGACGCTCCGTACGTTCCACGCCGGTGGTATCGCCAGCAACGCCGCTGCCAACGCCACCATTGTGGCCAAGAGCGACAGCCGTCTCGAATTCGAGGAGCTGAAGACGGTCGACGTGACCAACGAAGACGGCACGGCCGGCAAGGTTGTCGTAGGCCGTCTGGCCGAAGTCCGCTTCATCGACGAGAATACCGGCATCATTCTTTCCACGCAGAACATTCCCTACGGCTCCCAGCTCTTTGTCAACGACGGCGACCGTGTGGAGAAGGGCACCGTCATTGCCAAGTGGGACCCCTTCAACGCCGTCATCGTGACCGAGGTTGCCGGTATCATTAAATTTGAGGATGTCAAGGAAGGCGTCACCTATCGTGTGGAGGAAGACGAGGCCACGGGTCTTCGCGAACGTATCGTCATCGAGTCCAAGGAAAGAGGGCGCGTGCCTTCGGCCCACATTATTAGTGACGATGCGAAAAATCTTCTTGAAAGTAACGAGGTGCTCCGCACGTACAACTTCCCGATCAACGGCCATATCGTTGTTGAGGACGGCCAGAAGCTGAAGGCCGGCGACATCCTCATCAAGATTCCGCGCGCCGTAGGCAAGGCCGGCGACATCACCGGCGGTCTGCCTCGTGTGACCGAGCTCTTCGAGGCCCGCAACCCGAGCAACCCGGCCGTAGTCTCCGAGATCGACGGCGAAGTAACCATGGGTACGGTCAAGCGCGGTCACCGCGAGATTATCGTCACCTCCAAGCTCGGCGAAGTCAAGAAGTACCTCGTGCCCCTCTCGAAGCAGATTCTGGTCCAGGAGAACGACTACGTGCGCGCCGGCACGCCGCTGTCCGACGGTTCCATCACCCCGTCCGACATCCTGGCCATCAAGGGCCCCACGGCCGTGCAGGAGTACATCGTCAATGAGATTCAGGACGTCTACCGTCTGCAGGGCGTGAAGATTAACGACAAGCACTTTGAAGTAATCGTCCGTCAGATGATGCGCAAGGTGCAGATCGACGAACCCGGCGACACGCGCTTCCTCGAGCAGCAGATTGTGGACAAACTCGACTTCATCGAAGAGAACGACCGCATCTGGGGCAAGAAGGTAGTCACCGACGCCGGCGACAGCGAGACCATGAAGGAGGGCATGATTGTGACGGCCCGCCGTCTGCGCGACGAGAACTCGCAGCTGAAGCGCCGCGACCTGAAACTCGTACAGGTGCGCGATGCCCAGGCCGCCACGTCCATCCAGATTCTTCAGGGCATCACGCGTGCCGCGTTGCAGACCAAGAGCTTCATGTCCGCCGCCTCCTTCCAGGAAACGACGAAGGTGCTCAACGAGGCTGCCATCAGCGGCAAGACCGACTATCTCGAGGGCATGAAGGAGAACGTGATTTGCGGTCACCTCATTCCCGCCGGTACCGGCTTGCGCGAATTCTCGAAAATCATCGTGGGCGACGCCGACGAGTACGAGAAGCTGCAACAGCAGGAAGAGGAGGCGCAGGCAGCGTCCTGATTCCCGCGCCCTGTATTGTAAGACCTTTAAGGGGCCCGATATTTCCACCGGAGTGTCGGGCCCTTGTTTTTTCCCTTTTCCGGCGTTCGCCTTCCCGCGCGGCCGTCCGCTTCGCGGCGTGCGGCGTTCCGCCTCACCTATACCTATTATATATGTCCCACTCTTCAGCAGCCGATCCCTTAGGGCGGGCGGTCTCCGATTTCTACGAACGCGGCGCGGCCGACCGTCTTCTGGTGCTCTCCCCGCAGTTCGACGACGACGAACTCCCCGTCGCCACCTTTTTCCGCACCGAGGCGGCCATGGCCCCGCTCGAGCGCACGGCCCTGCGCCATTGCCGCGGACGCGTGCTCGATGTCGGCGCCGGCGCCGGTTGCCACAGCCTGGCGCTCCAGGCCGCCGGTCTCCGCGTCACGGCCGTCGACGTTTCGCCGCTGGCCGTGCAGACCATGCGCCGTCGCGGCGTTGCCGCCGCCCACCTGGCCGACTTCTACGGCGACGTGCCCGGCGCGCCCTATGACACCCTCCTTTTCCTCATGAACGGTCTCGGCCTGGCCGGCACGCTCGACGGCCTGCCCCGCTGGTTGGAACGCTGCCGCAGCCTCCTGGCCCCCGGCGGGCAGGTCCTGGCCGACTCGTCGGACCTCCGCTATCTGTTCGAGGACGAGGACGGGCAGCTCGTCGACCTCCCCGACGACCGTTACTATGGCGAGGTCGACTATACCTTTTCCTACCGGGGCGAGCGCGGCCGCCCGTTCCGCTGGCTCTATGTCGATTTCGACACCCTCGCCGGTGCCGCCCGGGCCTGCGGCTTTCGCGCCGAGCTCCTCGCCCGCGGCGAACACTACGACTACCTCGCGCGCCTCACCGTGGCGCGCTGATTGCCCTTGCCCTGCCGCTTCTGCGCGGCAGGGCTTTTTTGAGCCATGCCCTGGAGCGGTGGCCGGGCGTCGGAATACGAATCTCCCTCCTGCGGCTCATGTCCGCAGGAGGGAGAAGTCGTTATGGCAGGGGCTTACTTCGTGCGGTGTACGGTGTAAATCACCTTCCCCGTCTTGTCCACGAAGTGCAGGTCCAGTTCTTTCTTGTCCGCCGCGATGACGGCAAAGCCTTCCTCGGGGCTGCAGAACTGCGTGCCCTCGACGGGATGCACCTCGCGGGCCAGCGATGCCGAGGAGTTCACCACGAAGTCCGTCTTGCAGCCCTTCACCTTCACGTGCTGGAAGTTGTGGATGTGGCCACAGGCGTAGATGTCCACGTTGTAACGCGCCAGGATTTTTCCCACGCGCTCCTGCATGTTGGCCCGCTCGGACTCCTCCTTCGGCGTCTCGGCGTAGATGGGGTGATGGCCGATGACGATGACCCAGTCCTCTTTGGCGGCCTTCAGTTCCTGTTCCAGCCACGTCAGCTGGGCGTTGAGGTCCTGTTCGCTGGCGTCGTGATATTTCTCCGGATTTTCGCGGTAGCGGTCAATGAGGGGCGCCGTGTCGATCATGATGAAGCGCAGCGTCACGCCGTCCTCGTCGAACGTCTTCGTGTAGTAGCGTCCCGGCATCATCCAGCGGCGGCTCACGTTCGAGTAGTCGATGACCGCCTGCGTGTTGCCCCGGTACTCGTGGTTGCCCAGGATGGGGTACCAGGGTATCATCAGTTCCGGGTGCGTGTAAATCAGTTCAAAGTTGGTCATCCAGAGCGGGTCCTGCGTGCTGGCCACGCCCCAGAAATGATGGATGTCGCCGGCTGCAAACACGCATTCCGGGCCGATGACCTCGGCCATGCGGCCCATGACGTCGGCTATCGGTTTCTGGTCGTAGTAGCCGTTGCGCCCCATGTCGTTCGCCATGAAGAAGTTGGCCGTGCGTTTCAGGGCCTCCCAGTCCGCCGGCGTCTGGGCCGACAGGGTGGCGCTGAGCAGGAGGCAGAGGGTGAATAAGAGCTTTTTCATTGTGTGGTGTGTGGGTTTTTACGCTAACGGGGGACGGCGCAAACGTCGCCCCCCGCTTTGCAAGGTGAATAATAGAGTAAATGGATTTTCGTTTCCGTCCGTGGTCGCCATCAGAGCGTGCCGAAAGCGCCGAAGTAGTTGGCGGGAGCCGGCGTTCTGTACGTCGTGCCGTTCACGCTCAGACCCGTCGTGCTGAAGAAGGGCTGCATGTCGGCATCGTTGCCGTTATAGGCGCCCTGCAGCACCGGAGACGTCGGCGCTACGTGGAAGTCCCAGTCCGTGTCGAGCACGTAGTCCGTCAGCGGGTTCGTCAGGTACGGGAAGTTGACGAACTGCGGGTCCGTTGCGGCGTCGCCGGCCGAGGTGCTGAAGATGCTGTGCACGTCGATGGCCTCGGGATAAACGTCGTCGTTGGGGGCTACCAGGCTCAGGTAGGCGTTCGTCGTGCCGTCGGCCACGTCTTGCGGCAGCGTGCTCTCGGCGGTACCGGCCGTGTAGAAGTTGTAGTCGATGACGCTCGCCAGGGCCGCACCCTCGGCTCCGTCGTCCAGACCCGGGTTACCCCAGTCCGGCGTCATGGCCTTGAACTTGCAGTTCACCAGCAGGTTGTTGTAAACGCTCACCAGGGCCTGCTTCTCCACGTAGATGCCGCCGCCCTTCACGCCGTCGCGGCGCCAGCCGGCATTGACAATCGTGTTGTTGTAGGCGCGAATCATGGCCTGGTGACGGCCGGCCTCGTCGTTCTGGCCGGAGGAGGCCAGCTTCAGGCCGTTCGTATTCGGCGAGTAAATCAGGTTGAAGGCAGCGTCCACGCGGCAGCCCGCCTTCACGTTGATGGCTTCGCCGCCCGTCGAACCGTTGGCGTAGAACGTGTTGTTGTAGATGGCGCCCTCGCCGCCCATCATGTAGATGGCGTCCGAAACGCCGTAGCGCAGCGTGCTGTTCGTGATGACGTAACGGCCGTTCACGTTGTTCGTCGTGATCTGCGGGTCGTAGTCGTCACCCGGCGTGTAGATGCCCTTCAGGCCGGAGGGAGAGTCCTGCGAGACCATGCCGCCCGTGTACTCGATAATCGTGTGGTCGATGAGCATCTCGGGGCAGCTCTCCGTGGCGACGATGCCGCCCCAGAGGCCCTTGAAGGCGTTGGCCGTGGTGCGCTGGTCTTCGGCCACCGTCAGGCGCACGGGACGTTCGGCCGTACCCTTGCAGTAGAGGCTGCCGTCCACGATAAACTCAATCGGCGTGTGGCTGGCTCCCACACCGTTGTCGTCGAAGATGACCGTCACGCCCTCCTCGATGGTCAGGCTCTGGCCCTCGGGCACCGTCAGGTGGTGACCGCTGACCGTAATGGTCGAGCCGGCTTCCCAGGTGCCGTAGACCGTGTCGTTGGCGGTGATCTCCTCGTCCGGTGTCTCTATGGGCGGGGTAATGATCACGTCGTCTTCATCGTCGTCGCTGCACGCCGTGAAAGCGGAGGCAGAGATAGCCAGCATAGCCAGCAAAATCGTTTTAGCTTTCATTGTTGGAATGAATAAAAGGGTTATGGTTTGATGAATGGATTTCAGAGTTTGAAGCGTACGCCCACCAGGAAGCTCTGGCCGAAGCGTTCCTTGCGTTCCAGGATGCCGCCCTTGTGGCGTTCGGCCTCGGTGGCGTTCTCGTTGCGCCAGTTCTTTTTCGTGAACTGGATGATCGGCAGGTTCAGGAGGTTGTTGGCCTTGGCAAAGAGGCTGAAGCCGCTGTCGCCGAAGCGTTTCTCGAGCGAGGCGTCCAGCTGCGGGTAGCCGTCCTCCCAGCTGTCGTTCTCGTAGAAGCGCGACACGATGGCCAGGCGCTGTCCCGTGTAGTTGAAGGCCAGTTGCGCGTCCCATCCGTTCTCCGTGTCCTTGTAGAGCAGGGCCAGGTTGAACACGTGGCCGGCCTGTCCGAAGAGCGGGCGCGTCTCGCGCACCGTCTGGGTGATCACCGTCGCCGGGTTGTTCGGGTCCGTGTTGGCTACTTCTATCGTCTTGTCCGTCGTGATGCTGGAGTGCGTGTACGTATAGTTCAGGCGCACGCCGAAGCGGTTGAAGTATTTCGTCAGGTCTACCTCCACGCCGAAGTTGTTGGCCGTACCGAAGTTCTCGGGCGTGTAGTACGTGTCCTGGCCGCTCGTCTCCATGCCGTATTCAATCGGGTTCTGGATGTGCTTGTAGAAGAGGCCCACCATGATTTGTTCCGAGGGATGGGGGAACCACTCGTAGCGCAAGTCGAGGTTGTCCGCCACGGTGTGTTTCAGGTCCGGATTGCCCCGCTCCTTGTAGTCCTCGTTGATAATGTTGTAGGGCACAATCTCAAAGAAGCTCGGGCGGTTGATGGCGCGGGCATACGAGAAGCGCAGGTTCGCGTTTTCGTGTACCTCGTATTTGGCGTGGAAGTCCGGGAGGAAGTCCCAGTACTTCTGGTAAGCCTCGTTGCGGGCCCCTTCCGTCGGGTATTTCAGGTAGTAGCCCTGGTTCGTGTGCTCCGCGCGCAGGCCCGCCGTGAAGTACCAGCGGCCGAAGGTCAGTTCGCCCAGCAGGTAGGCCGCGCCCACCTTTTCCGACGCGTCGTAGTTGAGCGGGTCGGTCAGCATGCCGAAGCGGGGCGCCTCGAGGTCCAGTTCGTCAAAGTTCGTCCAGTCCTCGCCGCGCACCTGCGAGCGGTTGTCGTCCGGGGCCGTGAAAACGTATTCGTTGTAGAAGCTCGAGCGCTGCTTGTCGCGGTACATGCCGCCGCCCTTCACGTCGAGCGTCCCGAAGGGCACTTCGAAGTGGTACGTCAGGTCGGCGTAGCCCGCCTTGTCTTCGTCCGAGTTGTGCTCCCAGCGGCGCGTGGCGGCGCGGTCCACCGACAGCGTCTGCAGGCCCGAGCGCGACGACGTCAGGTTGATCTGCGTGTTGTCCGGCGTGCGGTTCGTCGCCTTCGAGTAGACGGCGCGCCAGTTCAGTTCCAGCCGTTCGTCCGCCAGGCTGTGCTCGCCCGCCAGGGTCGAGTTGAAGATGCCCTGCTTGTTCAGCCGCAGGCGCACCTCTTCCTCGAGCGGCGCCTGAGCGTCGCGCACCTGCTGGTTCCGGAAGAAGATGTAACCGTTGTACCACGTCAGCTTGTGGTGCCGGGCCAGCTGGTAGTCCAGCTTCAGGTGCGCGCCCAGGCGCGTCTGCTGTTCGGAAAAGTCGCGGTAGGTCGTTTCGCCGTAAGAGGAAGAGCCCGCCTCGTAATAGATGTCACTGCTCTTCCCGCGGTGGTTGTTCTGGAAACTCAGGGCCGCCATGATGCCCAGCTTCTTGTCGAAGAAGCGGTCGCCGTAGGAGGCGCCGGCCGTGAAGTCGGGGACGAACTTCAGCCGGTCCATGTGCAGATTCTTCATCGTGAAGTCCGCCGACGAAACGCGGTAGTCCTCGCCGTGCAACTCGTTCGGCGACTTCGACTGGATGCCGCCCGTCTCGAACGAGGAGAAGGAGCGGTCGAAATAGAGGCCGCTGTAGCCCACCGAGGCGTTGACCGTCAGCGTCCTGCGGTCCGGCGCGTCCTTCATCACCAGGTTCACCGCGCCCCCGATGCCGTCGCCCTCGAGGTCGGCCGTGAGCGACTTGTGTACCTCGATGCGGTCCAGCAGCTCGGCCGGGAAGATGTCCAGCGGCACGTAGCGGTTCTTGTTGTCGGGGCTCGGGATTTTTATCCCGTTCACGAGCGTGTAGTTATAGCGTTTGTCCATGCCGCGCAGGATGGCGTACTGCCCCTCGCCGCTCTCGCTGCGCTCGAGCGTGATGCCCGACATGCGGCCCAGGGCGTTGCCCACCGTCAGGTCCGGCGACAGCTCGATGGCCTTGGCGCTCATCACGTTGATGACGTTCATGGCCCGCTTCTCCATGCTGCGCGCGCCGGCTTCTGTACGGCCCGGGTTGAAGGCGAATACGGTGGCCTCGCCCAGCTGCGTGTTCATCTCGTCCATCGGTATGGACAGCGTCGTCTCCGTCGAGGTGACGACGTACTCGCGGCTGTTGTAGCCCAGGCACGAGCAGACCAGCGTGCGGCCCTCGCCGTTCAGCTCCAGGCGGAACGAGCCGTCGAGCCCCGTGGTCGTACCGTGTTCGCGGTCGTCCTTGAAGTAAACACTTGCGCCGATAATCCGTTCGCCGGTGGCCGCATCTACGAGTTCTCCTTTCAATACCTTGGTGTCCGTGTCCGTCGTTTCGTCCGGTCCGTCCGCCAGTGCGGGAAGGGCTGGCAGTAGCGCCATTCCCAGGGCAATAGCCCATCTACCGTTTTGCATCAAATAGAAAATATTGTTTCCGAGTGCAAAAGTACGGTGGGCTTATTACAAAAATGTTTAGCCTTTATTTCGATTTCGTTACCTTTATTTTTGCTTATGTTTTCAATTCTCCGCTGTTTTTAGCCCCTGTTAGCGGTCCTAAGGGCCTAAAATGTCAGCATTTGCCACAGCTCTGGCGGCCCTCCGGCCCCCTTCGCCGCCGGCTGCGGCCCCT
>USPK01000021.1 GCA_900556465.1 uncultured Prevotella sp. | reverse complement strand
GGGTTCTGCTGCCTTATGCAAGAAATAAAAAATGGAATTGATAGAACCCACCTTACACTGACCATGAACCCTTATTCCCTATCCAGCTACCTGCGGGGCGGCGCACTCTTCCTGAACAACGCGCTGCGGCCCCGTCACAAGCGCCTCGGCTCGCTAATGATCTACGCCACGAGCCGTTGCCAGTCGCGTTGCCAGCATTGCTCCATCTGGCAGAAGCCGCACGAAGACCTCACGCTCACGGAAATAGCCGCCATCGTGCGTAGCCGCTGCGTCACGCCCCATACCGTCGTGGGCCTCGAGGGCGGGGAATTCATCCTCCACCCCGAGGCCGATGCCATCCTGGCCTGGTTCGATGCCCACCATCCCTGCTACACGCTGCTGACGAACGGGCTGGCGAGCGACCGCGTGAGCGACGCCGTAGCCCGCCACCGGCCCACGCGCCTCTACGTCTCGCTCGACGGACCGCGCGACACGTACTGCCGCATGCGGGGCCGCGACGGTTACGACGCCGTCCTGCGCACGGTCCGCGCCTGCCGCGACCGCGTGCCCGTCTCGTTGATGTTTTGTCTGTCGCCCTGGAACAGTTTCGACGACCTGCGTCACGTGATTCACGTGGCCCGGGACGAGGGCGCCGACGTGCGCATCGGCATCTACGGCACCCTGGCCTTCTTCGACACACACGCCGGCCTGCTGGCCGCGGAGCCTGACCGGTTTGCCGGGGAAATACCGGACGAGGTGCTCCAGACGCAGGAAAACTTCGACTACCTGGCGCTCTACGGCGAGTGGCGTAACGGCACGCTGCGCCTGCCCTGCCGCAGCATTTGCAGCCAGTTGGTGGTCCACTCGAACGGCAACGTGCCGCTCTGCCAGAACCTGGACACCGTGCTGGGCAACATACGGGAGCAGCCGCTCGACGCCATCTTCAACTCGGCGGCCGCCTGCGCGGCGCAACGCCGCTACGGCCGGGGCTGCAACGGCTGCTGGATCAACTATCACCGCAAGTACGACATCATCCTGCACCGGACGCTGGAGCGCTGGATGCCGCGCCGGGCCGTCGCGGCCCTGTTGGGCGACTACCAGTGGTCGGCCCGGCCGGGCGAGACCTACCGCCAGTTTCTGGCCCGCCACGCCCGCCGCGACGCCCGGCCGGCGGACGAACCGCTTCCCTAAACCTCCTACCTCATGCGCTACGAACTCATCGACCGCCTGCGGCGCTGCCGCAACCGCCACGAATTGCCGCCGGCCTACGCTGCCGGCTACGCTTTCGTGGGAGCGGGCCGGCACGCCCGCCAAAACCTCTACCCCATTGTGGACTACCTGCACCTGCCGCTGTGCTACGTCTGCTGCGCCACGCCGGCATCGGCCCGCGCCGTCCAAGCCTGGCGCCCGGGCGTCCGCGCCGTGTGCGACCTCGGAGAAGTCCTGGCCGACCCCGCCGTCCGGGGCGTCTTCGTGGCGGCCCCGGCGCGGGTGCAGGCGGCCCTGGCCCGCCGCATACTGGAAAGCGGACGCGCCCTGTTTGTCGAGAAACCGCCCTGCTGCGACGGGGCGGAGCTGGCGTGCCTCCTCGCGGCGGAGCGGGCGGGCGGCGCCCCGCTGGCCGTGGCCGGACTGCAGCGCCGCTGCGCCCCGGACGTGCGGCTGCTGGCCCGCCGCATCGGGCGGAAGCGGGCGGCCTGCTACCAGCTGACCTACCGCACGGGGCCCTACCCCGAGGGCGACGCGCTGACCGAACTGTTTCTCCACCCGCTCGACCTGGCCGTCCACCTCTTCGGTCCGGCCCGGGTGGAAGGCTTCCAGTGCGTCGGCCGCGCACCCCGCGACGGACAGACGCTCCACCTGCTGCTGCGCCACGGCGAAGTGTGCGGCAACGTGACGCTCTCGACGGCCGGGGCCTGGAACGCGGCCGAGGACGAACTCCGCGTAGACACGGCGGAAGGCTGCTACACCCTGCACCCGGGCCGGGGGCTCACGTTGCGCCGCTGGCCGGCCCGCCTGTTCGGTCTGCCGGCCGAGAAGCTGCGGCGCGAGGCGGGCACGGCGCTGCGCCTGTGGGAGGTGCAGCCCGGACTGCCGGAACTGTGCCAGAACGCCTTGTACGTCAACGGCTTCTACGAGGAAGTGCGCCGCTTCGCCGAGGTCGTCGAAGGACGTGCGGCCGACCACCCCGCGGCCCTGGCGCACCTGACGGACACCTACGCCCTGCTCGACGCCGTCCGCCGCCGCTGGACGGGCGACGGCAGCTCGGCGGCAGCGCACTAAAAAGCGGCTCCCCCGCGCAGCACCGCAACGGTGGCTGCACGGGGGAGCCGCATGGGGCAACGGGGCGCCGCGGGCGCCTCAGTCGCAGACGGCGCGGGCCAGGGCGGCGCCCAGCGCGCGGGCCGATTCGAGCGTGGCGCCGGAAGGGCCCTGCTTCCACTCCAACGGGTCGGCCACGAGGTCCATCTTCATCTGTTCGTTGTAGGCCGTGATGGTTTTCACCGCCGCCGGGGCCCACGTGAAGCCGCCGAAGTAGGCCAGCTTGTGGCCCGCCACCTCGCGGCCTGCCAGGCGGCGCAGCAGGTCCTCCACCACGGGGAAGAGCCCGCCGTTGTAGGTAGGTCCGCCGATGGCCAGACCGCTGTAACGGAAGATGTCGGCCAGCACGAACGAGGGCTGCGACACGCTCAGGTTGTGTACGATGATTTTCTTCAGCCCCTCCTGCGCGGCCCCCTCGGCTACGGCCTCGGCCACACGCTGCGTATTGCCGTACATCGACCCGTAGCAGACGACAAGGCCTTCCTCCGTCTCGCCGTGAGCCAGGCGACGGTACGTTTCGACGGCGCGCGGGGCTTCGGCCGTCCAGACCGGTCCGTGCGTGGAGCAAATCATGCGGATGTCGAGCCCGCCCAGCTTGCGGAGCGCCGTGCGTACGGGGGCGCGGAACTTGCCCAGGATGGAGGCGAAGTAGCGCTCCATCTCGGGCCAGTAGGCGGCGGTGTCCATCTGCGTGTCGAGGACGGCGCCGTTCAGGGCACCGAAGCAGCCGAACGCGTCGCCGGAGAAGAGGATGCCCTCCTCGGCCACGAACGACACCATCGTTTCCGGCCAGTGGAGCATCGGGGCCAGGTAGAACGTCAACTCCCGGCGGCCCAGCGAGAGCTTGTCGCCGTCGGCCACGAGTACGTCGCCCTCCGTCGGGACGCCGTAGAAGCCCTGCACCATCTCGAACGTTTTCCGGTTGCCTACGAGGCGGATGCCGGGATAGAACTGGCGGATGAGCGAGAGACTGCCGGAGTGGTCCGGCTCCATATGATTGATGATCAGGTAATCGACGGGCCGCTCGCCGAGCACGGCGCGGATTTTCTCCAGATACTCCGCAAAGAAAGCCACATCGACCGTGTCGACCAGGGCCACCTTCTCGTCGACAATCAGATAAGAGTTGTACGACACGCCCTGCGGCAGACGCCACAGGCCCTCAAAGCGGTGCTTCACGCGGTCGTTCACACCGACATAGAAGATATTTTCCTTAATTTCCATATTCAGTCTCGTTTTGAGAATCACAATGTCCGGGCCCAGCGGGCCTGTTCCGCGCAAAGATACGAAAAAAAGTCGGGCCGCGCCGCCCTGTCCGCAGAATCGGCCGATACGATTCGGAAAAACGGGCCCTATTCCCGTCGCTACGGGGCTAAGGCCCGTAAAAACTGGGCTAAGGCCCGTAGCGGGCGGGCCTGTCCGGGGCGTCACTGCCCCGCGGGAGAGCGGGACGCCGCGTAACACGACGACGAGGCAAACCGGCAGCAGGCAAACGACAAATAGCACAAAAACGGGAGAATCTGCGCAAAACGAACGACCAATACGCCTTTTTTACCGACAAATTGAATTTCTTTTAATGAAAGATAAGAAAAAAACCGGAAGGCCAGTCCGCGCGATGCGGAATATTGCTTATCTTTGCCCCAGAAAATACCCAACAAAATCATAGATTATGAAAAGTAGACTTTACTTATCGCTGGCACTGGCGTCGACGCTGGTGCTGACGTCTTGCAAAAAGCTCGGAGAGCTTTCTGCTGACAATTTCACCGTTACGCCTTCCCCCATGGAAGCTGTAGCCGGCCAAGTGCCCGTCACCATTGACGGCCGCTTCCCGGAGAAGTACATGAAGAAGAAAGCCGTAGTAACGGTGATCCCCGTACTGCGCTATGAAGGCGGCGAAGCCAAGGGCCAGTCCGCAACGTTCCAGGGCGAGAAGGTAAAAGGCAACGACCAGGAGATTTCCTACAAGATGGGCGGCAACTACACCATGAAGAACTCCTTCGACTACCTACCCGCGATGCAAAAGAGCGAGCTCTACCTCACGTTTGAAGCACGCGTGGGCAAGAAGACCGTAGAAGTGCCCGAGGTGAAAGTAGCCGACGGCGTCATCGCTACGTCCGCCCTCGTAGCCCGCACCGCCGCCAACGCCAACGGTGCCCTCGGCGAGGACGCTTATCAGTACTCCATCGCACAGACCAAGAAGGCACAAATCAAATACCTCATCAACCAGGCCAAGGTACGCAGCAGCGAGCTCGAGTCCGTATCCGTACAGGAATTCGTACAGATGCTGCGCGACATCAAGGCAGACCAGAAAGGCCTGCAGCTTGACGGCATCGAGGTTTCGGCCTATGCCTCTCCCGATGGCGCCTTCGACTTCAACAAGGAGCTGGCTGAGAAGCGTGAGGGAACCTCTACGGATTACCTCAAGAGCGAGCTCAAGAAGATTGACCTCGAAGCTGACATCGACGGCAAGTACACCGCTGAAGACTGGGACGGTTTCAAGGAACTCGTAGAGCAGTCCAACCTGCAGGACAAGGATGTCATTCTCCGCGTCCTCTCCATGTATCAGGACCCCGAGGAGCGCGAGACGCAGATCCGTAACATCTCTGCCGCCTACAAGGAGCTCGCTGACGAGATTCTCCCCGAACTTCGCCGCGCCCGCTTGACCTTGAGCTACAACATCATTGGCCGCACCGACGACGAGATTCAGGCTCAGTACAAGGCCGACGCCTCCAAGCTCTCCGTAGAAGAGATGCTCTACGCCGCTACGCTGACGGACGACGCCGCCCAGAAGAAGGACATCTACACCAAGACGACGCAGCTCTACCCGAGCGACTACCGCGCCTACAACAATCTGGCCATCCTCGCCCTGCAGGACGGTGACCTCAACGCCGCCAAGAATTACCTCGACCAGGCTGCCAGCAAGAAGGGCGACGCTGTTGAAGTCAACGCCAACCGTGCGCTGCTCGCCCTGGCTCAGGGCAACGTGACCGAGGCCGAGAACTATGCCGGCCGCGCTACGACCGCCAAGAACTACAAGGAAGTTGTCGGCAACCTCAATATTGCCAAGGGCAACTACGCACAGGCTGCCAACGACCTGAACGGTGTCAACACGAACAGCGCCGCTCTGGCTCAGATCCTGAACAAGGACTACACCGCCGCCACGAAGACCCTCTCGAGCGTAGCTACTCCCGACGCCATGACGAGCTATCTGAAGGCCATCGTCAGCGCTCGCACGAACCAGTCCTCTACGGCCATCTCGAACTTGCGCGATGCCATCCAGAAGGATTCCTCGCTCAAGGCTTACGCCGCTAAGGACCTCGAGTTCGCAGCCCTCTTCAACGACGCTTCCTTCCAGAGCCTCGTGAAGTAATCTTACCGAACCGTTTTATCCTGAATACCGGAGGAGTCGGAGGCCATAGCTCCGGCTCCTCCTTTTCTTTTCTCCATGAACATCCGCTATTCCCTCTCCCGCTGCGCCGTTGCGCTCTGCGTCCTCGCCCTGCTGCTCGCGGCCGCCTGCTCCGGCCCGAAGGACCGCTTCCTGCTGGAGGGCCGGCTGGCCGGCGTCAACCAGGCCGAGTTCTTCATCTACTGCGACGACGGCAACGCCCCCTTCTTCGACACCATATCCATCCGCGACGGCTCCTTCAGCTACGAGCGCCAGCTCGCCGCGCCCGTCGTCATGACCCTGCTCTACCCCAACTTCTCGCAGACCGACATCGTGGCCGAACCGGGCAAGAAGCTCCGCATCGAGGGCGACGCCTCACGCCTGGCCGAGGCCGACATCTCGGGCACGGAGGACAACGAACTGCTCAGCACCTTCCGCCGCGAGAACGCCGGGAAGCGGGAGACCGAAGTACGCCTGGCCGCCGGAGAGTTTATCCGCAGCCACGCCGCAACACTGGCCGCCTACGCCGTCTTCAAGCGCTACTTCGCCACGGACAAGGCCCCCGACCCCGCCACGACGCGCTCGCTCCTGGCCGACCTGCGCAAGGCCCAGCCCGACAACGCCGCGCTCCACGCCCTGGCCGACCGCCTCGAGCCCCGGCTATCCGCCGCCGAGGGGCAGCAGCTCCCCGACTTCGAGGCCCAGACCATCGACGAACGCACCGTCACGAAGGCCGACTTCGAGGGGCGCCCGCTCCTCGTGGCCTGCTGGGCCTCGTGGAGCAACGAGAGCACGGCGCTCATCCAAAAGGTGCGCCGTCTGCAGCGCGCCTACGGCAAGCGGCTGGGCACGCTCTCCGTCTCGCTCGACGTCGACCCCGTCAGCTGCCGCCGCAGGGCCGAGCGCGACTCCCTGAGCGGCCCCATCGTCTGCGACACCCGCGCGTTCGACGGCCCGCTGGTCCGCCGGCTGGGCCTGAGCCAGGTGCCCGGCACCCTGCTGGTCGACGAAAAGGGTAAAATCGTGCAGCGCGACATCCCCATCGACGATCTGGAGCGCCGCATCGCCGACGTCATGCCCGCCCAGTAAGCGCCGCGCGCCCTGTCTCCGACGCCGCCAAACCTGATTTCTGCCATGCTAATCAAAGTCAACACAGCCGCTCTCAACGGCCTCAACGTCCTGCCCGTATTCCTCGAAATCAACACCTGGAAGGGCTGCGACAGCTTCTTTATGGTCGGACTGCCCGACAGCGCAGTGCGTGAAAGCCGCATGCGCGTGGAGAGCGCCCTGAAAAACACGGGCTACCGACTGCCCCAGATGAACACGACGGTCAACTTTGCCCCGGCCGACGTCCGCAAGGAGGGCTCGGGCTACGACCTGCCCCTAGCCGTGGGCCTGCTGGCGGCCGCCAAGCTCATCCAGTCCGACGCGCTCGACCGCTTCCTGCTGGTGGGCGAGCTCGGCCTCGACGGCAGCGTACACGCCGTGAAGGGCGCCCTGCCCATAGCCATCAAGGCGCGCGAACTGGGCTACGAGGCCATCGTCGTGCCGCACAGCAACGCCCGCGAGGCGGCCGTCGTCGACGGGCTGCGCGTCTACGGCGTGGCGTCGCTCGCCGAGGTCGCGGCCCTGCTCGAGGGGCGCTCCAGCCTGACGCCCGAGCACGTCGACATGCAGGCCGAGTTTCTCGCTGCCCAAGGCAACGACCCGCTCGACTTCGCCGACGTCAAGGGCCAGGAACAGGTGAAGCGCGCCTTTGAAGTGGCGGCAGCGGGCGGTCACAATCTGTTGCTGGTCGGCAGCCCCGGCTGCGGCAAGAGTATGATGGCCAAGCGGCTGCCTTCCATCCTGCCGCAGCTCACACTGGCTGAAAGCCTCGAGACTACGCAAATCCACTCCGTGGCCGGGAAGCTGTCCGAGGGGACGTCGCTCATCACGCGCCGGCCCTTTCGCAGCCCGCACCACACTATTTCCGACGTCGCCCTCATCGGGGGCGGCAGCTCCTTCCAGCCGGGCGAAATCAGCCTGGCCCACAACGGCGTGCTCTTTCTCGACGAGTTGCCCGAATTCAGCCGCTCCGCGCTCGAAACGCTCCGGCAACCGCTCGAGGACCGCCGTATCACCATCTCGCGGGCCAAGTACACGGCAACGCTGCCCTGCTCGTTCATGCTCGTGGCCTCTATGAACCCCTGTCCTTGCGGTTACTACAATCACCCGACGCGTCGCTGCGTCTGCACGCCGGGACAGATACAGCGCTACATGAACCGCATCTCGGGCCCGCTGTTAGACCGCATCGACCTGCAGGTAGAGGTGGCGCCCGTCTCCGTAGAGGAACTGGCCCACGCGCCGGCCGGCGAGACGAGCGCGGCCATCCGCGAACGTGTGGTCCGGGCACGCAGCGTGCAGACGGCCCGCTTTGCCGGCGAGCCGGGTACGCACTGCAACGCCCAGATGACGGCCCGACAGCTGCAGCGCTACGCGCAGCCCGACGCCCAGGCGGCCGACCGCCTGAGCCGCGCCATGAAGGCGCTCGGCCTCTCAGCCCGCGCCTACGAGCGCATACTCAAGGTGGCCCGCACCATAGCCGACCTCGACGGCGCTCCGCAAATCGGGGCGCGCCACGTGGCCGAGGCCGTGGGCTACCGCAACCTGGACCGCTCCAGCTGGGGCGAATAGCCCCGCCAAGTTTCACCCCATAACCCTACCCTATCCATGTACAGACTCCTACTCTCCCTCCTGTGCCTCATCGGCACGCTCGGCGCCGCGGCACAGACCGTCCTGTTCCACACCGGCGACTCGACCGGATTCCCCTACCGCATCCCGGCCATCGCCACGACGTGCGACGGCCAGCTCGTAGCCCTCACGGACCGCCGGCCCTGCGGCGGCGACATCGGCTTTGGCCGCGTGGACATCCTGGGCCGCACGAGCGACGACAACGGTACGACGTGGAGCGCGCCCTTCGAGGTGCTCGTCGGGACCGGTAGCGGCGCCGACACGGGCTTTGGCGACGCCTGCCTCGTGGCCGACCGCAACCGCCGCGAGCTCTTGCTTGTCTGCGCCTCGGGCGACGTCCCTTACTGGCAGTCCACGCCCAGCCACCCGCTCCGCATGGTCAGCACCCGCGCCAAGTGGGACCGCAAGTCCGGCCGCTGGGTCTGGGAGGCCCCGACCGACCTGACGCAGACCGTCTACCACGACCTCTTCGGCGCGCGCCTCAACGGCATCTTCATGGGCTCGGGCCGCATCTGCCAGAGCCGCCAGGTGAAGACGGGGCGCTACTACCGCCTCTACGCCGCCCTGTGTACGCACCGCGGCAACTTCGTCGTCTACTCCGACGACTTCGGCCGCTCGTGGGGCGTCCTGGGCAGCGCCGAAGCCTCCTGCGCCCCGAAGGGCGACGAACCGAAGTGCGAGGAACTGCCCGACGGCAGCGTCCTGCTCAGCTCGCGCAAGCAGGGCGGGCGCTACTTCAACGTGTTCCGCTACACCGACGTGGACGAAGCGCGCGGCGTCTGGGGCGCACCGGCCGACTCGAAGACAGCACCGGGCGGCATCAGCAACGAAGGGGGCGCCTGCAACGGCGAAATCCTCATTATCCCCGCCCGCGACGCGCAGGGCCGCCGCACCCACCTGGCCTTGCAGAGCGTGCCGGCCGGCCCGGCCCGCAGCCACGTGACGCTCTACTGGAAGACCCTCGACCGGCCCGCCGACTACAACACGCCGCTCCGCTTCGCCTCCCACTGGGACGGCAGCTACGAGGTGACGGCCGCCGGCTCGGCCTACTCCACCATGACGCTCCAGGCCGACGGCCGCATCGGCTTCTTCTATGAGGAGGAGCCGGGCTACTATCAGATGGTCTACCGCGCGCTGGAGCTGTCCGACATCACGGGCGGCCGTTACCGCGCGGACTGAGGGCGCGCCGCGGCCGCCCGGCCCCCGCGCCACGGGCCTTAGCCCCGTAAAAACTGGGCTAAGGCCCGTAAAAACTGGAATAGGGCCCGTTCGCGCGCGGCGTATCGGCGGCGGCCGCCCGCCTGTGGGCCCGTCGCCGCGCCCGGCTCCGCCCCTTTCCGGGCCGCGGAGCGGCCGCCGTGCGCCAAATCGGGACGCGGCCCGCACCGGGACTGAAAAAATTCACAACCGGTAGAGACGCAACCAAATAAACTTCGTACATTTGTGCAGAATTGTCCTTAAACCAAACCTTAATACCCCAAAAAAGTATGTACAAGAAAACTTTGACACTGCTTTTGGGCTGTCTTTCCGCCCCGGTCTGGGCCGACGTCGTGCCTGCCCCCGGCGGTTACCTCTATGGCGAAATGACTGCACCAACAGGCATGGAATGGCAAAGCCCTGACTCCCTGGCCTACAACAAGGAGCGGCCGCACGCGTGGTTCTTTTCGTTTGCCGACGTGGAGAGTGCGCGCAAGGTGCTGCCCGAGGCCAGCGCCTACTGGCGGTCGCTCGACGGCCAGTGGGACTTTCACTGGGCCCCCGACCCTGACCACCGCCCGAAGGACTTCTACCGGACGGACTTCGACGCCAGCGCCTGGGACAAAGTGCAAGTACCCATGTGCTGGAACGTCGTAGGCATCCAGAAAGACGGCTCGCTGAAGTACGGCGTGCCCATCTATTCCAACCAACGCGTCATCTTCCAGCACTCGGTGAAGGTAGACGACTGGCGCGGCGGCGTTATGCGTACGCCCCCCAAGGACTGGCCCACGTACAAGGACCGTAACGAGGTGGGCTCCTACCGCCGCACCTTCGAGGTGCCGGCCGACTGGGACGGCCGCGAAATTTACCTCAACTTCGACGGCGTAGACTCCTTCTTCTACCTCTACGTGAACGGCCGCTACGTGGGCTTCTCGAAAAACTCGCGCAACCTGGCCCAGTTCAACATCACCCCCTACGTGGAGCCCGGGAAAGAGAACGTCGTGGCCGTGGAAGTTTACCGCAACTCCGACGCCTCGTTCCTGGAGAGCCAGGACATGATGCGCCTGCCGGGCATCATACGCTCCGTCTACCTCACCTCTAAGCCGCAGCTCCAGGTGCGCGACGTCGTGGCCATCCCGGACTACGACGCGACCTACACCGACGCTTCGCTCAACATCAAGACCTACGTGCGCAACTACGGCAAGAAGGCCAAGAACTACACCCTGACCTACACGCTCTACGAGAACAAACTCTACAGCGACGAGAACCGGCTCGTGGAGGGCGTCAGCGTCAGCGCGCCCGTGGAGCAACTGGCCAAGGGCGGCGAGTGCGTAGTCAGCACGACGCTCCACGCCGGCACGGCCGTAAAGCCCTGGAACGCCGAGCGCCCGTACCGCTACACGCTGGTCGGCGAACTCAAGGACAAGAAAGGCCGCACGGTCGAGACCTTCTCCACCATAGTCGGCTTCCGCAAAATCGAAATCAAGGACACGCCCGCCAGTGCGGACGAGTTCGGGCTCGCCGGCCGCTACTACTACCTCAACGGCCAGCCCATCAAGATGAAAGGCGTCAACCGCCACGAGACTAATCCCGAGCGCGGCCACGCTATTACCCGCGAACAGATGGGGAAGGAAGTGATGCTCATGAAGCGGGCCAACATCAACCACGTCCGTAACAGCCACTACCCCGACAATCCCTACTGGTACTACCTGTGCGACAAGTACGGCATCTACCTGGAGGACGAGGCCAACATCGAGAGCCACGAGTACTACTACGGCGACGCCAGCCTCTCCCACCCGGCCGAGTGGAAAAACGCCCACGTGGCGCGCAACCTGGAAATGGTCCACGCCAACGTAAACCATCCCTCCATCTGCCTTTGGAGTTTGGGCAACGAAGCCGGGCCCGGCAAGAACTTCGTCGCGGCCTATGAGGCCATCAAGGCCTTCGACACCTCGCGCCCCGTGCAGTACGAGCGCAACAACGACATCGTGGACATCGGCTCGAACCAGTATCCCTCCATCGCCTGGGTGCGTGAGGCCGTGAAGGGCAAGTACAACATGAAGTACCCCTACCACATCTCGGAATACGGCCACTCCATGGGTAACGCCGTGGGTAATCTCTCCGACTACTGGGACGCCATCGAGAGCACCAACTTCTTTATCGGCGGCGCCATCTGGGAATGGGTGGACCACGGCATCTACTCCTACGACAAGCAGACCGGCACGCGCTACTTCGCCTACGGCGGCGACTTCGGCGACCGCCCGTGCGACGGCACCTTCTGCATGGACGGCGTGATGCTGCCCGACTTGACGCCGAAGGGCCAATACTACGAGGTGAAACGCGTCTACCAGAACGTGGGCGTGAAAGCCGTCGACATGAAGCAGGGACAGATTGAGATTTTCAACAAAAACTACTTCACGCCGCTCACTGACTACGTCATCGAATGGTCCCTGTGGAAGGACGGCGTAGAAGTACAGAAGAGCACCGCCATGAAGGGCCCGCGCACCGTCGTAGGGCCGCGCCAGAAGCAGACCTACACCCTGCTCTACGACTACAACCAGCTCGACCCGCAGAGCGAGTACTTCGTGAAAGTGCAATTCCTCCTGGCCGAAGACAAGCCTTGGGCCAAGAAGGGATACGTACAGATGGAGGCCCAGCTCCCCGTGAAAGCCGCTCAGGACGTTAAGTCCGTGGCCGAGGCAGCCGGTCAGGGCAGCCTCAAGCAAACGGTCCAGAACAACCTGCTCAGCGTGACGGGCGACGGCTTCGAGGCCAAGTTCGACACCCAGACCGGTTCGCTCTACGCCCTTACCTACGGCGGCAAGACCATCATTGCCGACGGCAAGGGGCCCAAGCTCGACGCCTTCCGCGCGCCGACCGACAACGACAACTGGGCTTGGGGTGAATGGGGCCAGAATGGCCTGCACAACTTGCAGCACAAGGTGACGAACTGGAGTAAGTCGACGGGCAAGGACGGCAGCGTCACCTTCTCGTTCACCGTAGAGAGCCAGGCGCCCCACCCCGCCCGCATCTACCAGCAGTACGGCTACCCCTCGTCCGGCCACTACGCCGTTGAGGAAGACACGAGCCGTCCCTGCGCGTTCAAGTTCACGACCAACCAGAACTGGACCGTCTACCCCGACGGCTCCATCGAGCTCCAGAGCGCCATTACCTCCAACAAGCCGAGCCTGGCCCTGCCGCGCATCGGCTACGCCATGGAGCTGCCCGACACGTGGAACCAGTACACTTACTACGGCCGCGGCCCCGTGAACAACTACAACGACCGCAAGGAAGGGCAGAACGTGGAAATCCACACGGCCCCGGTGGCCGAGCAAGGCATCCTGCTCGGTAAGCCCCAGGCCATGGGCAACCGCGAAGACGTGCGCTGGTGCGCACTGACCGATGCCGCGGGCGACGGCGTAGCCTTCGTCGCCGACAGCGTGATGTCGGCCTCTGCCCTCCCCTGGAGTCAGATGCAACTCATGATGGCGCCCCACCCCTACCAGTTGCCCAAGAGCCAGAGCGTGTTCCTGCACCTCGACGCCAAGGTGACCGGTCTGGGCGGTAACAGCTGCGGACAGGGCGGACCCCTCACCGAGGACCGCGCCTACGCCACGGGCTACAACTTCGGCTTCATCATCCGACCCGTCAAGGGCAACAACGCCGCCGCACAGAGCCACGTCGCCACGGCCGGCGTCAAGCCGATACTCGTAGACCGCAGCCGCACCGGCGAACTGACCCTGTCGACCCCCGAAAAGGGACAGACCATCCTCTACAGCCTCAACGGGAAGAAAGCCCAGACCTACACGGGGCCGGTCAAGTTCCGCGAGGGCGGCACCGTCACCACCTGGTACGCCGCATACCCCGAGCTCAAGATGTACAACGCTTTCGAGAAGATTGAAAGCATCCCGCTCGTCGTCACCTACGCCTCGAGCGAAGAGCCCGGCAGCGGCACGGCCTCTCACCTGGTCGACGGCGACCCGAACACTATCTGGCACACGATGTACTCCGTGACGCTGGCGAAATACCCGCACTGGGTAGACTTCGACGCCGGCGAAGTCAAGACGATGAAAGGCTTCACGTACACGCCGCGTCAGGACGGCCCCAACGGATGCGTGAAGGAATACACCATCCAAGTGAGCGAAGACGGCAAGACCTGGAGCGAACCGGTGGCCAAAGGCTCCTTCAAGAAGGGCACCGAGACCAATCGCGTCATGTTCAGTGAACCCGTGAAGGCCCGCTACGTCCGCTTCACCGCCCTGAGCGAGCAAAACGGCAACGAGTACGCCTCCGGCGCTGAGTTCACCATCATCGCCGACGAATAAGCGGTCCACCGATTGCCGCACTACCATCGTCCCGCCGGCCCCAAGGGTCCCGGCGGGACTTTTTTGTGTCCGGGAGCCGCGGCCCGACGCGCCGTTCACGGGGCTAAGGCTCGTAGCGACGGGGCCTATCCCAGTTTTTACGGGGCTAAGGCCAGTTTTTACGAGCCTTAGCCCCGTGTCGGCGCGCACCGGCCGGGGACGCAGCGCGGCAGTCCGCCCGGCTGCGGCCCTACCCTCCGCCACCGGCACGCCCGCTCCGCGCCGCGGCGGCAACCGGCTGAAAACAAAGAAAAACGGGACGTGAAATAAATCGGAAAATCGGCGGCCATTACGGGCAAAACGCGTATATTTGCAAAACAGGGTGGGCAACGGCCGCACTACGGCGTGTTGCCCCTGCCCTGCTCACTCTTTCACCACGACAAAACACATGCTACACTTCGACTGCGACTATATGGAGGGCGCCTGCCCCGAAATCATCGACCGCCTGCGGGCAACCAATCTGGAACAGACGCCGGGCTACGGCGCGGACGACTACTGCCGCTCGGCCCGCGAACGCATCCGCGAGGCCTGCGGCCAGCCCGAAGCGGCCGTACACTTCCTCGTCGGCGGCACGCAGACCAACGCGACGGTCATCGACGCGCTGCTGCGCCGGCATGAGGGCGCCGTCTGCGCCGATACGGGCCACATCAACGTACACGAGGCGGGGGCCATCGAGGCCTCGGGCCACAAGGTGCTGGCCTTGCCCGGACGGGACGGCAAGCTGCCCGCCGACGCGCTCCGGCATTGCCTGGAGGCCTATGCGGCGGACGAGACGCGCGAGCACATGGTGGCGCCGGGCGTGGTCTACATCTCGCAACCGACCGAACTGGGCACGCTCTACTCCCTCGGGGAGCTGAAACAGCTGGCCGGGCTCTGCCGGCAGACGGGTATTCCGCTCTACGTCGACGGGGCACGGCTGGGCTACGCGCTGGCGGCGGAGGGCAACGACGTGACGCTGCGCGACTTGGCGCAGTGGGCCGACGTGTTCTACATCGGAGGGACGAAGGTGGGCGCCCTGTTCGGCGAAGCCGTCGTGGCGCCCCGTCGGCAGACGCTGCCTCACTTTTTCAGCCTGACCAAGCAGCACGGCGCGCTCCTGGCCAAGGGGCGGCTGCTGGGCCTGCAGTTCGACACGCTCTTCACCGGCGGGCTCTACGAGCGCCTGGGCCGCCACGCCGTGGCCCTGGCACAGCGGCTGCGGCAGGGCTTCGCGGCCTGCGGCTACGAGGCCGTGGTCGACTCACCCACCAACCAGCAGTTCTTCCGCCTGCCCAACGCGGTGGTGGACCACTTGCGGCGCGAGGTCACCTTCGAGTACTGGGGCCCGCGCGGCGCCGAGGCGTCGACCGTCCGCTTCGTGACGAGCTGGGCCACGCGCCCCGAAGCCGTCGACCGGCTCCTGGAGCTGCTCCGTGCGGCCCGCCGCTCCGCATTCCTTGCATCATTCACCCCTTAAATTCTTCCATTCATGGACGCTACCATCATCTACCCCGTGATTCTCGTCATCGTCATCGTCGTGGCGCTGACCATCTTTTTCCACTTCGTCCCCTTCTTCCTGTGGCTCTCGGCCAAGGTGTCGGGCGTAAAGATTTCGTTGATACAGCTCTTCCTCATGCGCATCCGAAACGTGCCGCCGTCGGTGATTGTCCCGAGCCTCATCGAGGCGCACAAGGCCGGCTTGCACACCATCACGCGCGACAACCTGGAGGCACACTACATGACGGGCGGGCACGTGCAACGGGTGGTGCACGCGCTGGTCTCGGCCTCGAAGGCCAACATCGACTTGTCGTTTGAAAAGGCTACGGCCATCGACCTGGCGGGCCGCGACGTGTTTGAAGCCGTACAGACTTCCGTCAATCCGAAAGTCATCGACACGCCACCCGTCGCCGCCGTGGCCAAGAACGGCATACAGCTCATCGCGAAGGCCCGCGTCACGGTGCGCGCCAACATACACCAGCTGGTGGGCGGCGCAGGCGAGGACACCATTCTGGCTCGCGTCGGCGAGGGCATCGTATCGAGCATCGGCTCGGCCAATTCGCACGAAGAAGTGCTCGAAAACCCCGACTCCATTTCCAAACTCGTGCTGCGCAAGGGCCTTGACGCCGGGACGGCTTACGAAATCCTGTCCATCGACATCGCAGACATCGACGTGGGCAAGAATATCGGCGCCACGCTCCAGATAGACCAGGCGAACGCAGACAAGAACATCGCACAGGCCAAGGCCGAGGAACGCCGCGCCATGGCCGTGGCCACGGAACAGGAAATGAAGGCCAAGGCGCAGGAGGCCCGGGCCGAGGTGATCCAGGCCGAGGCCGAGGTGCCCAAGGCCCTGGCCCAGGCGCTGCGCGACGGCAACATGGGCTTCATGGACTACTTCCGCCTGGAAAACCTCAAGGGCGACACGGCCATGCGCGAGAACTTCTCAAAATTCGGAAAGGAGGACCTCAAGGACTTACTGAAATAACCGGCAGCAAGTCCAGTCCCACATAAAACAATCAGTCAATCTATAATTATCAGCCTATGAAAACATTTTCACTCCGCATCGGAACAGTGATGCTGGCCCTGGCCGGCCTGTTCCTATCCACCGGGGCCTACGCGCAGGAACGGGTGCGCATCGCCTTTACCCGGGCCGGCGCGACGGCGGACGAGGTGGCCGTGAAACTCACTGACGAGAACGGCCAGCCCATCCCTGGCGCACGGGCTTCGCTCACGGTCTCGCACGACATGAAGACGTCGGGCACGGCCGTGACGCCCTCTGTGCTTTGCCCCAACGTCAATGCCACGGCGGGCCAGGACATTTCGTTCCAGCTCTCCCTTACGGGCCTGCCGCAAGACTTCTCGTTCGACTGCGTACAACTCGAGACGCGCGCGCTCAACAGCGGCGGCAGCTACCAGGACGAAGGGCAGGTGAGACAATGGAACCTGTCCGCGCAGCTCGGCAGCGACGAGACCTCGCTCGCGGACTTTGCCGCGCTGACGGACTATGACTTGAACAACGACCATCCCTCCCTGCCCGTGCTCACGGCAGCGGCGCCGGCCACGACGGACGGCTCGCTCTGCCTGCGCATCACGGCCACGAAGGGCACGAACAACGGCGGCTGCTTCATCGGCCTGTCGCGCGTCGTGCTCTACGACAGCGCCGAGGGCGGTCCCGAAGAGGCCGGGCCGCAGGACGAGGCCGGCGCCACCGCCTTCCTGGTCGACCTGGCACACGGACAGTTCACCGCGACCAACGCCGCCGGGACCTACGCCTCGAACTGGGCCAGCACGGCACAGGAACCGTCGCTCTCGCTCTCTCCCGGCCGCAACGACATGGCCGCCGCAGGGACCAACATCGACTGCTACGCCGGCAACGGCGGCAGCACCTACACGCTCGCCACGGACCAGGGCTACGTCATTGAGTCCTACTCCTTCGACTTCAGCAACGCCGCCGACGTCGACATGACCGTAACGCCCGCCGGAGCGGCTGCCGTGACGTGCAGCGGCGACGAGGGGGCGTCGGTCCTGGTAGAGGGTCTGGAGGAACGGACCGCTGCGTTCACCGTCACGTCCGCTAACGGCGCCACAAATGCCGCACGCACCGCGCGCTTCATCGTTAAGGTCGTGCCTGGCGGACAAGCGGCCGAACCTTTCACCGAACTCTTCGTCACCAATCCCGGAGACACGCCCTACCGCATCCCTGCCATCGCCCGCACACACGACGGCGGCCTGCTCGCGCTCTCTGACTACCGCCCGTGCGGCTCAGACATCGGCTACGGCCACGTAGACATCGTGGGCCGCATCAGTACGGACAACGGCCAGACCTGGGGCGAAGCCTTCACCGTGGCCGACGGCAGCGGCATCAGCGGCAGGGCCGACACGGGCTACGGTGATGCCGCGCTCGTGGCCGACCAGGGAAGCGACCGCGTCCTGCTTATCTGTGCCGCGGGCAATGTGCCCTACGGCAGCTCGCAGCGTCAGAATCCCATCCGCGTGGCACGCCTTTACAGCGAGGATAACGGCCGCACCTGGTCCGCGCCGGAGGACATCACCGAGAATATTTACTCGCTTTTCGACGCCAGCAGCCTCGGCGCCGTCCAAGGGCTCTTCTTCGGCTCGGGCCGCATCTGCCAGAGCCGCTACGTAAAGGTGGGCGAATACTACCGCCTCTACGCCGCACTGTGTGCCCGCCCGGGCGGCAACCGCGTAGTCTACTCGGACGACTTCGGGCAGACGTGGCACGCGCTCGGTACGATAGACGCTTCGCCGGCAGGCTCGGGCGACGAACCGAAGTGCGAGGAACTGCCCGACGGTAGCGTCGTGCTCAGTTCCCGTAAGACGGGCGGCCGCTACTATAATCTCTTCTCCTACACCGACGTGGAGAAGGCCGAGGGCTTCTGGGGCCAGGCCGTCGCTTCCGAATCCTTCGAGGGCGGCGTCAGCTGCCAGAGCAACAGCACCAACGGCGAGATTCTCATCATCCCGGCCCGCCGCAACAGCGATAATGCCAACGTCTACGTCGCCCTTCAGTCGCTCCCGCTCGGCCCGAACCGTGCCAACGTGGGCCTTTACTGGAAAGCGCTCGAGACTTATGCTGACTTCTTCTCGCCGGAGGCTTTCGCCACGGGCTGGGACGGCAAGCACCAGAGCAGTGTCCTCAACTCGGCCTACTCTACCATGACGATGCAGGCCAACGACTCCATCGCCTTCTACTACGAGGAGAGCCTGCACGGCGCGGACTACACGATGGTCTACAAGCAATACAGCCTCGAGGGCCTCACGGACGGCGCCTACAGCTACGCGCCCGAGTCGGAGGACCGCGCCGCCTTCATGCGCCAGGCAGGCGTGGAAAGCCGCCTCGACGACCTCGACTTCTCGGGCTACGTGGGCACGCTCTCGCCCGACTGCCGCACCGATCTGGAAGCCGCCCTCGGAACGTTTGCCCAAAGCGGCGCGCTCGAGGACTACGCCGCCTTCAACCGCATCCAGGCCGACAACCGCATTACCCTGGAGGAGGGGAAATGGTACCGCCTGCGCAACGTCGGCCGCCAGGACGCCACGCTCTATCTCTTTACCGGCACATCGACGCTGAACGTCGAAGCGCTCGACGAGACCGATGCCGACCAGCTCTTCACCTTCCGCGCGAACGGCGACCAGTCGTGGACGCTCTACAACGGTAATGCCGCCGCCTACGCCGGCAAGACGCAGGCCGTGGAGACCGAGACGCCCGTCTCCGCCGCTACGGAGGCCGGCACCTTCACCGTGCAGTCCTCGCCCGCGGGCAAGAGTGCGCTCATCTGCACCAATGGCGCCAACGCCACTTATAATGCCCTCCACCTGGCGGGCGATTGCAAGCGCATCGTGCCCTGGCTCAGCGACAACGATGCCTCGCTCTGGTACATCGAGCCCGTAGACGCGCAGCAGCTCACCATTGACGGCGGCTACGCCACGGCACACTATCCCTTCGCCGTCCAGCTCCCGGAGGGCGTGAAAGCCTACACTGTCGCCGACTACGGCACCACGGCCGACGGGCAAGCGGCCCTGCAGCTCGACGAACTGACGGGCGCCGTGCCGGCCCTGACGCCGGTCGTTCTCCAAGGCGCCGACGGCACCTACCAGCTGCCCATCGGCGGCGAGGCCCAGGCCGTGGAGACCAACCTCCTGACCGGCACGCTGAAGGCCGCCTCCGTGAACAGCCGGACCGTATATCTGCTCGACACGAGCGGGGACGAGCCCGCCTTCAGCCTGCGACGCACGCCCAGCGGCACCATCGCGGCCAACCAGGCCTACTTCGTCGCAGCCGACAACGAAACGCCGCAGTTCAGCCTCACGCTCGACCAGCTCGTCACCGGTATCGGGCAGCTCGCCGCCGAGCCCGCGGCGCCCGCCGTCTACTACGACCTGAGCGGCCGCCGCGTGGAGCAGCCCACGCGCGGCATCTACGTGACCGCCGACGGCCGCAAGGTTCTCCTGAAATAATCCCGTCCGGGCTCCGGCCCGGCCACAAAAATAGCGACGCTTCCCAGCTCCGTGCTGGAAAGCGTCGCTTTTCGTTGCCGTCGGGGCGCGGCGTCAGGCCGCCTGTTTCCCGGGCTTGGCGCCCGGCTTCCCGGACTTCTCGCCCAGGCGCCGGCACCACTTCCCGCCCAACATGCAGTAAAGGCCCACGACGATGAAGGGGATGCTCAGTAGCTGGCCCTGATTGAGCCCTATGGCGTCGACCATCTTCAGTTCCCACGGTTCCTGCACCGCCTTCAGGAATTCCACGAAGAAGCGGAACACGAAAATGGACGTCAGGCACCAGCCGAAGAAGAAGCCCGTCCCCACGCGCTCGCGGTAGCGGCGGTAGAGCGCCCAGCCGATGAAGAAGAAGAGCAGGTAGGCCATGGCCTCGTAGAGCTGGGCCGGGTAGCAGGGCAGGGTGCGGCTGAACAGCTCCGACCCGTTGGGGAAGATGAAGCCGTAGTCCGAGCCCGTGGGCTTGCCTACGATTTCCGAGTTCATCAGGTTGCCCAGGCGGATGAAGCAGGCCGTGACGGGCGTGGCTATGGCGATGTTGTCCACCACCCGTAGGATGTTCAGCTTCGTGCGGCGCACGTAGAGCCACAACGCCAGGATGAGGCCCAGCGTGCCGCCGTGTGAGGCCAGGCCGCTGTATCCGGTGAAGCGCCAGCCGTCCGTCGTCTGCCGGATGGGGAGAAACATCTCGACGGGGTGGGAGAGGAAATAGCCCGGCTCGTAAAACAGGCAGTGGCCCAGGCGCGACCCCACCAGGATGCCGATGAAGCAGTAGAAGAAGAGGGGGTCGAACTTCTCCATCGGGATTTGCTGCTGCCGGTAGAGCTTGTAGACGATGACGTAAGCCAGCACGAGGCCGACGCACCAGCACATCGCGTACCAGCGAATATCGAACGAGCCAATGCTGAAGGCCACCTCGTTCACGTCCCAGACGATGTAAAGCAGATTCATAGTCGAAGCGATTAGCGTCAATAGGGTAGGGGGTTACACATTAAAGCGGAAGTGCATGATGTCGCCGTCCTGCACGACGTAGTCCTTGCCCTCCACGTGGAGCAGGCCGGCCTCGCGCACGGCGGCCTCGGACCCGCAGCGGATGAAGTCTTCGTATTTGATGACCTCGGCGCGGATGAAGCCCTTCTCGAAGTCCGTGTGGATGACGCCGGCACACTGCGGCGCCTTCCAGCCGCGGTGGTACGTCCAGGCCTTTACCTCCATCTCGCCGGCCGTGATGAAGGTCTCCAGGTTGAGCAGGGCGTAGGCCGCCTTGACGAGGCGGTTGCAGCCGCTCTCTTCCAGCCCGATGTCCTGCAGGAAGAGCTGCCGCTCCTCGTAGGTCTCGAGCTCGGCAATGTCGGCCTCGGTCTGCGCGGCCAGCACCAGCACCTGCGCCCCCTCGGGGGCCACGGCCTCGCGTACGCGGTCCACGTAGGCATTGCCCTGCGCGGCCGACGCCTCGTCGACGTTGCAGACATAGAGTACGGGCTTCGACGTGAGCAGAAAGAGGCCCTTCGCCGCCCGCTGCTCCTCCTTCGTCTCGAACTGCACGGTGCGGGCCGAGCGTCCCTGCTCCAGCGCCTCGCGATAGGCCTGCAGCACGCCATACTCTATCTTGGCCGCCTTGTCGCCGCCCATCGTGGCCGTCTTCTCCACGCGGCGCAGGCGGTTCTCCACCGTCTCGAGGTCCTTCAACTGGAGCTCCGTGTCGATGATTTCCTTGTCGCGCACCGGGTCTACCGACCCGTCGACGTGGACCACGTTGTCGTCGTCAAAGCAACGCAGCACGTGGATAATGGCATCCGTCTCGCGGATATTTCCCAGGAACTGATTGCCCAGGCCCTCACCCTTCGACGCGCCCTTCACCAGTCCGGCAATGTCGACGATTTCGACCGTCGTCGGCACGATACGGCCCGGATGGACCAGCTCGGCGAGGCGGTTCAGGCGCTCGTCGGGGACGGTGATCATGCCTACGTTGGGCTCGATGGTACAAAAGGGGAAGTTGGCGGACTGCGCCTTGGCGTTGCTCAGACAATTAAAGAGCGTCGACTTGCCCACGTTCGGCAAACCGACAATACCGCATTGTAAACTCATAATCTTAAAGTAGTGATTTCAAATCGTAGTGCAAAAATACAGTAACCCAGGAGAAAGGCCAAATTTTGCCCGTCTTTTTGTGCGCCGGCCGTAGGGGCCGCGCCACGGGCCCTATCCCCGTAAAAACGGGGCTTAGCCCAGAAATTACTGGCCTAAGCCCCGTGATTGGCGCGCCTGTCGGCGTGCGGCGGAGGCGTTGCCCGGCGGCGGGCGTCAGGCTTTCAGCTGCCGGCGCACGACGAGGACGAGGGCCCCGACGAAGCAGAGCATCACGACGGCCAGGGCGGCGTAGGCGATGGCGTTGGTCGTGCGGACGGAGGCCGGGCGGAATTCGAGGACCACCTTGTGGCTGCCGGCCGGCACCTTGAGGGCGCGCAGCACGTAGTTGGCGCGACCCAGCTCGGCCGGTTGCCCGTCGACGGTGGCCGTCCAGCCGGGATAGTAAATCTCGGAGAAGACCACGAGGCCGCCGCGCGCGGAGCTGATGTCGTAGTGCAGCTCGTTGGGCTCGTAGGCCGTGAGCGTCACGGTGCCGCTGTCGAGGGCCGAGCCGTCGAGCTGCGGGCGGAAGCGGCTGTCGGCCACGGCGGCGCGCTTCGTGTCGAGGCCCGTGAGCCCGGCCATCTCGGCGTCGGCCCCGTCGACGAACTTCACGCTCCTCACGAACCAGCCGTTGCCGTTAGCCGCGGGGTTCGGCACCGCCAGCTCGGGCGTCACGATGAAGTACTTCGTGTTGAGCATGTTCAGCACGGGGATGAGCGAGTCGAGCCGCGCGGCCGGCGCCACAGTGCCCGTCGAGGCCAGCTGCGTATAGAAGTCGGCGTACTCGCGGCGCAGGTGGCGGTCGATGAGGTCCTGGTAGCGCTGCAACTTGGCGGCGTGGTAGCCGCCTACGTTCTTGTGCCAGTAGCTCGTGGTGTTTTCGCTGAAGGGGTCGCCCACGATGTAGCTGAGTACGCGGTAGTCGAGCGCCGTGTCTTTCAGGATTTGCTCGTCGGCGGCCGTTTTGGCGAAGCCCTCCAGGCGCACGTAGGGGTCCGTGAAGTTGGCGTCGTTCAAGTAGCGCTTGTTCACCACCCACATGTCCGCCAGGCAGACCACGGCCAGCACGCCGCAGGCCACTGCGGCGGAGAGGCGGCGGGCTATGGCGGCGAAGTAGAACACGACGCCGCAGACGAGCAGCACGAGCAGGGAGACGCCGGCGCTCTGGGAGAGGACGGCGTGGCGCATGTCGGCAATGGCGGCGGCGTAATCGCTCAGGAACTGGGCGTCGAAGGCGCCGCTCTTGGCCAGGGCGTCCATCGTGGCTGCCTCACCGGCCGAGAGGCAGCCGCCGGCCAGGCCCGGGAAGAGCCAGAGCAGCAGGCAGACGCCCGCCGTCAGCGCGCCGGCCACGCCGAGCCCTACGCGCCCGCGGCGGCTCCGTGCCCAGCCGGGCTGGCGCAGCGTCTCGGCCAGGGCAAACATGGCCAGCAGCGGTATGGTGAACTCCGCGATGACCAGGGCCGAGGAGACCGTGCGGAACTTGTTGTACATCGGCAGATAGTCAATGAAGAAGCGCGTCAGGGCCGGCACGTTGTGCCCCCAGGCAAAGAGCAGGGAGACCACAGTGGCCGCAGCCAGCGCCCACTTCACCGGACCGCGCACCACAAAGAGGCCGAGCAGGAAGAGGAAGCAGACGAACGCGCCGACATAGACCGGACCGACGGTCATAGGCTGGTCGCCCCAGTACTGGTTGACTCCGGGCAACGCGCCGCCTTCCACGGGGTGCGCCTCCAGGTACTGCTGCACGGGCTGGGCATAGCCGACGAGCTGCTGTATGGGGTCGTCGAGGTAGTTCTCTTCCGTCACGACGCTGCCCGAGCCGCCTCCCTTGAAGTTGGGGACCAGGAGCGTCAGCGTCTCGTCCAGGCCGTAGCTCCACTGCGTGATGTAGTCGTAGTCCAGGCCGCCGCCCGCGGTGCCGCCCTGCTGCGTCCCGTCCGCGGCGGGCAGCGGCGTCAGCTCCGAGCCGCCGCGCATGGTCTGCTTGCTGTATTCGTACGTGTGGTAGAGGTTGGGCAAGTTGGCCGCCACGCCGAGCAGCCCCGCTACGATGACGACGCCCGTGGAGCGCAGCCAGGCGCGCGGCGTCAGGGCCGTGCCGAGCTTCCCGCCGCGCAGCGCCGCGATGCCGTAGGCCACGACGAAGAAGAACATGACGAAGAGGAAGTAGTACGTCATCTGCACGTGGTTCGACTGTACCTGGAAGGCGGTGAACAGGGCCGTGACGGCGCCGCCCCAAAGCAGCCGCCCGCGGTAACAGAGCACGAGGCCCGCTATCGTAGGCGGAATGAAAGCCAGCGTCATGACCTTCCAGATGTGGCCGGCCGCGATGATGATGAAGAAGTAGGAGGAGAAAGCCCAGACTATGGCGCCCAGCGCCGAGAGCCAGGGCTTGAAGTTGAAGGCCCGCATCAGGATGTAGAAACCCAGCAGGAGGATAAAGACGTAGCAGAGCACGCCCGTCGTGGTCAGGCCGTAGAGGTTCGAGATCTTGCCCAGCAGCTGCGTGGGCCCGTAGGAGGGGCTGATCTGATAGGTCGGCATGCCGCTGAACATGGAGTTGGTCCAGCGGGTCACCTCGCCGTCGTGGCGGGCCGTATAGTCCAGTTGCTCCTGACCCTGGCCGATGGAAGCCGTCGTATCGTGCCCGCCCAGGACCATGCCCTGGCTCACCGGCCCGTAGGAGTAGACGAAGCTGATGAGCATGAAGAGCACGACGGCAATAACGTCGGGCAGGATTTTCTTAAGGATTGCGTTCATGGTGTTCGTGAATTAAGCCGCCCGGAGCGGCGCCCGCCGTAGCGGGCCGCTCCGGGCGGAGGGGATCGGGGAAGATCCACTCTGTATAGGAGCGTTTCCTGCGCTCCGATAGGAGCTGGGCCGTACTGGGGG
>USPK01000020.1 GCA_900556465.1 uncultured Prevotella sp. | reverse complement strand
AAAGGTGGGCAAATCCTGTTTGGCCAAGAGGGTCAAAGTCGCGTGGCTTTTCCAGTAGTCATTCATTTGCGCTTCCGTCAGGTATTCACGCTTTAAGGCAAGCGCATTAGTTTTCATCCCGTATTCATGGGCAACACATTTATCAAGTAACTGCTGTATCTTTTTGAAGTTGGTTTCTCTGAAATCTTTCATATACGTTGTGCATTAAAATCGGTTTGGGTTACAAAGATAAGTGATGGATACCGTTTTCAAAGCAAACAAAAGCAGGAGAAAGGAAGAAATATGCAGCATCTTCGTTAATAAAGCATAAATATAAGGTTGCTAAAACGGCGAAAGTACTCTTTCTTTTTCTTTTCGTCAGGAAGTACACTTTTAGTACGCTCGATAAAAAGAGAAACCCTTGATAATCAGTTGATTACCAAGGGTTTGAAGTACCCAGAGCCGGGGTCGAACCGGCACGGGTTGCCCCACTGGTGTTTGAGACCAGCGCGTCTACCGATTCCGCCATCTGGGCTGCAATTGTTCCCGTAACGGGAAACGCGGTGCAAAGGTAATCCATTTCTATTAAAGTACAAAAAATTATACTTGAATTTTCTTGTTTTTTTGTTCCTTATTCTTTTTTGATAGGCGCGCCCGGAAATATTCATTATATTTGTTGCACGAAAATAGGGAGCGGCTCGGTCGGACGAAGGAAAAACGAGTTTTCCCTTTGCCGGCCGCTTGTCTTTCCTTATATTTGACTTACTAATCATTTATCAACCACTGACGCCATGAGAAAAAATAGCGATTATTGTATCATCCTTGCAGGCGGGGTGGGCCGTCGTCTCTGGCCCTGCAGCCGTCAGGACCTGCCCAAGCAGTTCCTGGACTTCTTCGGTACGGGTCGCACCCTGCTCCAACAGACCTACGATCGTTTCGTTCGTTTTATCTCTCCCGACCATATACTCGTATCCACCTACCAAGGCTATGCCGACCTGGTGCGCGAGCAATTGCCCGACCTGCCCGCCGAGAATGTATTGGCCGAGCCGGTCCAGCTTTCTACGGCGCCGGCCGTGGCTTGGGCTTCCTACCATATATATAACAGGGAGCCGGAGGCCAATGTTGTCGTCACACCCGCCGACCAGCATATCCTTGACGAAGAGCGCTTCGCCCGTCAGATTGGTGAAGGCCTCGATTATGTCGAGGCGCACGCGGACTTTCTCGCGATTGGCGTGAAGCCCACCGTGCCGAACACGGCCTATGGCTATATCCAGATTGGCGAGAGCCAGAATGTCGACGGTATGTACAAGGTCGAGTCCTTCAGCGAGAAACCCGCGATAGAGTATGCCCGCCTCTTCGTCGAGAGTGGCGAGTTCCTCTGGAATACCGGTCTGTTCCTCTGGCGCACGTCGACGATGATGTCCCTGCTTCGCCGCATCACGCCGCTGGCTGCCCAGCGCATCGAGGAAGCCGGCACGAACCTCACGGCCGCTCAGGAGGTCATGCTCGTGCGGGAGTATTACCCCACCACGCTTCACCGTTCCATCGACCTCGTCATTCTGGACAAGTGCGAGAATGTCTGTGTGAAGCCCTGCGATTTCGGCTGGGCCGACATCGGCTGCTGGCCCGAAATCTACGAAGTCGCGTCCAAGGACGCCGACGGCAACGCCGCGCTCGCCTCCTCGAAGGTGCTCCTCTCCGGTTGCCGCAACAACGTCATCAGTATGCCCGAAAACACGGCCGCTGTCCTCAAGGGGCTCGAGGGGTATCTCGTTGCCTTGCAGGGTAATGTCCTTGTCGTTTGTCCTAACGACGACCCGGCCGCCGTGCGACGTATGGTGAACGAGGTCCAGGTGCAGCTGGGCGAGGAATATGTCTGACCCTTTTTTGTTACGGTCCTCATTGGCCGGGAGCAGGAAACGCGCACTGCCGCAAGGGCGTGTTTCCGCTCTCGGCTTATTTTTGTACCTTTGCAGCCATAACAAGCATTCTTTCTGTATGAAAGCGCAACTCACCCTACTCAAAGTGGGCGGGAAGATTGTGGAAAACGAGGCCACCCTTACGGACCTCGTCCACTCTTTCGCCGCCCAGTCCGGCCCGCGCCTTCTGGTACACGGCGGCGGACGGACGGCTACCGAAGTCGCCGCGCGGCTCGGCCTGCAGACCGTTATGGTCGGCGGGCGCCGCGTCACCGACGCCGACATGCTCCGCGTCGTCACGATGGTTTATGGCGGACTTGTCAACAAGCAGATAGTGGCCCGCCTGGTGGCCTGCGGCGTCCCCGCGCTCGGCCTGACCGGTGCCGACATGGACGTTATCCGTTCGCACCGCCGCACGGGGACGGAAGTCGACTACGGTTACGTCGGCGACGTGGACCGTGTGGACGGCCGGCGGCTGGCCGACCTGTTGCAGTCCGGCATCGTGCCCGTCCTGGCGCCGCTGACGCACGACGGTGCGGGACAGTTGCTCAACACCAATGCCGATACCATTGCCGGCGAGACGGCCAAGGCGCTCGCCGCCTATTTCGACGTGACGCTCGTCTACTGCTTCGAGCACGCCGGCGTCCTGCGTCGGCCCGACGACGAGGCCAGTGTCATCCCCGAGATAGACCGCGCCACGTTCGAGGCGCTCAAGGCCGACGGGACCGTCTCCGGCGGCATGATTCCCAAACTCGAAAACTGTCTGGCCGCCGTCGAGGCCGGCGTCTCGCGGGTGCTGATTACCTGTGCCGACGCCTGGGCTGCGGGGCGCGGGACCTTGATACACGCTTAGCCCATGCAACCCGGTAATTACGAAATCATGGCTCCGGCCGGTTCGCGCGAAGCTCTGGCCGCCGCTCTCGAGGCCGGCGCCGGCTCCGTATATTTCGGCATCGAGTCGCTCAATATGCGGGCCCGTTCCGCCAGCCACTTCACCATCGACGACCTGCGCGACATCGCCGCAACCTGTGCGGCCCGGGGCGTGCGGGCCTATCTCACGGTCAACACTATTATTTACGATGAGGACATGGACCTCATGCACCGCATCTGCGACGCAGCCCGCGAGGCCGGCATTTCCGCCATTATCGCTTCGGACGTTTCCGTCCTCGACTACTGCCATCGCATCGGGCAGGAAGTCCATCTCTCCACCCAGTTGAACATTTCCAACACCGAGGCCCTGCGTTTCTATTCGCGCTATGCCGACGTCGTGGTCCTCGCCCGCGAGCTTAACCTCACGCAGGTCCGCCACATCTACGACTTCATCGGGCGCGAGCATCTGTGCGGCCCGTCCGGGCAGCCCGTCCGCATCGAGATGTTTTGCCACGGCGCGCTCTGCATGGCCGTCAGCGGGAAGTGCTACCTCTCGCTCGACAATCTGGGCCACTCCGCCAACCGCGGCGAGTGTATGCAGGTATGCCGCCGCGGCTACACCGTGCGCGACCGCGAGACGGGCCTGGAGCTCGACATCGACAACCAGTACATCATGAGCCCGAAGGACTTGAAGACCATCGGGTTCATCGACAAAATGATGGAGGCCGGCGTCCGCGTGTTCAAGATAGAGGGCCGGGCGCGCAGTGCCGAGTACGTCTACACCGTGGTCCGCTGCTACCGCGAAGCCATAGCGGCCGTGTGCGACGGCACGTTCACCCCCGAGCGCGTCGCCGAGTGGGACGCCCGTCTGGCCACCGTCTTCAACCGCGGCTTCTGGGACGGCTACTACCTGGGCCGCCGTCTCGGCGAGTGGAGCAACAAGTACGGCTCCAGCGCCACGGAGAAAAAAGTATATGCCGGTAAGGGGACAAAGTATTACGCCCGGCTGGGCGTCGGAGAGTTCCGCCTCGAAGCGGCCGACATAGTCGTCGGCGACCGCCTCCTGGTCATCGGCCCCACCACCGGGGCGCTCTATTTCGACGCCACCGAGCTCCATCTCGACGACGGGCCGGTCCCGCAGGCCACCAAGGGGCAGACCGTCTCCATTCCCGTTCCCGGAAAAATCCGTCCCTCCGACAAACTCTACAAGCTGGTGAAGGCCTGACGCCGGCCCGGGGATTCCTCACACCAACCCTTGACAGATTTGCACATGATGAACTTACTCTTCGATTTTGGCGGCGTGCTGGTCGACCTCGACGCCTCGCGCTGCGTCCGGGCCTTCGATGCCCTCGGTTTCGACGTACGTCCCTTCCTCGGCACCTATGCCCAGAGCGGCCTGCTCTCCCGGCTGGAGCGCGGCGAAGTCAGCGTCCCCCAGTTCTGCGAGCAGGTGCGCGGCCTGAGCGGTCAGCCCGGTCTGACGGACCAGCAGATTGTCGGCGCCTGGCAGCAGTATCTGGTCGGCGTGCCCTCCGAGCGGCTCGACATGCTCCTGCGCATTGCCCGCCACTACCCACTCTACGTCCTGAGCAATACGAACCCCATCCACTGGGACATGGCCGTCAACGGCTACTTCCGTTATCAGGGCCACCAGTTCAGCGACTTTTTCCGCCGCGCGTTCCTTTCCTACGAGCTGGGGTGCGAGAAACCCTCGCCCGCCATTTATCGGGCCGTGCAGGAAGGCATCGGTTGCCCGGCGGACCAGATTCTTTTCTTCGACGACTGCGAGGAAAACTGCGAGGCCGCACGCCGTTGCGGCTTCCAGGCACGCCTTGCCCCCGCCGGCGGCGCCTGGCTCAACTATTTTACGCCCGACGGCGTCTATCGTTCCTGAGCGGTCCCCTCCGTCAAGCCCATTTCTCCCCATCCCCGTACATGACAGACTACGAAATCATTTCCTTCACCGGGCGTCCCGTTACCCCGGCCGTGGCCACGGTCGGATTTTTCGACGGCGTTCATCTGGGCCACCAGTACCTCTTGCGTCAGGTGCAGGCCGAGGCCCGGCGCCTCGGGGCTGCCGCCCTGGCCGTCACCTTTGCCGAACATCCACGCCAGGTGCTGTCGGCCGACTACCGTCCCGCCCTGCTCACGACGCTGCCCGAGAAGCTCGAGCTGCTGCGTGAGTGCGGAGTCGATGCCTGCGCCGTGCTCCATTTTTCCAAAACCATGGCGGCGCTCACTTCGGCCCAGTTCATGGCGCGCTACCTGCGCGACGCGTTTGGCGTCTGTAGCCTCGTCGTCGGCTACGACCACCACTTCGGCAGCGACACAGGCGCCACGCCGGCCGACTACCAGGCCGAAGGGCGTGCGCTGGGCATCGACGTTCTTCCGGCAAAGGCATTCCGCACGGAGGAGTTCACCGTCAGTTCCTCCACCGTCCGCCGCCTGCTCGAGGGCGGCAACGTGGAGCGGGCCCGTCAGTGCCTGGGGCGTCCCTACGTCCTCGGCGGCACCGTCGTAGAGGGTCGCCACGTGGGCCGCGACCTCGGTTTCCCGACGGCCAATCTCCGGCCCTCCCATCCCGACAAGCTCGTCCCCGGGCGCGGGGTCTATGCCATCGAGGCTACGGTCGGCGGCCGCACCTACGGCGCCATGCTCAACATCGGCTGGCGGCCTACGCTCGACGACGGGCGCGGCCCCACCATCGAAGCACACCTTTTCGACTTCGACGGCAACCTGTACGGGCGCGAACTCTCCCTGCGTTTCCTCCACCGGCTGCGCGACGAGCAGCGTTTCGCCTCGCTGGCCGAACTCCAGGCCCAGTTGCGCGCCGACGCGGTCCGCTGCCGCCAGCTCCTGACCCCTTAATCCCTTCCCGTATCCGGAAATGAAAAAAGCCCTTATCATCCTCTTCCTCTTCATAGCGACCCAGATTGTCGCCTTCTGCCTGGGCATGGTGCTCCAGAAGCTCTGGGGCCTCTCCGCCGGGGTCGACCCCATTTTCCAGGGCATCGGCCTCCTGGTCTGCGAAGTGCTCCTGCTGGTCGTACTCACAGCGACGGGCCTCGTGCGCAGCCATCCGTTTGTCCCGGTGCGCCTGCGTTCGCGCTGGGCGTTGGCGCTGGTTCTGCCGGGCGTGCTGCTCGTTGCGCTGGGGCTGAGCCTGCTGCTCGAGCCCCTGATGCTCGACGACGGCGGCCAGACGGCCCTGTTCGACGCCATGAAGGACGAGCCGCTCTGTCTGTTCCTGCTCTGCGTGGCGGGGCCCCTTGTGGAAGAATACGTCTTCCGCGAAGGCATACAGCGGCAGCTCACCCTTCGCGGCCTGCACCCCGTGGGCGCCGCTGCGGTGGCCGCCCTCGTGTTCGCCCTGGTTCACGGCAACCTCGCCCAGGCCCTGCCCGCCGCGCTGCTCGGATTCCTGCTGGGCCTGCTCTATGTGCGCACGGGCGACATCCGCCTCAGCCTGCCGGCCCATATCCTGAACAACAGTCTGGCCATGTTGTTCCTCTTCCGTCCCGATCTGGAAGTCAGCCTGACGCCCCTCGACCTGACGTCGCAGCTCCTTCTGGGCGCCCTCTTGTTGCTGGCCGGCGTCGGCCTGGTCGTGCTGAGCTGGCCCCGGCTGCGGCTGGCAGGCGGCAGCCCTCCTCCGACGGACCGTCCGGCCGCCGGCCCTCATTCTCAAACTTCATAGCCTCTCTGCGATGAAAATCGGAAATATCGACTTGGGCCCCCGCCCCGTACTGCTCGCCCCGATGGAGGACGTCACCGACCGCGCCTTCCGCCTGCTCTGCCGCCGGCTGGGGGCCTCGATGGTCTACTCGGAGTTCGTGGCCGCCGATGCCTTGGTGCGCCTGGTGAACAAGAGCCTGGAGAAGCTCGTCGTGTGCGACGAGGAGCGCCCCGTGGCCATACAGATCTACGGCAAGGACCCCGTGGCCGTGCGCGACGCGGCGCAAATCGTCGTGGAGCGTGCGCGGCCCGACGTGCTCGATCTGAACTTCGGCTGCCCGGTGAAGCGGGTGGCCGGCAAGGGCGCCGGCGCCGGACTGCTGCGCAACGTGCCCCTGATGCTGGAGATTACGCGCGCCGTGGTAGGCGCCGTGCCCGTGCCCGTAACGGCCAAGACCCGCCTGGGCTGGGACGCCGACCACCAGGACATTGTCGCCCTGGCCGAGCAGTTGCAGGATTGCGGCATCCAGGCGCTCACCATCCACGGTCGTACCCGCGCGCAGATGTACACCGGGGAGGCGGACTGGACCCTGATAGGCGAGGTGAAGCGCAACCCGCGCATGCGCATCCCCATTATCGGAAACGGCGACCTCGCTACGGGCGACGATGCCCGCCGCGCTTTCGAGACCTACGGCGTCGACGCCGTGATGGTAGGGCGCGCCACGTTCGGCCGCCCCTGGGTATTCAAGGAAATGCGCGATGCCCTCGACGGCGCGCCCTTCAGCGTGGCCGGCGTCGTGGACAGCGCCTACGCGCCGCTCTCTGCCGACTGGAAGCTCGACGTCCTCGAGGAGCAGGTGCGGCAAAGCGTGGCGCGCGGCGGCGAATACGGCGGCATTCTCCACATCCGCCGTCACCTGGCCGCTTCGCCGCTGTTCAAGGGCCTGCCCGACTTCCGCCCCACGCGCGTGGCCATGCTCCGGGCCAACACGGTCGGCGAGCTGTTCGACATCATGGAGTCCACGCGTCCCCTGATCCGGGCCCGCGAGGCCGGGGCCACGGCCGCCGCCGCGGCGCAACAGGCCGCTCCGCCGGCCGGTAATTGAGCGCGCCACGCCCCTTAGGCGCGTAAAAACTGGGCTTAGCCCCGTCGCGACGGGGCTAAGCCCAGTTTTTACGCGGACGGTCGGCGGCGGCCGTCGCCGGCGGGGCGGACCGACGGCAAGCGGCAAGCGTTGGCCGTTCCCGGTTTTTTTCGTATCTTTACCTCCGCAAGTCGTTTTTATCCCCATTTAAGCATTTCTGACCCATGACCGCGACACTCATCATCCTGGCCTTAGCGGCCGTCCTCTTTGTCACCGGGCGCATACGCTCGGACCTGGTGGCCATCTGCGCCGCCCTGGCTTTGGTACTCACCGGCGTGCTGACGCCGGAAGAGGCCCTGTCCGGATTTTCCAACCCGCTGGTCATCATGATGGTGGGGCTGTTCATCGTGGGCGGCGGCATCTTCTCGACCGGTCTGGCCAAGATGCTCGGCAGCCGCATCCTGGGCCTGGCGGGCAACAGCGAGACGCGCCTCTTCGTATTGCTGATGCTCACGACCTCGTTTGTCGGCGCCTTTGTCAGCAACACGGGCACCGTGGCCCTGATGCTGCCCATCGTGGTGAGCATGGCGCGGGCTGCGGGCCTTTCGTCTGCCCGTTTCCTCATGCCGCTGGCTTTCGCCGGGAGCATGGGCGGTATGCTGACCCTTATTGGTACACCGCCGAACCTGATTGTCCGCGACGTGCTGACGCAGGCCGGCTATGAGCCGCTGGGCTTCTTCTCGTTCACCCCCGTGGGCCTCATCTGCATCGCGGTGGGCGTCGTGGTGCTCATACCGCTGTCGCGCCGCTTCCTGAAGAGCCGCGAGCCGGAGCAGAAGCAGGGGGGCGGCAAGTCGCTGGAACAGCTGGCGGCGGAGTATCAGCTGATGGCGGGCGTGGCGCCCTGGCGCGTGACGGACCGTTCGCCGCTGGTGGGACAGACGGTGCGCGCCCTCAACGTCTATGGCCGCTACGGCGTGACGGTACTCGAGGTGCGCCGCGTCCGGCAGGACCGGGGACAACTCCTCAAGCGCGTGGAACAGTACGCCGCGACCGACGTGGAACTCGCTGCCGGCGACGTGCTCTACCTGAGCGGCGCGACCGACCGCGTGGACCGCTTCGTGGCGGAAATGCAGCTCGAGGCCGGGCCCGAGGGCGAGGCCGGACGCCTGCGCTTCTACGACGTCGGGATGGCGGAAATCCTGCTGCTGCCCACGTCGTCGCTGGCCGGGCACACGGTGCAGGAGGCCGACTTCCGCGGACACTATGGTGTGAACGTACTCGGCGTGCGGCGCCACGGCGACTATTTGCTGGACAACATAAAGGACATCCGCCTGCATGCCTCGGACGTGGTGCTGGTACAGGGCTCGTGGAAACGGATTTCGCTCCTGGCGGGCGAGAACGACAAGTGGGTGGTGATGGGCCAGCCCCTGGAGCAGGCCCGCCGCGTGACGCTCGACTACAAAGCCCCCGTGGCCGCCGTCATCATGTTGCTCATGGTCGCGGTCATGGCCATCGACGCCATCCCCGTAGCGCCCGTGACCGCCGTCATGGTGGCCGCGGTGCTCATGGTGTTCACCGGCTGTCTGCGCAACGTGGAGGAGGCTTACAAATCCATCAACTGGGAAAGCATCGTGCTCTTCGGCGCCATGCTCCCCATGTCGACCGCACTGGAAAAGACGGGGGCGTCCGAACTCATCTCCCACTCGCTGGTGAGCGCCTTCGGCGGCTACGGGCCCTACGTCCTGCTGGCTGCCATCTATCTGGCCACGTCGCTGCTGACGTTCTTCATCTCCAACACCGTAACGGCCGTGCTCATGGCGCCTATTGCCCTGGCTGCGGCCACGGCACAGGGGTGGAGCGGCGTGCCCTTCCTCATGGCCGTGACCGTAGCGGCGAGCATGTGTTTCGCTTCGCCCTTCTCCACGCCGCCTAACGCGCTGGTGATGGCGGCCGGCGGATACCGGACGGTGGACTACGTGAAAGTGGGTCTGCCGCTTCAGCTGGCCCTGGCCGTAGTCATGGTGATTGTCCTGCCGCTGCTCTTCCCCTTCTGACCGGGGCCGCGCGGCGGCCGTCACGGACGGGGAGCGGCGGAGAAGAGGTCGCGCAACACGGCGAGCGATTTCAGTTCCGGGAAATTGGGGACGTGGAGCCGGTAGTACGTATTGATTTGCTCCAGCAGGCGGCTGCGTTCGGCGCCCGAGAAGCGGAAAAGCCGCATCGTGCCGTAGTCCATCCGCATGAGCAGGGGCAGCCGCGCCGCCTCGTCGGGGGCGACGAAGTGGGCGTGGAGCGGGCGCTCGGCCACAAAACGCCCCGCCTCGAGGTCGAAATAGTAGCCGGGCCGGGCCGAGGAGAGGTTGGGCTCGAACCCGAGAAAATGGGCCAGCCGTAACAGAAACACGAGGTGGAAGTTGGCAAAGCCGCCCCGGCACGTGTCCAGCCACTCCACCGAGCGGTAGACGTACTCGAAAAGCCCGGGCGAGATGCCCTCGCCCCGGGCGGCGTAGAGCAGGAACTCGGAGAGGAAGAGCGCTATCGCCGACTTGGCCGGCTCGTAAGGCACGGAGACGAACGGCGTCGCCGTCTGGGCCGCCCGGGGACGGCGCAACCCGTCGCCGGCGCGTTGGTTCCACTCCAGTTCGAGCAGGGCCAGCGGCTGGAAAAGGGTGTAGCGCACGGCGGCGCGAGGCGAACGCGCAATGCGGACCATGAACGCCACGCAGCCGGCTTCCTCCGTCAGTACGTGGCTAATGAGCTGTTCGTCATTATATTTTAAGGTGTGGAGCACGATGCCCCGCGATTTGATGAACATCAGTCAAGGGATTTCTTAGCGCTAAGGTAGCGAAAAAGCATCGTCAGTACGCAGCTGCGCCCCCTGTTTTCGTCCGAATTGCAAGTTTTTTTGAAAAAAATCACCCAAACGCTTGGCCGGTAATAATTATTGCGCTACTTTTGCACTCGCATTTGAGCCCACCGCGAGGTGAGGCCCGTGCTTGAAGGCTTGGCCCATTCGTCTATCGGTTAGGACGTGAGATTTTCATTCTCAAAAGAGCAGTTCGATTCTGCTATGGGCTACTTATAATTAATAACGGAATATCTAAAATGGCAAACCACAAATCATCTGTAAAACGAATTCGTCAGACGGCGACACGCAGACTGCACAACAGATATTACGCCAAGACAATGCGTAACGCAGTTCGTAGGCTCCGTGCTACAACTGACAAAGCGGCTGCCGTTGAGCTTCTGCCGAAGGTGCAGAAGATGCTGGACAAGCTTGCTAAGAAGAACATTATCCATAAGAACAAGGCAGCGAACCTGAAGTCGAGCATCGCGCTCCACGTGAACAAACTGTCGTGAGCCTTAGCTGGATAATACAAATAGAATGATGAAGGGCGGCCTCCTAATCGGGAGGCCGCTTTTCATTGTCGCAGGCGGCGCTTCACCAGGCGGCCGCTTTTCCGGAACAGGCCCCCGGGGAAAAAGAAGTTTGGCCGGCGTTTTCCGTACAGTTAAGAAAATTATACTTATCTTTGCCCGGAAAACCTATTGTAACCACGGCCTCGCAAGACGTAGTCCCGTTGCTTTACGGACAGGGTAGGGAGGCCGTCCGACGGTTCACAAGCACATATATATTATTAATGGAAGAATTTGAACTCATCGCCAAGACTTTTCAAGGTTTGGAAGAAGTCCTGGCCCAGGAGCTGAACGAGCTCGGTGCGCACAACGTCCGGCCGGGGCGCCGCGTGGTCGCCTTTACCGGTGATCAGGAAATGATGTATCGTGCGAACTTCTGTCTGCGCACTGCGGTTCGTATCCTCAAGCCTATCAAGCACTTCACGGCAAAGGATGCCGACGACGTCTATGCTGCGGTCCGTGGCATCGACTGGAGTCGCTATCTGGATTTGGATACCACCTTTTCTGTGGACACCGTAGTCTATTCCGAGGAGTTCCGGCATTCCAAGTTCGTTGCCTATAAAGTGAAAGACGCCATCGTGGACTATTTCCGCGAGACAACGGGCAAGCGCCCCAATATCAGTGTCACCAACCCCGACATCAAGCTCAACATGCACATCTCCGATGAGGAGTGCACCCTCTCGTTGGACGCTTCCGGCGAGAGCCTGCACCTGCGCGGCTATCGTACGGCGTCGGTCGAGGCGCCTATTAACGAGGTGTTGGCGGCCGGTCTGCTGAAACTGGCGGGCTGGAACGGGGAAACCGACTTCGTGGACCCGTTCTGCGGCTCCGGGACCCTGCTGGTCGAGGCGGCACTCATGGCGCGCAACGTTTATCCCGGCGTGTTCCGCAAGGCTTACGGTTTCGAGAAGTGGAAAGACTTCGACCGCGAGCTTCTGGACCGTATTTATAATGACGATTCGGCGGAGCGCGAGTTTACGCACAAGATTTACGGCTACGACTTGAACCAGCGCGCCGTCGAGGCGGCGTTGGCCAACGCCAAGAGCGCCGGCGTAGCCGACTGCATCACCGTGGAACGCCGCGACATCAAGAATTTCAAGAATCCCTCCGAGAAGGCGCTGATGGTAACCAACCCGCCTTACGGCGAGCGCCTCGTCACGCCCGACCTGCTCGGCATCTACCGGACCCTGGGCGAGCGCCTGAAGCACGAGTTCACCGGAAACGATGCCTGGGTCATCAGCTCGCGGGAAGAATGCTTTGACGAAATCGGGCTAAAGGCCAGCGTGGCCATCCCCTTGTATAACGGCTCGTTGGAGTGCGACTTCCGGAAGTATCAGTTGTTCTCCGGCCGCCTGGACGAGTTCCGCGCCGCCGGCGGTACGGTGAAGACCGACGAGGAGCGCCGGCGCATGGCCGAGAAGCGTCGCCCGCACCGCCCGCACTCCGACTGGGACAATCGTCGCAGTGCGCAGGACGAGGACGACGACCTGAGCGACGACCCCGAATATCTGGTTCTCCGCAACAAGCATCGCGAGTTCGAGCGCACCTTTGGCCGCCACGGCCGCCGTGACGACGACCGCCGCCCGGACCGCCGCGACTTCGGCCGGCGTGACGACGACCGTCGCCCGGAACGCCGCGACTTCGGCCGCCGTGACGATGATCGTCGCCCGGACCGCCGCGACTTCGGCCGCCGTGACGATGATCGCCGCCCGGACCGCCGCGACTTCGGACGGCGTGACGATGACCGCCGCCCGGACCGCCGCGACTTCGGACGGCGTGACGATGACCGTCGCCCGGAACGCCGCGACTTCAATCGAAAACCGTTTGACAAGAAACCAAAAAAGTATTGAAAATGAAGAGAATACTTTGGGCAGTGGCTGTCCTGCTGTTGCTGCCTGCGATGACTATGGCACAGACAAAGAAAAGTTTCACGCTCGACGACTTGATGTGGGGCGGTTCCAACTATTGGAATCTCCAGCCGAAGAACCTCTTTACCGCTTGGTGGGGCGACCGTCTGGTGGAGCTCAGCGTCGATGAAGTGCGCCGCAACACCGACGAGAAGGGCCGCAGCGTCTATCCCGAGGTGATTTTTACGGCCGAGAGCGTCAACCGTCTCCTGAACGACAGCACGCAGGGTAAGGTCCGCAACCTCGCCTATACGCAGTTCCCCTACGCCGACCGTCCCGAAGCCTTCCTTCAGACCGGGCGCGTCAACCTCCTGTACGACTGGGAGGAGGGCAAGATCGTCTGGACGCAGCCCCGCACGGCCGGTTCCTCGCACGAGGATTTCTGCTTCGCCTCGAAGAGTGTCGCCTTCGTCAAGGACTGGAACCTCTACGTCACGACCGCCGACGGCAACACCCACCAGGTATCCACGGACGGTTCGCGCGAGTTGGTCTATGGCCAAAGCGTACACCGCGACGAGTTCGGCATAAGCAAGGGCACCTTCTGGAGCCCGGATGGCAGCCTTCTTGCCTTTTATCGGATGGACCAGTCTATGGTCACGGACTACCCGATGGTCGACATTTCGCCCCGCGTGGCGCAGCTGGTCCCCGAGAAGTATCCCATGGCCGGCATGACCAGTCACAAGGTCACGGTCGGTATTTTCAATCCGGCCACCGAGTCGACCGTCTACCTCCAGGCCGGCGACCCGACGGACCGCTACTTTACCAACATCGCCTGGAGCCCGGACGGCAAGACGGTCTACGTCATCGAGGTGCCCCGCAGCCAGGACAAGGCCGAACTCGTTGCCTACGACGCGGCGACGGGAAAGCGCCGCGGCGTCCTCTACTCTGAGACCAACGACCGCTACGTAGAGCCCATGCACCCCATCGTATTCCTGCCGTGGGACAGCTCAAAGTTCATCTATCAGAGCCGCCGCGACGGCTACAATCACCTTTATCTCTTCGATAAAAGCGGTAAGGAGCTGGCGCAGCTCACTTCCGGACCGTTCGAGGTGACTGACCTGCTCGGCTTCAACACTAAGACCAAGAGCGTCATCTACCGCAGCAACGAGGCTTCGCCTGTCCGCTACAACAATTACAGTGTCGAAGTGAAGAGCGGGAAGCGCACGCTGCTCGATGGCGGTACGGGCGTCCATTCCGGCGGTTCGCTCTCCGCGTCGGGCATCTATCTCCTCGACCGCTGGTCCGCTCCCTCGACCTATCGCCGCATTGACCTGCTCACCACGTCCAAGCCCTCCATGCGCACGCTCCAGGACGCTCCCTCGCCCTGGAAGGATTATGCCGTGCCCGAGGTAACCTGTGGCACCATCAAGGCGGCCGACGACTCCACCGACCTTTACTATCGCCTCGTGAAGCCGGTCGGCTTCGACCCCGCCAAGAAATATCCCACCGTGGTCTATGTCTACGGCGGTCCCCATGCCCACAATGTGGACGAAAGCTGGTTCTACGCCATGCGTCCCTGGGAGGCCTACATGGCCCAGAAGGGCTATGTCCTCTTCGTCCTGGACAACCGCGGCTCCGAGAATCGCGGCTTCGCCTTCGAGAGTTGCACGCACCGCCACCTGGGCGACATCGAGATGCAGGACCAGATGAAGGGCGTGGAGTTCCTCAAGACGTTGCCCTACGTCGACGCCGAGCGGCTCGGGGTCCACGGCTGGTCGTTCGGAGGATTTATGACGACCAACCTGATGTGCTCCTATCCGGACGTGTTCAAAGTCGGCGTGGCCGGCGGCCCTGTCATCGACTGGAAATACTATGAGGTCATGTACGGCGAGCGTTATATGGACACCCCGCAGGAGAATCCCGACGGCTACGCCAGCTCGAGCCTGCTGCCCAAGGCCAAGAACCTGAAGGGCCGCCTCCAGATCATCGTGGGCTACAACGACCCCACGTGCGTCCTGCAGCACAGCCTCTCCTTCCTCCGCGCCTGCGAGGACGCCGGGACCCAGCCGGACTATTTCGTCTACCCGGGCCAGGGCCACAACATGATGGGCAAGGACATGGTGCACCTCCACGAGCGCATCACGCGCTACTTCGAGGACTATCTGAAATAAGTCTCCCCACACGGCCGGACCGGGCAGCTGCCCGCCGGCCTGCATCCCGCTGTCCCGGGACGTGTTCGCATCGCGGCGCGTCCCGGGACTTTTTTGTCGCCGCGCGGCGACGGAATTTTTTCACCCTTACTTAACCCCGTGTTCCGCTACGCAGAACCGCAAACTTTCGTAACTTTGCGCGACGGGGCATAGCCTGACCACCACGCGGCGAGCCGTGCGGCCCCGTACCCGCCGGCCGGGATTGGCCGGGATAACAGATTAAAAAACTTTGAATCATGAAAAACGTGATTGAAACAAAGAACGCGCCGGCGGCCATTGGCCCTTACAGCCAGGCCATTGAGGCCAGCGGAATCGTCTTCGTTTCCGGGCAGCTGCCCGTAGACCCCGCGACGGGCGAGTTTGCCCCCGGCGGCGTGAAGGAACTTACGCATCAGTCGCTCACCAACATCAAGCACATCCTGAAAGGCGTAGGGCTCACGATGGAAAACATTGTCAAGACCACCGTATTCCTCACCGACATGGCCGACTTTGCCGAGATGAACGAGGCCTATGCCACCTACTTCGGCGGTGCGGCTCCGGCCCGTTCGGCCGTAGCGGTCAAGGCCCTGCCCAAGGGCGCGCGGGTAGAAATAGAGTGCATCGCAGTCCGCTGACGCCATGAGCCGTAAAATCGGAGTATTCCTCTCGTCCCGGACGGACGTCCCCGAGGCCTATCGCCGGGCCGCCGAGGAGGTGGGTGCCTGGATAGGGCGCACGGGCCGCACGCTCGTCTACGGCGGAGCGCGCAAGGGGCTCATGGAAGTATTGGCCCGCACGGCCAAGGACAACGGCGCGCGCGTCTATGGCGTCGTGCCGCAAATCATCGAGGACCGCGGCTTCGTGAGCGACGTCCCCGACGTCGTGTTCCGCACGGCCGACCTCAACGACCGTAAGGCCGTCATGGTGCGCGAGAGCGACGCCCTGGTGGCCCTGCCCGGCGGCATCGGGACCCTCGACGAGGTGTTCACCGTCCTGGCGGCCGACCTCATCGGCACGGAGCACAAGCCGCTGGTCCTCTACAACGCCGGCGGCTGCTGGGACCCCTTGCTGGCCCTCCTGTCGCGGCTCCAGGCCGACGGCCTCATCGCGACCGACGGCGAGCCGCTGTGGCGCGTGGCCCGGTCGGTCGACGAGCTGGAACGCTGTCTCGACGTCTGACGTCGCCGGCTGCTGCCGGCAGCGATAACTTTGGCGGGTCGCCCGTCTCCCATCCGCGGAGGCCGGCGGCCCGTCGTCGTGTCGCGCCGCGGCCCCGCGCCGGCGGCCGGAGGGCCGGCATGGCTTCCGCCCCTTCGGCGCGGCGCCCGGCGTAGCGGCGCGACAACGGGCCTTAGCCCCGTAAAAACTGGCCCTATTCCCGTTCGTACGGGCCTTAGTCCCGTAGCGGGCCGGTTGCCGCCCCGCGTTTCGCCGCGAGCGGCGGGCGCCGTTTCCCCGCTCCGTCCGCCCCGTCGGCCTGTCGCGCCGCGCCGCCGGACGGGGACTGCCGGCAGGCCACCCGGCGCTCCGGCTGGCCGCCGAGTGGCAGTGGGGGCTGCAACATCGTAAAAAATGAGAAATAAGGCGCCGTTACCGATTTTATTTGTTATTTTTGCCAAAATCTATAATCGAAATGTTATGAGCAAGACCTTACGAGTCATCATCAGCGGGGGAGGCACTGGCGGCCATATCTTTCCCGCCATTTCCATAGCCGACGCCATCCGCGCCAAGCGGCCGGACGCGAAGATACTGTTTGTCGGCGCCGAAGGCCGTATGGAGATGCAGCGCGTGCCTGCCGCCGGGTATGAAATCAAAGGCCTGCCCGTGGCCGGCTTCGACCGGAAGCACATGTGGCGTAACGTGAGCGTCCTGTTCAAACTGATGCGCAGCCGGCAGATGGCGCGCCGCATTGTCCGCGACTTTCGCCCGCAGGTGGCCGTCGGGGTGGGCGGCTACGCCAGCGGGCCCACGCTCGACGTGGCCGGACGCATGGGCATTCCCACCCTGATTCAGGAGCAGAACTCCTATGCCGGCGTGACGAATAAGATTCTGGCGCGCAACGCCCGGCGCATCTGCGTGGCCTACGAGGGCATGGAGCGCTTCTTCCCCGCCGGCCGCATCCGTCTGACGGGCAACCCCGTACGCCGCTCCCTGCTCGAGGCGCCCGCCTCGCGCGCGGCGGCGCTGAGTGTCTTCGGTCTGTCGCCCGACCGCCTGACGGTGCTCATCCTGGGCGGTTCGCTCGGCGCGCGGTCCATCAACGAGAGCGTGCTGGGCCAGTTGGCCCTGATTCGCCAACAGACGCGCGTGCAATTCATCTGGCAGACGGGAAAATATTACAGCGCGCAGATTCACGCCCAACTGGAGCAGCAGAAATGCCCGGACAACCTGCACGTCATGGACTTCATCTCCGACATGGCCGCCGCCTATGCCGTGGCCGACCTCGTCGTCTCGCGCGCCGGCGCCGGCAGCATCTCCGAATTCTGCCTCTTGGGCAAACCCGTCATCCTGGTGCCGTCGCCCAACGTGGCGGAGGACCACCAGACGAAAAACGCCCTGGCCCTCGTGGAACACGACGCCGCGCTCTACGTGCCCGACGCCGACGCGCGGCAAACCCTCCTGCCGACGGTCATCAACGTGGTGCTCGACGCCGGAAAACTGGCGCAGCTCTCGGTCAATATCCGGAAAATGGCCCATCCCCATGCCGCAGAGGACATTGCCGACGAGGTGATTCGCCTGGCCGAGGGAAAGTGAGCCGCGCAACGGGCGCCGCGGCTGCGGAATAAAAAATACGGCGCGCGCCGCCTTATCTCCCAAAAATAATTGCTATTTTTGCTTTCTACTATGTAGGAGCCCGAGTTCAAACCTCTGGATCATGAATTTAGAAGACATACAGTCTGTTTATTTCGTCGGTGCCGGCGGCATCGGCATGAGCGCCTTGGAGCGCTATTTCCGTTCGCGTGGCGTCTACGTGGCGGGCTATGACCGCGCGGAGAGTGCCCTGACCCGCCAGCTGGCGGCCGAGGGCATCGACCTGCACTACGAGGACAATCCTGAAAGCATCCCCGAGCGGTGCCGCGACGTGCGGCACACGCTGGTCGTCTATACGCCGGCCATCCCGGCGGACCACCGCGAGCTGAACTATTTCCGTTCGGCCGGATTCGAGGTACACAAGCGCGCCCAGGTGTTGGGCCTGTTGACGCGCCACATGCGCGGCCTCTGCGTGGCGGGCACGCACGGCAAGACCACGACGACGTCCATGCTGGCCCACCTGCTCCACGAAAGCCACGTAGGCTGCAACGCCTTCCTGGGCGGCATCGCGAAAAACTACGGGACGAACTATCTGCTCAACCCGTCGAGCCCTTACGTAGTCATAGAGGCCGACGAGTTCGACCGCTCGTTCCACCACCTGCGCCCCTTCGCCTCCGTCATCACCGCCACCGACGCGGACCATCTCGACATCTACGGGACCGAGGACGCCTACCTGGAGAGCTTCCGCCACTACACGACGCTCATCCAACCGGGCGGCGCGCTGGTGATTCACCGCGGGCTCAAGATGCACGACGACCTGCAGCCCGGCGTCCGCCGCTTCGAGTATTCGCGCGACGGGGGCGACTTCCACGCCAGCCGCGTGCGCATCGGAGACGGCCGCATCGTGTTCGACTTCGTATCGCCGCTGGGCGACATTGCCGACGTGGAGCTGGGCGTGCCTGTGAGCGTAAACATTGAGAACGGCATCGCCGCCATGGCCCTGGCCCAGCTGGCCGGCGCCACGGCCGACGAAATCCGCCGGGCCATGCGCTCGTTTACCGGCGTGGTGCGGCGCTTCGACTTCAAGCTGAACACGCCGCGCATCGTCTTTCTCAGCGACTACGCGCACCATCCGGCCGAAATCCGTCAGAGCATTCTCTCGCTGCGCGAGGTGTTTGCCGGCCGACGCCTGACGGCCATCTTCCAGCCGCACCTGTACACGCGGACCCGCGACTTCTATCGCGACTTTGCCGCAAGCCTGTCGCTGCTCGACGAAGTGATTCTGACCGAAATCTACCCGGCCCGCGAGGCGCCCATACCGGGCGTGACGAGCCAACTGATATATGACGAGCTACGGCCCGAGATGGACAAGAGCTTGTGCCGCAAGGCCGACGTTCCGCGCATCGTGGAGCAGGGCGACTTCGACGTCCTCATGCTGCTCGGCGCCGGCGACCTGGACGACCTGGCACCGCAGCTCACCGAAATCCTGCGCCGCAAGTATCTGGCCTGACCGGCCGGGGCCGCACGCCCCGGTGCAGCCCGATTGACTTACCCGAAGGTCACAGACATGAAGACGATTTTGAATTTTGTACTATTGCTGGCCCTGGCGATCTATCTCGTGTTTGCCTTTGTCCGCCTCGCCGTGGGAAAGGACGATACGAAGTGTTCGTCGGTCAACGTAGTCATTGTGGACAGCACCCATGCGGGTTTCATCACGGCCGACGAGGTGAAGCGCCTGTTGGTACGGGCGCGGCTCTATCCCGTAGGCCAGCGCATGGAGGACATAGACGGCCGGCGCATAGAAGAGGAACTGCTCAAAAACTCCTTCGTCAGGCAGGTGACGTGCTACAAGTCGCCGGGCGGACGGGTAAACATACAGCTCTCGCAACGCTTGCCGCTGCTGCGCGTCCGCGCCGACAACGGCGACGATTACTATCTGGACGAGAAGGGCAACGCGATGAATCCGCAGGGCTACTTTGCCGACCTCGTGGTGGTAACGGGACGCGTCAGCCGCGATTATGCGCGGCGCAAGCTGGTCTATCTGGCGCGCGAGTTCCATAATAACCCCTTCGCGGGGGACTTGGTGGTTCAGGCCGACGTGGCGCCCGACAGCACCGTCACCCTGGTGCCGCGCATCGGATGCAGGGAGATACGCTACGGGAAGTTGGACAGCATCAACGTGGCCCGTAAGTTTCGCAACTTGAAGGCATTCTATGCCAAGGTGCTGCCCGAAGTGGGCTGGAACACCTATCGCGAAATCAGCCTGGAGTATGCCAACCAGATTATCTGTAAGAAGAAATAAACAAGAAATAGACAGAACATATATGGCAACAGAAGACAATTTCATCGTGGCGATTGACCTGGGGTCGTCAAAGGTGACCGCGTTGGCCGGCCGTAAGGCCCCCGACGGTGCGATACAGATGTTGGCCTGTGCGCAAGAGCCTTCCGAGTCGTTCATACGGAAAGGGCGCATCAACAACTTCAACAAGACGGCGCAGTGTATCCTCAACATGAAGGATAAACTGGAAAAAAAGCTGCAGAAGTCGATCAGCCGCGTCTACGTAGGCATCGGAGGCATGGGCCTACACACCGAGCCCAACGTCATTACGCGCCACTTCGGCGAGAAAACGGTCATCACGCAGGAGATGCTGAACAGCATCCTGGAGGCTAATCTGAACACCTCGCCCGGCGACAGCGTGATTCTCGAGAGCGTACCGCAGGAGTTCCGCCTCGGCGCCCAGACCGTTTCAGACCCGGTGGGCATGCAGGCGGAGAGTATCGAGGGACACTATCTGAATATCGTGACGCGCGCTTCGGTAAGCGAGGACATCGTCAGCTGCTTCCAGAAAGCCAACGTCGCTATTGCCGGAATGCCCATCGCGGCACTTCAGCTGGCCGACACTATGCTGACGGGCCCCGAGAAGCGTTCGGGCTGCGTCTTTGTGAACATGGGGGCCGAGACCACTACGGTCGCTGTGTTCAAGAACAATCTGTTGCGCCACCTGGCCGTTATCCCCCTGGGCGGGGACAACGTGAACCGCGACCTCTGCTCGTTCCAGATTGAGGACGACGAGGCCGAGAGCCTCAAGCGCCAGTACGGCTCGGCCCTCTACCCGGAGGTGGAGAAAGAGCAACCGGCCATCGCGCTGCGCGACGGCAGGACCGTGAAATTTGAAGACTTCAGCGGGCTGGTGGAAGCACGCATGGAGGAGATTATCCTTAACGTGAACAATCAGATCGCACTCTCGAAATACGACAAGTCGCAGCTCATCGGCGGCCTCATTATCACCGGCGGCGCCTCCTGTATGCGGGACACCGACAAGGCTTTTGTGCAGTACACCGGATTCGAGAAGATGCGCTTCGTCAAGTCGCCCCGTCTCCAGGTGCGTACCACCGCGAAGGAGGACGCCGCTTTCAACGAGGACGGCGCCTACAATGCGGTCCTCGCGCTGGTGGACAAGTGCGAGCTCAACTGTTGCGGCGGCGACCTCGGCTCGCCCTCGCCGGACATCTTCTCTTCCGTCCTCGAGCCGAACAAGCCGGAACCCGCCAAGGAGCCGGAGAAAACCGAGCCCGATACGAAAAAGGAAGAGCCCGCGGAGCAGCCGGCCGACGAGCCCGCTCCCAAGAAACCGCGCAACGGTTGGATGAAGCGGTTCTATACGAAGTTCAAAGAGATGACCAGGGACGTGATGACCGACGACGACAGCATCGGGAAAAATAAAGAATGACGCTGCGCAGCGGAACAGTCCCAGTGGCCAACAGCCTTAATCCCATAAAAAGAAAGGAAGTGAACAACATGCCTGACAATAGCAAAGACACACTCATCGACTTGGGCGTACCTTCGACGACGCCCTCCATTATAAAAGTAATCGGAGTCGGCGGCGGTGGCGGTAATGCCGTCAACCACATGTACAGGGAAGGCATTCACGATGTCAATTTCGTGCTCTGCAACACCGACAGCAAGGCGCTCTGCGACTCGCCCGTGCCCATGCGGCTCCAGTTGGGCAAGGAAGGCCTCGGCGCCGGCAACCGCCCCGAGCGCGCCCGCAAGGCCGCCGAAGAGAGCGTCGAGGACATCCGCCGCATGCTCAACGACGGGACCAAGATGGTCTTCATCACAGCCGGCATGGGCGGCGGAACGGGAACGGGCGCCGCGCCCGTCATTGCCCGCGAGGCCAAAGACATGGGCATCCTGACCGTCGGCATCGTTACCATTCCTTTCCTTTTCGAGGGGAACAAGAAGATAGACCAAGCCCTCGACGGCGTGGAAGAGATTTCCAAGCACGTGGATGCCCTGCTCGTCATCAACAACGAACGCCTGCGCGAGATTTATCCCGACCTCAACGTCCTGAGCGCTTTCGAGAAAGCCGACAACACGCTGAGCGTGGCGGCCCGCAGTATTGCCGAAATCATCACGATGCACGGCATCATCAATCTCGACTTCCGCGACGTCTGCACCGTACTGAAGGACGGCGGCGTCGCTATCATGTCCACCGGCTTCGGTGAGGGCGAAAACCGCGTCACCAAGGCCATTGAGGACGCCCTCCATTCCCCGCTCCTCAACAATAACGACATCTTCAACTCCAAGAAAGTGCTGCTCTCCATCTCCTTTTGCGCGGAGAAGGAAGGCGATTCCCTGATGATGGAGGAGATGAACGAGGTCCACGAGTTTATGTCCAAGTTCCACGACGACGTAGAGACGAAGTGGGGCCTCTCGACCGATCCCACCCTGGGCAAGCGCGTGAAGATTACCATCCTGGCCACGGGCTTCGGCATCGCCACCGTGCCCGGCATGAAAGAGAAGCACGACGCCGAGGAAGAAAGCCGCCGCCAGCACGACGCCGAGAAGCAGGAGGAAAACGAGGAGCGCCGCGGACAGTTCTACGGCCCCAGCGACAAGAAGGGCGGACAGCGCCGCCGCCCCAAGGTCTACCTCTTCGGCGTGAACGACCTCGACAACGAGGAAGTCATCTCCATGATAGAGCTCACGCCCACCTACAAGCGGAGCAAGGAGACGCTCAGCGAAATCAAGCGCAAGGCCGCAGGCGACCAGCCTTTTGAAATAGAGAACGCCGTCTCGGACGGCAACATCATCTCCTTCGGCTGATTTTCCCTCCCGTCGTCGGTAGTCCCCCAAGAGCGGCAAGCTCCCCATTCCCGGCGCGACACTCGGACCCTCGTTCATTCGCGTCCCGGTGTCGCGCCGGATTCTATTTCCTAAAGACGAAAGATATGGCAACTTCTCAAAATAACAGTCGGCCGCAGGACGACGACCTTCTGGTAAACCTGGCTCACGCCGACACACCGGCCATCATTCAGGTCATCGGCGTCGGGGGCGGCGGGTGTAACGCCGTCGCGCAGATGTACCGGGAAGGCATTCCCGGCATACAGATTCTGGCCTGCAACACCGATAGCAAGTCGCTCGAGACCTCGCCGCTGCCCAACCGCCTGCAGCTCGGTCCCGGCTTGGGTGCAGGCGGCAGGCCGGAGCTCGGACGCCAGTACGCCGAGGAGAGTGTGGAGCAGATACGCGCCAGTTTCGGCAAGAACGTCCAGATGGTCTTCATCACCGCCGGTATGGGCGGCGGCACCGGCACCGGCGCCTCGCCGGTCATAGCCCGCGAGGCGCGCAAGAAGGGCCTGCTCACCGTCGGCATCGTCACGCTGCCTTTCCTCTTCGAGCGGGAGCGGCGCATCGACAAGGCGCTCGACGGCCTCGAGGCCATGGCCGCCGAAGTCGACGCCATGCTCGTCATCAACAACGAGCGGCTGATGGACATCTATCCTACGCAGAGCGTCATCGCCGCCTTTCGCAAGGCCGACGAGACCCTGACCGTCGCCGTCCGCAGCATAGTGGAGATCATCAACATGCACGGCCGCATCATCCTCGACTTCCGCGACGTCTACGTCGTCCTCAAGGACGGCGGCGTCGCCGTCATCTCGTCCGGCTACGGTGAAGGCGAGAACCGTATCGCCCAGGCCATCCGCAACGCCCTCTACTCCCCGTTGCTCAACAACAACGACGTCTACCGTTCGCGCCGCCTGGTCTTTTCCATCACCGTAGCTTCCGAAGAAGGTCCCTCGGCACTCCGTGTCGAGGAGATGAATGCCATTTACGACTTCACCTCGCGCTTCCACGGCGACATCGAGACCAAGTGGGGCCTCAGCTTCGACCCCGAGCTCGGCGACCGCGTGAAGATTACCATCCTCGCGTCCGGCTTCAGCCTTTACGGCAATCCGCCGGCGCCGGAAGTAGCGGCGGCGCCCGAGGCCTCCGGCGAGGAGGAGCGCGAAGAGCGCCGCGCCACCTTCTATGCCGAGGCGCGCCAGCACAAACACTCCTCCGTGCTCGCCACCCGGCCCAAGATTTACCTGTTCAGCATGGAGGACCTCTCGAACGAGTTCATCGTCTCGCTGGTCGACAACGTGCCGACACGCACCCGCACCACGGCCGACCTGCAACGCATGGTCAACCAAGCCGCCTCGCCCCGCTTTGTGGAGGAACAGGAGGAGAGCGGGGACAACGTAATTTACTTCGACGAACAAAACCTCAAATAAACAGACAGACAAATGGATCTTTTTGAAAAAGTCAGCAAAGACATCGTAGCCGCCATGAAGGCGAAGGACAAAATGCGCCTGGAGGCACTCCGCAACATCAAGAAATACTTTATCGAGGCCAAGACGGCCCCCGGCGCCGGCGACCAGCTGCCCGACGCCGAAGCGTTGAAAATCCTGGCCAAGCTCGCCAAGCAGGGCCGCGACACGGCCGCCCTCTACCGCGAGCAGCAGCGTCCCGACTTGGCCGAGGAGGAGGAAGCGCAGGCCAAGGTGATAGAAGAATACCTGCCCCAGCAGCTGAGTGCCGAGGCGCTCGAAGCCGCCGTGAAAGCCATCATCGCCGAAGTAGGCGCCACCAGTCCGAAAGATATGGGCAAGGTGATGGGCGTCGCCACGAAGCGCCTGGCCGGTCAGGCCGAGGGTAAGGCCGTGGCCGACTGCGTGAAGCGGCTGTTGGCGCAGTAATTCGCTGTTTTTCTCCATTTCATCGGGTCGTTCCCGGAGTATCGCTCCCGGGGACGGCCCTTTTTTCGCGCCTTTTCCGAGTCGCGCGGTCGCCGGTCGTCCGTTGCCGGACCGGTCCGGACGCCGCACCCGCCGGTCCGATGAAAAGGGGGACTTTTGCTCCGGCTGCGGCGGTCATTCCCGGTGAAACGGCCGTTTTTCTCCCAGCCGCCGCTCCTTCCGCCCGTTGTGGGCCGCCCTGTTCCGGCCGACGGCAGGGCAGGACTACCGGTCCGCCGGCCCGGTCCGGCTGCCAAGCACCGACGGGCTGGACCGACGCTTCCAGGGCCGGCAGCCCTGTTTCCGGCCCTGGGCGGCTTCTTTCCTATGACGGTGGCCGGAACTCTAGCTTTCGGGGTGAACGGCACAGTGGGGCAAAAAAGCGGCTTTATCGGGGCAATTACACGCCTAAGGCCCGTCGCGACGGGCCT
>USPK01000019.1 GCA_900556465.1 uncultured Prevotella sp. | reverse complement strand
GAAAGGGGCCCGGCGGCCGCGGACACCCGCCCCCGCGGCGCGGAAAGGGGCGGCGGAGGCGGGGCGGCAGGGCGGCGACGGCCGGACACGGTCGTCTTAAATTTCCTGAAACCTTTCCGGGGGCGGAACTTTATCCGTACATTTGTTGCGCCAGTCCCCGCCTGCAGCGGGACGGACGCGCCGCCCGGCGGGAGCCATGCGCCCCGCGGCGGAACGGCGGCCCGGGACGGCCGGACCGGCACACGGACCACTGAAAACATGAATCGGATGAACGCTACGTATGTACGCCGCTGCCGCACCGCGCTGGCAGCCCTGGCGCTCTGTCTGCCGGCCGCGGCCGGCAGGGGACCCGCAACGGCGGACGGGGCGGCGGCGCCCTGCCCCACCGAGCTGACGGCCGCGAACGAGGCCGCGGACAGCGCCTGGACGGGCTACGACCTGTCGGCCTATTGCGAGATGGACGAAGTGAAGCACGTGCAACTCCAGGAGGGGACCCTGAAATTCATCCCCGGGGCGGGCGAGAAGGTGAAAAGCGTCACGCTCCTGACCACTACGGCCCGCAAACCGAAGAAGGCTTTCGAGAAAATGCGGACGGCGCTGGCCAACGACACGAACTACGCGAGCCTCGGCTCGACCCGGAACGAGAACTCGGCCCTCTACACCTATACGCACGGGGAGGGGGAGCGCTTCGACGAGGTGCTCTGCTTCATCGAAGGGGACGGCTTCTACGTCGTGCTGCAAGTGCTGGGCGAACTCGCGGAAGAGGACATCGCCGGACTGGTCAAGACCTTCGTCTGACCCGCCCGCCCGGACCATCGCCTCCACGGCCGGCAGTGCCCCGCGCGCTGCCGGCCGTGCCGCTTCGGCCCGGGGGCGCGACCCGGGGGCGCGGACGACTGCCCCGGCCGCCTGTTCCCCGGCCGCGCACGCCTATTTATTATGCCCGCTCCAATATCCGGCAGCCCAGACCGCGTATTCCCCACGCCTTGTCCGCGTATTCCCGCATCTCGTCCCAATATTCCCCCGCCTCGCCCCAATATTTCCCCCTCCTCGCCCCAATATTTCCCCCTCCTCGCCCGACTTTCGGCCGAAACAGCCGGCCAGACCGCGGGGAGCGGAAAAGATTTGCAGTATATATAAAAATTATGGATGTATTTATGCAGATTATTTTGCATAAATGAAATTTAGTTCGTACTTTTGCCACAACTATTGATAATCTTACCGATATGAACGAACGTTCCCACCGTCTTAATGCGCTCCGCGCCATCCTCACCGAGACCGAGGCCGAGAGCCAGGAATTCATCCGCCAAGAACTGTCGCGCCGCGGATTCGACGTAACGCAGGCGACCCTGTCGCGCGACTTGCGCACCCTCCGCGCGGCCAAGGTGCTCGACTCCCGGGGCCACCGCTACATCCTGCCGGACCACCCGCTCTACCGACGCACGCCGTCGCCCAGCCCCCTGGCCGACTATCACCACAACTACGGCTTCATCTCCATCAGCTTCTCGGACAACGTAGCCATCCTGCACACGCGGCCCGGATATGCCGGGGGCTTGGCCTCGGACATAGACGCGCACCACCTGCCCAACGTGGCGGGGACACTGGCCGGCGACGACACCATCCTGCTCATCATGACGGAGGGAGCCAGCCGGGAGGAACTCATCGACGAACTGGCCGAGCTCATCCCGGCCCTTAAAAAGAAATAATCAGCAGACGACTTCCGCTCCCCGCAACCGGCGGAACCGCACCGGGATCGCACGGCGGAGACGGAAACAATAGACATGGAAAAAATGGAAGACTACAACGACGGAATCAGCGTATTCGTGGCCGACGCTTCCCACGAAAAGTATGTAGACACAATACTGCAAGCCATCACGGACGCAGCGAAAGTGCGCGGCTCGGGTATTGCCTCGCGGACGCACGAGTATCTGGCGACGAAGATGCGCGAGCGGAAGGCCATCCTGGCCCTGTACGGCGAGGAATTTGCCGGCTTCTGCTACATCGAGAGCTGGGAGAACAAGCACTACGTGGCCAACTCGGGCCTCATCGTCGTACCCAAATTCCGCGGGCACCACTTGGCCACGCGCATCAAACGCCTGGCCTTCTCGCTGAGCCGGTTGCGCTGGCCGCAAGCCAAGCTCTTCGGCCTGACAAGCTCGGGGGCCGTGATGCGCATCAATACGGCGCTGGGCTACGTGCCTGTGCCCTTCTCCGAGCTGACGCAGGACGATGAATACTGGAAAGGTTGCGGCACGCCGGAGCACCCGTGCTGCATCAACTGCGACGTGCTGGCCCGCACGGGGCGTAAATACTGCGTCTGCACGGGTATGCTCTACGACCCCGCGCGCCACCCCGACGCCCCGCTGCCCGTAGAACTGCCCGCGGACGTCGTGAAGTTCGTGCTCGAAGCTGAAAAGAAAGAACGCTAATCCTAATCCCCAAAAACATGGCAAAAAAGAAAGTAGTTGTGGCCTACAGTGGCGGCCTGGACACGTCCTATACGGTGATGTACCTGGCCAAGGAGATGGGCTACGAAGTATATGCCGCCTGCGCCAACACCGGCGGCTTCAGCGAGGCACAGCTTCGCACGAACGAGGAGAACGCTTACCGTCTCGGCGCCACCCGGTACGTGACGCTCGACGTGACGCACGAGTACTACGAGAAGAGTCTCAAGTTCATGATCTACGGTAACGTGTTGCGCAACAATACGTACCCCATCTCCGTCAGCTCGGAGCGCATCTTCCAGGGTATTGCCATCGCCCGCTACGCCAAGGAAATCGGGGCCGACGCCATAGCCCACGGCTCGACGGGCGCCGGCAACGACCAGGTGCGCTTCGACATGACGTTCCTCGTCATGTGCCCGGAGATGGAAATCATCACCCTGACGCGCGACCGTAACCTCTCGCGCCAGGAGGAAGTGGACTTCCTCAACCGCCACGGCTTCCACGCGGACTTTGCCAAGCTGAAGTACAGCTACAACGTAGGCCTCTGGGGCACGAGCATCTGCGGCGGGGAAATCCTCGACTCGAAGGAGGGACTGCCCGAATCGGCCTACCTCAAGCAAGTAACCAAGACGGGGACGGAGCAACTGAAGCTGACTTTTGAGAAAGGCGAACTGAAGGCCATCAACGGGGAACGCTTCGACGACCCCATTGCCGCCATCCGCAAGGTCGAGGAGATTGGCTCGGCCTACGGCATCGGGCGCGACATGCACGTAGGCGACACGATCATCGGCATAAAGGGCCGCGTAGGCTTCGAGGCCGCGGCGCCCATGCTCATCATCGGCGCGCACCGCTTCCTGGAGAAGTACACACTGTCCAAGTGGCAGCAGTACTGGAAAGACCAGGTGGCGAACTGGTACGGCATGTTCCTCCACGAGAGCCAGTATCTCGAGCCCGTGATGCGGGACATCGAGGCCATGCTCGAGACCTCGCAGCGCCACGTCAACGGCACGGCCATCCTCGAACTGCGCCCGCTCGGCTTCAGCACGGTGGGCGTAGACAGCCCCGACGACCTGGTGAAAACGAAATTCGGCGAGTACGGCGAGACCCAGAAGGGCTGGACAGCGGACGACGCCAAGGGATTCATCAAAGTGCTCTCCACGCCGCTCCGCGTATTCTACGCCAACCACCCCGACGACGAAAACATCTGACCCCCCTTCCCCCAACTCCTTCAACTATCCCGACATGATCAGAATAGGCATTATCGGCGGGGCGGGATACACGGCGGGCGAACTGTGCCGCCTCCTGCTCAATCACCCCGAGGCCGAGATTGTATTCATCAACAGCGAGAGCAACGCCGGCAACCGCGTGACCGACGTACACGAGGGCCTCTACGGCGAGACCGACTTGCGCTTCACCGACCAACTGCCCTTTGAGGACACGGACGTAGTCTTCTTCTGCTTCGGCCATGGGAAAAGCACCCAGTTCCTTAAGGACCACTACATCCCGGCCGGGGTCCGCATCATCGACCTGGCGCAGGACTTCCGCTTGGCCGCCGAGGACAACGACTACGTCTACGGCCTGCCGGAGCTGAACCGCATGAAGCTGACCGGCGCCTGCCACGTGGCAAACCCGGGCTGCTTCGCCACGTGCATCCAACTGGGCCTCCTGCCGCTGGCCCAGGCCGGCCTGCTCGAGGGCGACATCGCGGTGAACGCCATCACGGGCTCGACGGGCGCCGGCGTGAAGCCGTCGGCCACGACCCACTTCTCCTGGCGCACGGGCAACGTGAGCATCTACAAGGCCTTCGAGCACCAGCACGTGCCCGAAATCCTCCAGTCGCTCCGCCAGTTGCAGCCCTCGTTCGACGGCGCGGTGGACTTCATCCCCTACCGCGGCGACTTTGCCCGTGGCATCTTCGCCACCGAGGTAGTACGTTGCGACGCCCCCATCGAGGAGGTGGAGCAGCTCTACCGCGACTTCTACGACGAGGCCCCCTTCACGCACTACTCCGAATGGCCCGTCGACCTCAAGCAAGTAGTCAACACGAACAAGTGCCTCATCCACGCCGAACGCCACGGCGACAAGCTCCTCGTCACCGCCTGCATCGACAACCTGCTCAAGGGCGCGTCCGGACAGGCCGTACAGAACATGAACCTCATGTTCGACCTGGAAGAAACGGCCGGACTGCGCCTGAAATCCGTAGCTTTCTAAATTCGCATCATCCTACTCCCCACATGAATCTCTATCCAGTCTATCCCCTCTTCGATATTGACATTGTCAAGGGCCGCGGTTGCCACGTCTGGGACGACAAGGGCACCGAATACCTCGACCTTTACGGCGGACACGCCGTTATCAGCATCGGCCACTGCCACCCGCACTACGTGGAGCGCATCGGGCGGCAGCTGTCGCGGCTCGGTTTCTATTCCAACTCCGTGGTGAACGACTTGCAGCAGGAACTGGCCCGCCGCCTGGGCCCCCTGTGCGGCTACGACGACTACCAGCTCTTCCTCGTCAACTCGGGGGCCGAGGCCAACGAGAATGCCTTGAAGCTGGCCTCCTTCCACACCGGGCGCCGCCGCGTCCTGGCCGCGCGCCAGGCCTTCCACGGCCGCACGTCGCTCGCCGTAGAGGCGACGGACAACCCGCGCATCACGGCGCCCGTGAACCAAGGCGGGCACGTGACGTTCCTGCCCCTGAACGACCTGGCGGCCTTCGAGGCCGAACTGTCCCGGGGCGACGTGGCCGCCGTCATTGTGGAGGCGATACAGGGCGTAGGCGGCATCCGCCTGGCCACGGCGGAGTTCATGCAGGGCCTAAGGCGCGCCTGCGACGCCACCGGCACCGTGCTCGTCTGCGACGAGATTCAGTGCGGCTACGGTAGGAGCGGCCGCTTCTTCGCCCATCAGCATCTCGGCGTCAAGCCGGACCTCATCACCTGCGCCAAGGGCATCGGCAACGGTTTCCCGATGGGCGCCGTGCTCATCAGTCCGCGCTTCGAGGCCGTCTACGGCCAGCTGGGCACCACCTTTGGCGGCAACCACCTGGCCTGTGCCGCGGCCCTCGCCGTGCTCGACGTGATGGAAGAGGAACAGCTCGTGGAGAACGCCGCCCGCGTGGGCGAACACCTCATGGAGAGCCTGCGCCGCCTGGCCGCCGACCACGGCGAAATCACCGAGGTGCGCGGCCGCGGCCTCATGGTGGGCGTGGAGTTTGCCGGGTCCGTCAAGGAGCTGCGCCAGCGCCTGGTCTTCGACGAGCACGTCTTCACCGGCGCGGCCTCGACCAACATCCTGCGCCTCCTGCCGCCGCTCTGCCTGAGCCTCGACGAGGCGGACGACTTCCTGGAGCGCCTGAAGCGCGTGCTCTGACGCGCCGCGGCGCGACCGGCCGGCGCCCTGCCGGCCCGGAGCCAACCGCGCGGCCCCCTGGCGGAACGTGTTTCCGCCAGGGGGCCGCTGCATGTAGGCCGGACTGCGCCCGCCGCCCGACAGTTTCCGCCAACACGGGGCTAAGGCCCGTCGCTACGGGGATAGGCCCAGTTTTTACGGGGCTAAGGCCCGTGCTTACGGGAATAGGGCCCGTAAAAACGGAAACAGACCGCGCCGGCGCGGGGCCTGTTCCCGTTCGTCGTCCGTCGGTCCGGCTGCGCGGCCGGTCCGGCGGCGGCGGTTCAGTGCGCTTTCGCCTGATAAGCGGCCATAAACTCGTCGAGCATCGCAATGCCGCGCATCGTGGCGCAACCGCGCACGATGACCAGCACCGTATTGACGAAAATTTCGACAAAGGAGTAGCCGTTGAAGGCGCTGTTGGCAAAGACGCTTTCCAACTGGTGGCACAGCAGGGCATAGACCACGTAGTAGTTGACCTCGGCGCGGAAGTAGCCCTGCTCCACCCCGCGGTGAAAGAAAGCGACGGCGCTCTCCGTGTCCGCCTTGCGGCGGATGGAGACATACCTCATGACGCGCGGAAACTTGACCATCTCGGCCAGGAAGGCAGGCTTCACGTTCTCGATGTTACGCATACGCTCGCTGAACTCCGTGAGGATGAAGTCGAGCACGTTGTCCGAGCCTTCGAGCATGGCGGCCATGCGCACGCGGTCGGCCTTCTCCTGCTCGCGGATGCAGGCCAGGAGCAGGTCCTCCTTGTCCTCGAAAAGCTGGTAGAGCGTTCGTTTCGACATCTGTAAGTGGTGGGCGATGTCGTCCATGGTCACGTTCTTGATGCCCTCGGAGTGGAACGCCCGGAGCGCCACCCCGATCACCTTCTGCCTAATCTCCTCGCGCGTTTGTGCGGAGTGCAAATTCCCTTTCATAAGTTCTGCAACTTTTTTCAAGGTCAAAGATACGAAGAAAAACTTTCCCGCAAAAATAGTTTCTTGCCAAAATGTTGCTTTCCCCCTAGAAACAGGGGCCGGAACAGGCCGCGGCGCCACAAAACGTGCCGGGCGGGGCGGGGTAACAGGCCGCGGCTTAAAGTTTTTTGGCAGAAGAACGGGGGCAAACCTTGGAATAAAAATTTACCTTTGCAGAGTGTCAAACCAAAAATACCGCAGCTTATGAAAAAATTACTTCTCACAACGCTGTTCGCCTTGCTGGCTCTGACCGGCTACGCGCAGCGCACGCCCCACGCCTTCGGCGTTCACTTCGGCGGCTCGACCATGGACCTGGAATACCAGTACCACTTCAACAATAAGAACTTCCTCGACGTGACGGCGGGCGTCTTCGACCTGGACGACGGCTTCTGCGCGCAAGGCGTCTACAACTGGAACATCCGCCAGTGGTCGGACTGGACACCGCGCTTCGGAACGTGGAAGTTCTGGGGCGGCGTGGGCGCCGGCATAGGCTTCTACGACCACGGCAGTCACGACGGGCTGCTGCTCGGTCCGGTCGGCACGCTGGGCTTTGGCTTCACACTGAAGGACGTGCCGCTCACGTTCGGCCTGGACTATCGCCCGATGATTGCCCTTAACATCGGCAACGACTTCGACATTATCGACGCCGGCTTCAAGAACATCGGTGTCACGCTGACTTACCGCTTCTGACGCCCGGCCCAGGGGCGCCAGGGCCTCACCCACCGCGCGGGCGCAGCTTCCGTAAGGAACGGCTGCGCCCCGCGTTGCGGAGAAAAGGCGGACCAGAGCGATGTGCCGCCGCTCCCCTAACTCGCAAAATCTAAAATCAAAGACTTCACATACTACGACTATGGTTAAAATCACAAAGGAAGCTGCCTTGCTTTACCACTCTCAGGGAAAACCGGGAAAGATTGAGGTTGTCCCGACCAAACCTTACCGCACGCAAACCGACCTCTCGCTCGCTTACTCGCCGGGCGTGGCCGAGCCGTGTCTCGAGATTCAGAAGAACCCGCACGACGCTTATAAATATACGAACAAGGGGAACCTTGTCGCCGTCATCTCTAACGGTACCGCCGTGCTCGGTCTGGGCGACATCGGCGCTATGAGCGGCAAGCCCGTGATGGAGGGCAAGAGCCTCCTCTTTAAGATTTACGCCGGCGTGGACGCTTTCGACATCGAGGTCAACGAGAAGGATCCCGACAAGTTTATTGAGGCGGTCAAGGCCATCGCTCCCACCTTCGGCGGCATTAACCTGGAGGACATCAAGGCCCCGGAGTGCTTTGAAATAGAAAAGAGGCTGAAGGAAGAACTCGACATCCCCGTCATGCACGACGACCAGCACGGCACCGCCATCATATCCGCCGCCGGACTGCTCAACGCCCTCGACGTGGCCGGCAAAAGCATCGAGGACGCCAAAATAGTGGTCAACGGAGCGGGCGCGGCCGCCATCTCCTGCACCCGCCTCTACTGTTCGTTCGGTGCCCGGAAGGAGAACATCGTCATGCTCGACTCGAAAGGAGTCATCACCGCGGACCGCGGCAACCTGACCGAGCAGAAGCGCGAATTTGCCACGACGCGCACCGACGTACACACGCTCGCCGAAGCCATAAAGGGCGCCGACGTGTTCATCGGCCTCTCGAAGGGAAACATACTGACCAAGGACATGGTCCGTTCGATGGCCGACAAGCCCATTATCTTCGCCCTGGCCAACCCTGTCCCCGAAATTTCCTACGAAGACGCCAAGGAGGCGCGCCCTGACGTGCTGATGAGCACCGGACGGACCGACTATCCGAACCAAATCAACAACGTCATTGGCTTTCCCTACATCTTCCGTGGCGCACTCGACACCGCCGCGAAGGCTATCAACGAGGAAATGAAGATGGCTGCCGCACGCGCCATCGCCGACCTGGCGCGCCGTCCGGTACCGGACATCGTGAACCGCGCCTACCACGTGCGCAACTTCACCTTTGGCCCGGACTACTTCATCCCGAAGCCGGTCGACCCGCGCTTGATTACGGAAGTCTCCATGGCTGTGGCGAAAGCCGCCATCGAGAGTGGCGTCGCGCGCAAGAAGATTACGGACTGGAAGGCCTATCGCCAGCACCTGCGCGAGTTGATGGGCCAGGAGAGCAAGTTCACGCAGAACCTCTACGATACGGCCCGCCTCGACCCGAAGCGGGTGGTCTTCGCCGAGGGTACGCACCCGACCATGCTCGAAGCAGCCATCCGCGCCAAGGAGGAGGGCATTTGCCACCCCATCTTGCTCGGTAACGACGTCGTTATCCGCAAAATGGCCGCCGATATGGAGCTCAACCTCGACAACGTAGAGGTCATCAACCTGCGCGACGACGCGCAGAACGAGCGCCGCATGCGCTACGCGCAGATCCTGGCCGAGAAGAAGCAGCGCGAGGGCTACACGCTCCAGGAAGCCGTCGACAAAATGTACGAACGGAACTACTTCGGAATGATGATGGTGGAGACGGGCGAGGCCGACGCCTTCATCACAGGCCTCTACACGAAGTATTCCAACACCATAAAGGTGGCGAAGGAAGTCATAGGTATCAAGCCCGGCTACCGCCACTTCGGGACAATGCACCTCATCAACTCGAAGAAGGGCGTATTCTTCATCGCCGACACCCTAATCAACCGTCACCCGGACACCGAGGCGCTCTTCGACATCGCCAAGCTGAGCGCGTCGACCGTACGTTTCTTCAACCGCACCCCGGTCATCGCGATGCTCTCCTACTCCAACTTCGGCACGGACTCGACCGGCAGCCCCGCTTCCGTACACGAGGTCGTAGCCCGAATGCAGGAGGCTTATCCCGACCTGGCCATCGACGGCGAGATGCAGGTGAACTTCGCGCTCGACAAGGAACTGCGCGACGAGAAATACCCCTTCACGCGACTCAAGGGACTGGACGTCAACACGCTCGTATTCCCCAACCTGACGTCCGCCAATGCCTCGTACAAGATGATTAAGCTCATGTCCGAGGAGTCTGAGGTAGTCGGCCCCATCCAAATGGGTCTGAACAAGCCGATACACTTCACCGACTTCGAGAGTAGCGTGCGCGACATCGTGAACATCACGGCGGTGGCCGTCATAGACGCCATCGTTCAGCAGAAACTGGACCAGGAATAAGGCACGGTCCGGCGTGCACCGCAGATACTTTTCCGGGAGTTCCCAAGCACCCCACGGAGCACGGGAACTCCCGGCTTTTACATTCCGCCCCATGAACGAACTCCTTTCCCTATTGCCCGGCCGCGAGCGCAGCCCGCAGCTTCTGGTCCGCCGCTTCGCCTCGCCCTGCGGCCCGTTGCTGCTCGGAGCGGCCGGCGGTCGCCTGCTGCTCTGCGACTGGACCGAATGCCGGCGCCACGAGGCCAACCTGCGCCGCCTGGCCCGCTTCGCCCCACCCCTGCCCGGCGAGGCCGATGCCCTGCTGCTCGAACGCGCCGCCGCGGAGCTCGAGACCTACTTCGACGGCAGCGGGCGCGCGCCCCGGGCGCCGCTTCGCCTCTGCGGCACGCCGTTCCAGCTCGCCGTATGGGAAGCACTGCGCCGCATACCGTTCGGGCAGACCGCGACCTACGCCGCCGTGGCCGCCTCGCTGGGCCGTCCGCGGGCCCTGCGCGCCGTCGCCGCAGCCATAGGTGCCAATGCCCTGTCGCTCTTTGTCCCGTGCCACCGTGTCGTGGGCAGCGGCGGACAGCTGACGGGCTATGCCGGCGGCCTTATGGCCAAGGCCGCGCTGCTCCGTCTCGAGCAGGGCGCCCCCTGTCCCCCGTCCGGCGCGGACGGGCCGACGGCCCCGCCGGCCTGACCGCGTGGCAACAAAAAGCGAGCCCCGCTTTTCACAAAGCAGGACCCGCACACTTAAAAACCACCTATTGAAACCTAAACGAGGTCCTTTCAAACCTCTTTTTGTTTTATTATTCCGTATCTCTTTATTTGTCTGAAGTCCAAGAGGAGAACGCCCCGCGCCTCCAACGCCAGCGTTTCGCCGAGCGTTACCTCGCGGCCGGAAATCACGTCGTAGGCCTCCGTCGCCGGCAGCACCTCGCGATAGCGTTCCAGGGTGCAGCGCGCCGGCCTGTCCCTGCCGTTCAGCAGCACCGTCGCCGTGCGGCGGCCCGCCTGCCGGGCGTAAACGTAAATGCCGTCCTTCACGCTGAAATGCTTGAACGTTCCCCGTGCCAGGTCCGCATTCTCGCGCCGCCAGTGCAGCAAGCGGCTGGCAAAGTCGAAGAGCCGGTTCTGGGCAGCCGTCCGCCCTTTTGGCGTAAAGGCGCTGCGCACGTCGCCCGGGAATCCGCCCGGAAAGTTCTGTCGCAGCATCCCGTCGCCCTGGGCCTTCGTGGCGAACATGCCGATTTCGTCTCCGTAATAGAGTTGCGGTATGCCGCGGAGCGTCAGTAGCAGCGTCAGGGCCTGTCGATAGCGCCACGGGATGGCGGCCTGCGCCCGGCTGCGGGCAAAGCGTGACGTATCGTGGTTGTCCAGGAACGTCAGCAAGTGGAGCGGGTCGGCGTACACGGCGTCCTGCGACAGGTAGTCGTAGAGGCGTGCCAGGCCCGCTTCGCCTGCGTCCGTCGTCTCGTCGACGGCTGCGTTCAGCACGTTCATCAGCGGGAAGTCCATTACCGTCGGCAGCTGCGAATTGAACGGCGCGGCCACCGGGCTGTCTTTCTGCCAGTACGCGACGCCCACGTTGCTGTTCAGCCAAGTTTCCCCCACGATATTGAAACCGGGGTACTCCTCCTCCACCCGCTGGCACCAGCGCGCCATTGCTTCCGGGTCGGCGTAGGGATACGTGTCCTGGCGAATGCCATCGATGCCGGCGAACTCAATCCACCAGATGCTGCTCTGCACCAAGTAGTCCCACACCAGCGGATTACGCTGGTTCAGGTCCGGCATGTTCCGGTCGAACCATCCCCGCAGGACGGCATCGCGCTCCGAGCGGGCGGCGTGGGGGTCGCTGACGGCCGAGGTGCAGTGCGACGTCGGGACGAAGCGGGCGCTGTGGTTGAACCAATCGTCCGCCGGCCGGTCCGTGTAGAGGAAGTTGCCGCTGCCACAGTGATTGAACACAATGTCCTGGAGCACCTTCAAGCCGTGCGCATGCGCCGCCTCGACCATGCGGCGATAGTCTTCGTTCGTGCCAAAGCGCGGGTCCACCTCGTAGTAGTCTGTGATGGCGTAGCCGTGATAAGAGCACGAAGGCATATCGTTTACCAACAGCGGCGTCGGCCATAGGGTCGTCACGCCCAAGTCGGTGAAATAGTCCAAGTGATCCACGATGCCGGCGATGTCGCCGCCGTGGCGTTCGTCGGGCCCCGGTCCGCAGGCCTGTTCGCGCAGGCCGGAGACGATGTCCGTCTCGGGACAGCCGTCGGCGAAACGGTCCGGGACGAGCAGATAGACCACATCTGCCGCGTCGAACGTTGCCCGGTGTCGGGGCTGGCGGGCCCGAAGTTCGTAAGCCACGTGCCGCGTCTCGCCCTCCCATCGCAGGAGGATGTCGAAGCGTTGCGGCTCCGCCTGCCCTAAGTCCAGATAGAGCAGCAAGTAATGCGGATTGGCCGGACGCACCGTGCGTTCCAATTTCACGCCGTGCGCCGTCAGCGCTACGTCGCATCCCGCCAAGCCGTCGCCGTGGAGCAACACTTGCAGCTTAGGATGCTTCATTCCGGCCCACCAATACGCTGGCTGCACATGGTGTAACACGATGGCGTGCGCACCATGCCCGGCGTCCGCCGAGTTTCTGCCACTAAGCATCGTTACGATTCTGAATAGCGGAAGCCACGTCTTTTTTGAATTGGACTAAAGCTCCCGATGCAAATGTAGGAATAAACATCTATTCCAACAAAACTAAATCAAAAAAAGTTTATTAAAATAATGTTTTTTCTTGGCCGGACGAACCGTAGGCCTGATGCACTACGGCGGGCCTCTGGGGCGCTCCGGCCGCGAAGCATCCCGCCAGCCACGGGCCTTAGCCCAGTTTTTACGGGGCTAAGGCCAGGAAAAACTGGGATAGGGCCCGTAATTACGGAAACTGGCCGGCGACGCTCTGCAAACGGCCACCGCCCCGCGCGGTCTGTCAGCGACGCCGGTCCGCCGCCCGCCGTACCTTTTCCCGCAAGCCGCGGCCGCCCGCCGACCTTGTGTCCGGCCGGCGGAACATTTCCCGCCCCGCAGCTCCCTCTCCCGCGGCGGACGGGGACCGGATTGCGAAGCGGAGAAGCTATTAAACCGTTCATTTCCAAACAAAAGGGAATAACAAGAACCGGGACGACAGCCGGCGGAATTACGTTCGGACTACGGAACAGCAGCCGCGCAGCCGCCGCAACGGCCGGAGGCGGCCGCCGCCCCATCCGCCGCGCGACAGCGCCGGGCCGCCGGGCGCCGGCATTTGCCGCACGGCGACGCAGAAGGAGGGAGGAGCGGGCCGCGACTTGCCCCGCTTCGCCGGGCCCCGGCGCTGCGGTCCGGCGCCCGGCGACGCGCGTTTTTCCCTTAAAAGAAGGCCCGCGGAAAGGAGGAAAACGACTTCACCGGCCGCGCCGCCACGCGCCCGACAAAGGCGGCGCACCCCGCCCGACCGGCCGCCGGACAAGCGGAAAAGGCCCGGCGGGAAGCGCCATTCTGACAGCATACAGCAAAATTAACCAACGTCGCCGTCCGTCTGAAACAAAGGCTGGCGGAAGCGGCCCGCCGGCCCGTAGCCGGGGCGTCTGGACCGCAGCGACCGGTGCTGCAGAGACCAGACCGAGGCGGCCGCGCGACGGAAAAACGCCGCGCCGCCGCCAACCGAAAGGCCCGCAGGGGCGGAACCTTCCGCGACCTACGGGCCTTGGTGCATGAAAAAAGTTGAATAAAGTTCGGAACAGGGGCGCCGCGGGACGGGCGCCGGAAAACAGGCCGACGGGACAGCCCGACGCAGGGCCTCAACGGCGGAAGAAGAGACGGAGCTGCGAGGAGCACAGGGCGCAGTACTGCATGAACCGCGAGTGCGACTCCTCGGCGGCGCGGCGGACGGCGTCCTCTATCTGCTCGGGGATGAGGCGTTCGGCGCGGTCGGTCCATTGGCGGAAGCCAGAGCCGTCTACGGGACCGAGGCTGTTGAGCCGGTCCAGGTCGAACGTGGCACAGCGGATGCCGGCACCGGCCGCCTCGGCGTCGTAGGCGTTACAGAGCTGCTCGATGTGGGTCGGCACCATGAGGACCGGCTTCCCGAGGTACATGGCCTCGCACACCGACTCGAAGCCCGCCGTCGTAGCGTAGGCGCGGGCGCCCGCCATGTAGCGGATGAAGGCCTCGTCGTCCAGGGCATGAAACGTCAGGTGCTCGTCCACCCGCCACTGGCCGCCCTCCGTCGGACGGTCCCAGAAGAAGTGGAGCGAGACGTCGGGGTGCGCCCGGTGCCAGGAAATGATGTCGCGGCTAAAGCCGCTGTTCAGCATGTACCCGTGCAGGTAGTCGCCGGCCGTGGGGCGTGCCTGCCGCACGGCTTCGCGCAACAGGGGCGGTACGACACGGATGCGGCAACCCTCGGGGCAGTCGGCCGGGCGAAACGAGAGGGCCAGCAGACTCTTGGCGCGGAAGGCCGTCCCCCGCGTGTAGAGGCGCAGGAGCCAGAGCGGCACCCGATGGCCCGGTGGGAAGTGGAAGTCGGGAAGCAGGAAGAGGTATTGGTGGCCTATGCAGACGAGCGGCGTGTGCAGGCCGCCGAGGCCGTAGGCCAGGCCCGTCAACAACTCGTAGAAGTTGACGACCACGTCCACCTGGCGCGCCAGGTGGCGAATCTGCCGCACGCCGCTGCGGAAGCGGCCCAGGCGGGCCACATTGTAGAGGATGCTGCGCCCCAGGGGAGGACGCTTGCGCGCGCCGGCGGGCAGGAAGTTCGGACTCTCGACGTAGTAAACCGGGGCGTCGATCTTGTCCAGGAAGAAAGCGGGCACGCGGCGCGCCGGGCTTTTTCCGACCACGACGCCTACTACGTCGTGACCGCAGGCCGCCAGCATTCGCCGCAGGGTCAGTGCCTGTGTGAGGTGACCCCGGCCTTCGCCTTGCACCGTGAAGAGTATTTTCATTTTGGAAGGTTGTTTTCCGTCTGCAAATATCGGAAAAATTTTTTAACCCTATGCAGGGATTCGTGAATATCTTGTTAATTTTCACAGACAAAGGTGCCGCTGTTGCTTTGCAGTTCGGGCCTTCACCGCTGTCTGTCCCCCGTCCGGGCATCGCGGTCCGCCGCCGCGCCGGGACTGTGGCCCGCGGGCGGAGCGCTGGCCGGAAAGCGCCGGACGTACGGCCCGCAGCGGGGCGGAACGGGTGCGGCGGACGCCGGCTACGGGGAAGTAAAACGCCGCCCGGTGGCAAAAACGCGCGCGGCGGTGGAATCGGTGCGGGAAAGCAGGGGCGAAGGAGGCGGACTTGGCCGGAAAAACGTATATTTGCCTTTGTTCACCTGAATTGTATCACCTTAAACACACACACTGATGAACACTTTTTCCATCCTCACCACATCGCTCCGCCGCCTCGTGGCAGGCGGTCTGGCCGTATGTCTCGCCGCAACCCTCGTAGCCTGCGGCTCAAAGAAAGCGGAGAACCCGGCGCCAGACGACACCCCGCAAGCCGCAGAAGTAACGCCCGAAATGGCGGCCGCCCGCTCGCGCATCGCCACCGAGACCGCCGCGGCCAACGCCCAGTGCCCCCTTGAGGCGGCCCAGGGATGCCACATCACCAGCATAGGCGTGGAGGGAGAGAACATGGTCTACACTTACGAAATCGACGATGAGCTGCTCGCCATGGAGCCGTCGGCGTTCGAGGAACAGGGCAACGTGCTGCGCGAAAGCATCATGCGCACCTTTGAACGGCCCGACTCGCCCGAGCGCCAGCTCTGGGAGGACGTGGGCACCGCCGGCTACGGTCTGAAAATCGTCATGGACTTCACGAAAGCCAGGAAAATCGTCACGACGCGTATCACGAACGACGAAATCAAGGAACGGCTGGCTGCGGACCTTAGTGCCACCGACGCCGTGCGCCGCCAACTGGCGGCCTCGCTTGAGGTAGCCAACGCGCAATGCCCGCTGCGGGTGGACAACGAAACGGTCATGACCGCCGTAGCCTTAGAGGGCGACCGCGCCGTCTACTACTACGCGGTCGACGAAGCGGCCCTCGGCACGGAGGTGAACGACCTGGTCCCACTTGCCGACAGCATGAAAGAGACCATCCGTAACAACCTGAGGGCTCAGAACGGCCCTGCGAACAAACAGTTTGTCGAACTGCTCGTCCAAAGTAACGTCGAGCTCGTTTACCGTTACGAAGGAACGGAGACCGGACAGCTGATGGTCATCACCTTTACCCCGGCAGAGCTGCGCAACCTTTGAGCGGCTGCGCCGCCGGTCGGGCTCAGAGGATGGCGCCGGCCAGGTAACTGTACTCGTCGTAGTCGGACCACGCCTCGGCGTTGAAATCGAAACGATCCAGGAGATTGTCGGTGGCTTCCCTTTCGCTCTCGCCAAGGGCATAGCAGGTCATTCTGTCTGCGAAGTAGGCCATGAACAGTCCGTCTTCCGTAGGTTCTACAATCACCGTGTTACGTCTTTCAAAGTTCATTGTATGGAGTATTTAGCTATTGGATTTCGCTACGACAAATTTCCGCATTGTCCGTTACGTAGTGATTACTCCGGCGTTACAATAGCGTGAAGCGTGGCGCCGGAGCCGTCCGGCCGCGGGCCGCCGGCGCCGGGCAATCGGGCTACGCCCCCGCCGCCCGGCCGCCCGGCGCGGGGAAGCGGGAATAGAGGTCAGTATTTCCCCGATTCGGGTATTTGCCTTTCCGCCGGGCCGTCGTATCTTTGCCACAGTCCGCCCGCCGGCAGCAACCGTCCGCTGCGGCCGGGGCCTACGGACACCCGTCTTTCCACTTAAAAAACGATACACATGAACTGCAATTTCAATTTTTACAACCCGACGCGCCTTCTCTTCGGCGCCGGCCAGTTGTCCCACCTCCACGAACAGGCGCTGCCGGGCCGGAAGGCGCTGCTCGTCATCTCTAACGGCAAGTCGACCCGCCTTAACGGCTCGCTGGACCGCACGGTGGAAGAGTTGCGCCAGGCTGGCGTAGCACACGTTCTCTTTGACAAAATCATGGAGAACCCTTACAAGAGCGTCATCATGGAAGGCGCCGCGTGTGCCCGGCAAAACGGCTGCGACTTCATCTTAGCCCTGGGCGGCGGAGCCGTGCTCGACGCCGCTGTCGCCATATCGGCCATGGCCACCAACCCCGGCGACCTGTGGGACTACGTCTGTGGCGGCACGGGCAAGGGCTTGCCCCTGCAACAGCCGGGCCTGCCCATCGTGACCGTCGCTACGACGTCGGGCACGGGCTCCGAGATCAATTGCTGGGGCGTTATTTCCAATCCCGACACGAACGAGAAGATTGGCTTCGGGGCCGAGTGCCTGACGCCCGTCCTCGCCGTGGTCGACCCCGAACTCATGCGCACGGTGCCCGCGCGATACACCGCCTATCAAGGCTTCGACGCCCTGTTCCACAACACCGAGGTGATGATCAGCAACGGCGTAAACATCTTGAGCGAGGCCCTGGCCCTCTCCGCCATCGAGCACATCGCGAAGTTCCTCCCCGTAGCCGTGAAGGACGGGCAGAACCTCGAGGCGCGCGAGCACGTAGCCTACGGCAGCACCATCGCAGGCATCACGATGCAGCTCACCAGCACCACGGCCGAGCACTCTATGGAACACGCCATGAGTGCCTATCACCACAACTTGCCCCACGGGGCCGGGCTCATCATGATCTCGAAGGCGTTCTACGAGTTCTTCATCGAGCGGCACGCCTGCGACGCCCAGTTTGTCAAGATGGCCAGGGCGATGGGCCTGCCCCAGGCCGACAAGCCCGAGGACTTCATCACCGCCCTCGTCGCCCTGCAGGAGGCCTGCGGCGTGGCGGACCTGAAGATGTCGGACTACGGTTTCCAGCCCGAAGAAGCCATGACGCTGGCCCGCGGAGCACGCGCCATGCAGGGCGGCCTGTTCCTGGCCAACCCGTGTGAGATGACGGACGAAGACTGTGCCGCCGTCTTCGAGAAGTCCTATAAATAAGGTGGGCGGCCCCAGGCCGCAACGCCCCTTACGCCATCGCCGGCGCCAGCCGCAGCCTCGTGCTGCGGACTGGCGCCGGCGACGTTTCGGCCGGACGGCGGGGCGGGCGCCGTGCCGCCGTCAGGGGCGGGGCGGCAACATCTGCCGCAACTTCGCCGCTACGGCCTTTGCCTGCAACGCCATACCCCAGTCGGACGGATGCACGTAGTCGACCCAAGCGTCCGGCGGGAAAGCCAGTTCTTCCTCAGAGAGGTAAAACAGCCCGCCTGTGCCCTCGGCCTGCAGGACCTGGTAGGCGCGCCGCAGCCCCTCGTTATGGCGGGCGCAGGACTCGCGCCGGGCGGCATTGGTCGCGGCGTCGCTGTAGCCGGCCTGTTCCACGAGCAGCACCGGGGCGTCGTTGACCGCGCGCAGGCGGCGGACGGCCTCCTCGGCCAGGCGGGCTATCTCCGCCGCCGGGCGGTCGTTCATGTTGGACATGCAGTCGAGCACGTAGGCCCGGGCCGGCACCTCGCCCATCAGGTCGACGACGCTACGCTCCAACTGCCCGTTGCCCGAGAAACCGAGGTTCACGACCGGCAGCCCCAGCTCGCGGGCCACGCAGTTGGTCCAGGCCATGCCGGGCCGCGACGCGCAGGCGCCTTGGGCTATCGACGTCCCGTAGACCACTACGGGCGCCTCGGCCGAAGCCTCCACGAAGCGGAAGCGCGCGCCTTCGGGCACCCCGACCTGGAGCGAGCGCACCTCGTTGTAGAGGGGCAGATAAAGCACGAAGGGGGACAGCGAGGCCGTGTCCGGGAAATCGACCGTGTAGGCGTAGCGCACCGTGTCGGCGAAAGCATAGCTGCCGACACAGCGCGTATAGCGGCCCACGCCCTCGTAGCGATAAAGGTCCACGCCCGAGACGCCGGTGGCCGGCATGTGGGGCATGGCGAAAGCGCCGCCTACGACATAGCGCACGCGGATATGCGCCGCATCTGTGACAAAGCGGACCGACAGGCCCGCCGACTCGCCCGACAGCTGCCAGACGGCGGCCCGCACGCTGTCCGCCGCACGGCGGGGCAGGCGCCGGTAGTTTCCGCCGTCCTCGTCCCAGGCCTGTCCCTCCACATAGTGGGCGCTGTCCGCCCGTCCGGCTTCGAGCGGGTCGTACCAGTGAAACACCTGCGCGGGAGCTACGAGCCAGACCGCGACAAAGCCGCACAGCAGTCCCACGGCGCGGCGCAGTGCGGCGGAGAGCTGCGCGCCGCGCTTTTTCTTCATTTCCGATTCCATTTTCCGTAAGGTTTATTTTTCATAGTTCGGTCCGTAGAGCATCGTCTCGCGGCGCTGCACGGGGCGCCCGTCGCGCACGAAGCCCTCACCCCGTTCGGCCAGGTGCGCCCCCATGGCGCGACGCAGCGCCTCGAGCGTTTCGCGGTAGGCCGGTTCGGCCGCCACGTCGTGCAACTCGTGCGGGTCGCGCTCCAGGTCAAAGAGTTGCTCGCTCCCGTTGTGAAAGTTCCAGATGTACTTTATCCGCCCGTCCGTCAGTGCGCACCAGTAGTTGTCCGGACTGTAACAGGTGGCGTGCTCCATGTCGATGTAGCGCCGCCAACCGGCCGTGTCGCCCCGGGCCAAGGGGGCCACAGAACGGCCGTCCATGCCCGCCGGCACGTCACCGCCGGCCACGTCGAGCAGCGTAGGCAGCACGTCGCGCAGCTCCACCGGCTGGGCCACGCGGCCCGGTGCCACCGCCAGGGCCGCCGGCCACTTCACGATGAACGGTATGTGCGTGGAGCCTTCATAAGGATAAGTCTTGCGCCAATGGTAATGGTCGCCCAACATGTCGCCGTGGTCGGAGACGAAGACAATGAGCGCGTCGTCGTACATGCCTTTCTCCCTGAGCGCCGATACGATGCGGCCTATCTCCTCGTCGATGAACGAGACGTTGGCGTAGTAATGGCGCCGCGAGCGCCGGGCATAGTCGGCCCCGAAATTGCCGAAGGGCGCGTCGGCCGCGGCCTTCGCCGGGTCGAGCGGGGCAGCGTAGCGCCCGCACCAGTCGCCCACCCACGGCGCCGGCACATCGCGGCCCTCGTAGAGGTCCAGCCAGCGGCGCGGCGGGTCGTAGGGACTGTGGGGCCGGGCAAACGACACCTTCAGGAAGAGCGGCTGCCCGCTGCCCGTATCGTAGTTCCGGATGAGTTCGCAGGCCGTGGCGCCGGTCCAACGGGTCGGGTGCAACGCCTCGTCGGGCACGTAGACCGCGGCGCCGTGGTCGTTCCAGCCGATGCCGGTCGCGTCCGGGTCGCCGCCGGGGCAGTGGAGCTGGAACCATTGCCGGTAGTCGCTGACAAAGTTCTCGTCCTCCACGCGGCCGCTCTCGTCGAGCAGCACCTCGTGGAATCCGTGCTTCGCCCGTTGCGGGTGCCAGTGCATTTTGCCGATGCCGAACGTGTAGTATCCCCGTTCGCGGAGCAGGCGGGGCATCTCGAAGCGGCAACGGGCCGGCACCTTCCCGTAGCCGAGGAGTCCGTGGTGCCACGGCGACAGTCCCGTCAGCAAGCCGCTGCGGGCCGGCGTGCTGCTGGGGCACGACGTGTAGGCGTGTTCAAAGAGCGTCCCCTCCGCGGCCAGGCGGTCCAGGTGCGGCGTCACGACGACGCCGCCCGACGTGCAGCCCATCGCGTCCCAGCGCTGCTGGTCCGTCATGAGCAGGATGATGTGTGGCGGCCCGCCCGCGCAAAGCGGAGCCGGCAGCAACGCGCTGAGGGCCAAGGCGCCCCCGATGGCGGAAATCGGTTTCATAGTCTGTGCGGTTTTTAAGGAATGAGCGGAAGCGGCGGCGCAGCCGGCCCGTCTGTGCCGCCCGACGGACAGTCCAGGCCGGCGGCGACGCCCCCTTGTCCGCAAAGATACGAGTTGCCGGAGAAACGGCCGCGCGCCGCGGGCAGAAAAACGCCGCCTGCCGCCCCGGCGGCCCGTCCTGCGCGCCGGAGCCCGAAAGCGCCGCGCCGCCATGCCGCCGTGCCGCTTTTTTCACTAACTTTGCGGGGAAGGGGGCCGCGGCCGTAGCGGGCGCGGGCCTCCGTCAACGATTCACCCTTTTCAAACTACCCATCATGAAAGCATTTCGTAAGATTCAGCTCACGGCGCTCTGCGCCCTCCCCCTGCTCGCCGGCTGCGGCGGCACCGGCACCGCCCCCGCGGAAAATCTGCCCCTGGCGGCTGACGCCGACAGTATTGCCGAAGGCGTCAGCACCCTGTCGCGCGACGGCGCCACGCTGGCCTGGATTCAGGACAACGGGCAGGAGCGCCTCATGGAGCGTAGCCTCTTCCCCTCCGCCAGCGACAGCCTCATCGACGCCTTGGGCCTGGCGGACGGCGTGCCGTCGTCGGTCAGCACCTTCGTGCTCCGCACGGACAGCGCTACCGTGCTCTTCGACACCGGCCTGGGCGCGCCGGACAGTCGCCTGCTCCGTGGCCTGCAGGCCTTGGGCCTCCGCCCCGCCGACGTGGACTATCTCTTCCTCACCCATTTCCATGGCGACCACATCGGCGGCATGATGCAGGGCGACTCGGTCACGTTCCCCCGCGCCCAGGTCTACGCCTCGCGCGTGGAGTATGAGGCCTGGATGAATATGCCGGCGGAACAGAAAGCCTTGGCCGAACGGACCATGCAGGCTTACACGGACCGGCTCCACCTTTTCGAGCCGGGCGACACCCTGCCCTGCGGCGTCGCGACGTTCGACGCTTCGGGCCATACGCCGGGCCATACCGTCTACCGTACCGGGCCGTTCCTCGTAGCCGGTGACCTGATGCACGGGGCGGCGCTCCAGCTGCCCCACCCCGAGGTGAGCGCCACCTACGACATGGACCCGGAGAAAGCCGCCGCCACGCGCCGCCACTTCCTGAAGTACGCCCAGGACGAGGGCCTCGTCCTGGCAGGCATGCACCTGCCCCGCCCCGCGTTTCTCGACTTCGGCACGCCCGCGGGCCACTGACGCGCCGGCCGGCCCCGCGGCCAGCCGCCCCACCCCCTCACCGAAGCAGACCCTCCCTCGCCGGGAGCGGCCCGCTTCGTGCTTTCTGGCCCCGACGCCCCAGACCCGCATGCGCCGGAACGCGTCCGGCGGCACACGGGCAGCACGCTCGGCTTCACGCCCTTACGCCCCCTGCCTACGGGCCCTATTCCCGTACGAACGGGGCTAAGGCCCGTAAAAACTGGCCTTAGCCCCGTGGCGCGCGCCATTAGCCGCACAGCCGCAGCCCCTAACCGCCGTCCCGAAGGGCTACGCACCGGACCCACGCGCCCCAACGGAAGTACACCCACACCTATTATATAATAATACGAACATAAATAGAAAAAAATGCCGGTTAAGCCTACGTGTTGGCAAACTATTATTCCGGATTCTTAAAATAATGCAGATTTCTAAAAAAATAAAAGTGAACATTTCGCCAAGATAATTTTTATTGCCTTACCTTTGCACACAAAAGGGAAAGATTAACCCCTATGCGACTGAAACAAAATGTCATCTACAAAAAGGTGTGCGAAAGTCTGGAGAAAGACCGCGTCTATCTCCGACCCAGCCTTTCCTTGAGTGAGTTCAGTGTAATAGTGGGACCAATACTATCCTGCGCGCTGCGTAAACCGGATTAACGAGTTCTTTCCCAGCTATTTATGCGAGTCCGGTAATGACGCGCTGTTGGGGGCTTGTGTCACTTCTGTGACACAAAATACTATTGTACGGCCTATTTGTCCCCGTATTTTCTCTATTAAAATTCCTGATTTTCAAAACTTTGCCGCGCGCCACGGGGTGCCGGAACGTGTGCCATTTCTGTGTCACAAGTTAAAAAAAGTCCGGCCGCTGATTTGCGGCCGGACTGCTAAGAATGCGGAGCCATCTGCGCGTCAGTTGCGCATCTGGTCAATGTCCTGGTTCGCCTCTTTGACGGTGAGGTACCACTGGCCCTCTACCCTTACGGGGTTGAACATGAAGCCGATGGAGTTAGGCGTCGGGTCGCCCGCCTCTTTCTCGAAAAACTCTATGTTGTACTTCACGTCGTTCAAGCCTTCCGTGGTGAACGTGTAGTAGACACGCGAGTACTTGACTACCGGGAAAAGTTTGAACGTGCGGCGCAGTTCGCGCTCCTTCTGCTCCGAGAGGGGCAGCACGGTGCGCGTGGAGTCGTCGTAGAGGTGGAGCATGGACAGGGCTTTGTCCATCTGCCCGGCCTTGAGCGTTTCCATGCACTGGTCGCAAAGGGCGAGCATCTGCGTCGTGTCCTCCTTCGTCAGCGTACTGCGGAAGGCCTCGCGCTCACTCACCGGCTGCTTCTTTCCGCAGGAGAAAAGCGCCAGGCAGCAGACCAACAGCAGCGGAATAATTGTCTGAATTCTTTTCATCGTCTGGAATTTTAAGCAGAGCGTGTGCCTCCGCCCAGGGGGACACACGCTCTTTCTATGTTCAAAGATAAATGTTCAATTTACTTTGTTCAGGCTGCAACACCTTTACGCTTAGTTGGCAGGGTTGATAGGAATCTCAACTGTTACAGTTACAGAGCCCCAATAGTAGTTAACCGTAACCGGAATGCGGAGCTTGTTACCAGCGCCAATCGGGTTGCCAGTGTTGTTCTTGTACGTCAGTTTACCGAACATTCCAGAAATCTTACCGAGCACTGTACTGCTGCTTGCCTGCTTGTTCAGGCCCGAAAGTTCTTCGAACGAACCCTTCTCATAAGATACTTCGATGCCGGGAGCGACGTCACTCAACAGACGGTAGCTGCCATCGTTCGAGTTCATGTTCGTCGTAATCTGTGCCGTATTAACAGTTACACTCTGGAATTCGTAATAAGCGAAATACCATGCTGTAGTCGCCGTCTTGAGGTTTTCACCTCGCCAGTCGCTAAACTGGAGTACGTCGTACAGATTTACAGAAGAACTGTTGTTCGACGCAGCATCAACGAAGGCGTGCTGTCCGACATTAGCAGCCATGTTAATCGGACGGAGGATGTATTCCGTAATCGTGTTCGTGCCATCCGTCAGCGGCAGGACTACATTACAATCCGTGTTAACGAGAGCCACACCGACTTTGATAAAGGCGGAAGGAGCGCTCGCCGGATCACTGGCATAAGCGTTGATCAACTTCTTCGCAGCGGACGTATTCTCCATTGAGATAACGCCTTTATCAGCATCAATGGAAGCAACGGCTACGCCATTAAGGTACAACGTGGTATTGCTGTAAATACCCTTCGTAGCATCAATGATGTACTGACGTTCATTCTCAGCCGTGGCATCAAAGGTACGGTCCGTGTACTTGTCGTGAGCCTTTTCCTTTCCTGTAGCCGTGGTCAGTTTGTACTTGCCGTCGGCCGTCTCGCTCGGGAGGAGATAGTATTGGAATTTCGTGTTGAGTTTAGCATAGGCTTCAGGCACATTGATCTTGCTACCTTCAAGCGCATTCAACACTCCAACCTGCCAGGTTCGCGTATTTCCATCGTCGGTCGGTGCGAGTACTGCCATACCAGGCTTATCCTGCGAAGGACCGTACAACCAGAAGGCCTTGTTGGGCGTCAGCTGCAGGGCAACGGGCTCAGCCTTCTCGTTAAACGTAACGGTAAGCGGGAGATAAACCGGAGAGAGACCGGAGCTTGCCTCTTTCGGAACATAAGCAACATAAATCGTTGCCGTACGTCCTTCGCTCTCATAGATAGCCTGCTGTTCTACCGAGGAAAGATTTCATTCGAGCGTAGTCGTCAGCTGACCGTGAGATTCCTCGCGCGGGAATACGATACCAGTGGCTTTACTCGACTCAACTTTCACGAACTCGGATCCGTCGGCCGGGGTACCTTCCTCTACGGGGCGATACTGCTGTACGATACCATTTTCGTCTTCAGCGAGCGTGTAGTAGAGGGCAAACTCGTCGTTGGCCATACCCACCTTTTCGAGAATTTGAGCGGAAACCTGAGCCCAGGTTACGTCGAAGGTAGCCACGTTGCAAGCGTCGAGGTCTACATCCGAATAAGCGAACGGAGTCGTAACGAGGCTGGACGTTTCACGTACAATCTTGACTTTCACGAAGCCATAGAGAACGACGTTACCTTCAGCGTCAACAAGCGTAACGCGTACCAGCGGCTCGCGACCGATGGAGCTTTCGCCCTGTTCGTTGGTCGGGTTGCCCTGTGCGTCTACCGTGCAGGCCGTCAATACGCCGTCATTCAACTTGGCGTAGCGGCTGTCGGATGTACCATTGTTGCCCACCGTATAGTCAATAAGGTCAAACTTATAGCTAAAGCCATACTGGGCCTCTTCACCATAAGCCCAACGGCCGTGGTCGGCCTGATTCTTCGTGTTCGTATCCCAAGCATAGTGAACCTCGAGGAACTTCTTCAGGTCGAGGCCTTCCTGGCTGTTGTACTTCAACTCGAAGGAAGCCGGAGCAGCCATCACTTCATCCAGTCCCATGTACAGCTCGGGCGTCAGCTTCTGCTTAGTACCCGTACACTCACGAGCACCCGGACGCTCTTCGTTGAAAGCAAGGGCTTCAGGCGCGATCTTCGTAGTGTAAAGCATCGCGTAATCAGAAGTAATCAAAGTATCAGGCGTTGTGCCAGCCTCGGTAGTTGCTCCCTTGCGAACTTTAGCCTGAAGGGCAAAGATAGAAGCTTCGCTATCTGACAAATTATCCACTGAGCTTGCCTTAACCTGCATTCCTACACTCAGAATACCGTTCTCTACCTTGAAGTCTTTAACAACTGGCTGGATAGTTTCTCCGTCAGCGCGAGTAACAAACTGGGCCACGCGAGATACAAACGAGAGTGCATCTTCTTCGATCTGAGCCGAAGACGGATTCATGTGGTACTGAAGGTAGACAATCGGGTCGTATTCCTTCGCTTCCTCTGACAGTTTAGTCGGAATGATCGCTGCGTCGCCAAAATGGCAGACAGTGCGTTCGGTATTAACGACGTCGCCATGCTTGGCCATCTCGGTGTAGCTATTATACATCAAGTAGCTATATTCTGCAGCCTCTACGCCGTCAACATAGAGCTCGGGCTTGAAGACAAGCGAGCGGAGCTCCTGACCGATAAGCAGGTTGAGCACGTTCACCTCATAAATCAAGCGATCCTTGAGCATAAGGAGATTGCCGTTTGTCTTTACAAGTTCGTCCTGCAAATTCTGAATATCGCTCTGCAGGGTCTGAATCTGTGCGTCATGCTCGGCCTTGATGCTTTCCACCTTCGCATCCAAGTTGTCTACGTTCTGCTGAACCTTAGCGACTTCCTGAGCGATGAGGCTCTCGAGTTCCGTCTTCTGTGCGGCGAGGGCTTCTTCGAGCTCGGCCAGGTCTTTCTGTGCCTGCTCAATAGCTTCCTTGTTTTCGTCGGTCAGTTTCTGGTAAGCCTCCAAAGCGGTCTTCTGAGCCAATATGGCAGCTTCGTTCTCGGCGATCTTCTTGCTGGCCTCGTCCAATTCGTCAGAAAGCGTGCTGTACTGCTCCGTCAACGTGTTCACCGTCGTCTGCAGTGCGCCAATCGTTTCGGTCAGCGAAGATTCCTGACCCGTGAGCAGCGTCCAGATTTCAGACAGTTCTTCCTTGTTGGCGTTGGCCAGTTCCAGAGCGGCATTAGCCGTCTCGTTAGCCGTCGTAGCCAGCGTCATGGCATCCTCGGCCTTGGCTTTAGCATCGTTGATAGCCTTGCTCAACTCTGCGTCAGCAGCTATCAGGTCGTCAATCTGTCCGTTGCAGTTGGCCTTGCACTCGTCAAGGGCTTTCTGCAACTCTTCCTTAGCGCTGTTCACCAGTTCCTGCGCGGCGGCCAGGGTGGCAGCGTCGCCCTCGGTGATAGCCTTCTCGAGCTGTTGACGCAGTTCTTCGTCAGCCTGCGTCAAAGCCAAACGGAGCGCCTCGTCAGCGTCCTTGTAAGCCTGCGACAAAGCATCGTCGGCATTCTGCAGGTTCGTCAGCTCCTGCTCTACGGCGCTGATCTTCTCATTGACCAGAGTCTGCAGATCCTGCTTTGTCGCATCGAGATCATTTCTCAAGCCCGCGATATCGTCATCGTAGTCCGAGCAGGAGACAAACGTGCTTGCCGGGGCAACAATCAAAGCTCCGAACAGCAACGCATTAATAAATGTTCTTTTTCTCATGCTGTAAAAAGAT
>USPK01000018.1 GCA_900556465.1 uncultured Prevotella sp. | reverse complement strand
GTGAGATATCCCCCGATGAAGTCCTTGAACTCCTCGGGGGATATCTCACCGAGGCCTTTGAATCGGGTGATCTCGTGGCCCGCTCCGAGCTCCTTCATCGCGGCGGCCTTCTCCTCCTCGTTGTAGCAGTAGATGCTGCGCTTCTTGTTGCGCACGCGGAAGAGAGGTGTCTGCAGGATGTAGACGTGGCCCTGGCGGATGAGGTCGGGGTAGTATTTCAGGAAGAAGCTGACCATCAGCAGGCGGATGTGCATGCCGTCCACGTCGGCATCGGTGGCGATGATTATCTTGTTGTAGCGCAGGTTGTCCATGTCCTCCTCTACGTTGAGGGCGGCCTTGAGCAGGAGCATCTCCTCGTTCTCGCGGACCTCCTTCTCGCTCTTCTGTACGCAGTTGAGGGGCTTGCCGCGGAGGCTGAACACGGCCTGGGTGTTCGCATCCCTGACCTTTGTGATGGTTCCGCTTGCGGAGTCGCCCTCGGTGATGAAGATGGCGGACTCGGCGCGCAGGTCCTCGCCCTCTTCGCCCTTTCTGGGCTTCGGGGCCGGGTCGTTCAGGTGTATGCGGCAGTCGCGCAGCTTGCGGTTGTGCAGGTTGGCCTTCTTGGCCCGTTCGCGCGCCAGCTTGGTCACGCCGGCTATGGCCTTGCGCTCCTTCTCGCTCTCCTGGATTTTCTGGAGAATGACCTCGGCCACGTCGAGATGGCGATGCAGGTAGTTGTCCACGTTCTCTTTGACGAAATCGCCGACAAACTTGTTGACGCTCACGCCCGAGAGGGGGAAGGGCCGGCCGTTCATGTCCTTGTCCGGCGCCATGGCGAGCGAGCCCAGCTTAATCTTGGTCTGGCTCTCGAACAAGGGCTCGATGACGCGGATGGAGATGGCGGCGACCAGGCCGTTACGCACGTCCTGCACGTCGAAGTTCTTGCCGTAGTACTCCTTGATGGTGCGGGCAATGTGTTCCTTGAAGGCGCTCTGGTGCGTACCGCCCTGCGTGGTGTGCTGGCCGTTGACGAAGGAGTAATACTCCTCGCCGTACTGGGAAGTATGCGTGAAGGCGATTTCGATACCGTCGCCCTTGAGGTGGACTACGGGGTAGAGGCCCGGAGCCGTGAGGTTGTCGTTGAGCAAGTCCTCGAGGCCGTTGCGCGAGGCAATGCGTGCGCCGTTGTAGTAGATGGCCAGCCCCGTGTTGAGGTACGTGTAGTTGCGGAGCATGGTCCCGACGAACTCGCTGCGGAAGTGGTAGCCCTGGAAGAGGGTGGGGTCGGGCTCGAAGTAGATGTACGTGCCGTTCTCCTCGTCCGTCTCGCCGGTGCGCTCGCTCACGAGGCGGCCCTCCTCGAAGGTGGCCTCGTGCATCTGTCCGTCGCGGTAGCTGGCGGCGACGAAGCGGCGGCTCAAGGCGTTGACGGCCTTCAGGCCTACGCCGTTCATGCCGACGCTGGCGGTGAAGACGGCCGTGTCGTATTTCCCGCCCGTGTTGAGCTTGGAGACGGCGTCGACGAGCTTGCCCAGGGGAATGCCGCGCCCGTAGTCGCGCACGGCGGCGGTGCGGTTGTCCTCGATGGTTACTTCGATGCGTTTGCCGAAGCCTTCGTTGAACTCGTCGATGCTGTTGTCGATGGTCTCCTTCAGGAGTACGTAGATGCCGTCCTCGGCGTGCGAGCCGTCGCCCAGACGGCCGATGTACATGCCCGGGCGCCGGCGGATGTGCTCCACGCCCTCGAGGGTGCGGATGTTTTCCTCCGTGTACTGGGCGGCGGAGTGGTTGGGGGTCAATATTTCTTTTTCGTCTTGCATGTGTGGTTCGGAATGGAGGGAGGCCGGGCGGCGGGCGTCCGGCTATGGGGCGGGGACGGGGCGGCGGGCCTCAGAGCGGCGTCACGTAGCAGCGGCGGCGCTTGTGCTGTTCCGTCCGGAAGTACTGCCATTGGCTTTGCACCTTGTCGTTGATTTCGAGCTCGGGATTGCTTTCGGCGTACTCGAAGCCCATTTTCTGGTACACGGGGATGAGGTCCGTGAAGAGCAGGGCGTTGACGCCTTTTCCCTGATAGTCGGGGCGCACGGCCACGAGCAGGAGGTCGAGCACGCGGGGCCGGCGCCAGAGCAGGGCGCGCAGCAGGTGGAACCAGCCGAAGGGCAGCAGCCGGCCGTGGGCCTTTTGCAGGGCGCGCGAGAGCGAGGGCATGCTGATGCCCACGGCGACGATTTCGTCCGCCTCGTTTTCCACGAGCGTCACCATGCGGAGGTCGAGCACGGGGACGTACATCCGCACGTATTGGTCTATTTGCCGGTCCGTCATGCGCGAGAAGCCGAAGAGCGGGGCATAGGCGTCGTTGACCAGTTGGAATATGCGGTGAGCCAGTCCGCTCTTGATGATGCCGCGCTTGCTGGTGAGCTTGCGCACGTGCAAGTTATACTTGCGCGCGATGATTTCGGAGATGCGGCGGTACTTCTCGGGGATGGTGTCGGGGACGTAGATTTTCATCTCCACCCAGTCGGTCTGTTTCTTCAGGCCGAGGCGCTCCATGTGCTCGGGGTAGTAGGGGTAATTGTAGGTCGTGGCCATGGTCGAGAGTTGGTCGAAGCCTTCGACCAGCATGCCTTCGGCGTCGAGGTCGGTAAAGCCCAGCGGCCCCTCCATCTCGGTCATGCCGCGCTCGCGCCCCCAGGCTTTCACCGTGTCGAGCAGGGCGCGGCTCACCTCGAGGTCGTCCACGAAGTCTATCCAGCCGAAGCGCACGGCCTGCTTGTGCCACGCCTCGTTGGCCCGGCGGTTGATGATGGCCGCTACGCGCCCCACCACCTTCCCGTCGCGCAGGGCCAGGAAGTAGTCGGCTTCGCAGAAGTCGAATGCGGCGTTCTTCTTCGGCGAGAAGGTGCCCAGCATGTCGTCATAGAGGTCGGGGACGGAGTATGGATTGTTTTTGTAGAATTCGTAGTTGAAGCGGATGAACTTCTTGAGTTCCCGGCGTGTGGTTACTTTCTTGATTTCGACAGACATGAGTCCGGAGTTAAAGCGTTAAGGAACGGCCCGGAGTCGGCGGGCCGCTTTTCGGAGCAAAGTTAAGAATTTTTCCGGCGATAGGGGATGCGCCGCGGCCGATATTTGGCCCGCCAACGGGCCTTAGCCCAGTTTTTACGGGGCCTATTCCAGTTTTTACGGGCCTTAGCCCCGTGTTTGCGGCGACTGTCCGCCGCGCCCCGCGCCCCGGAAAAAGCCCCGCCCCGCTACAGGCCGCACGCGGGCGGACGGGCAACGGGGCGGGGCCGGCAGCCGGAGGCCGTCGGGGTCAGTATTTGTGCTCCTCCGTCTCTAGTTCGCCGCGCGTCAGGCTGCGGCGGTCAATGGCGTGCCAGGCGTAGGCGATGTAGGCCAGCACGAAGGGGATGAGCAGCGATACCCACGCCATGGTGCGCAGCGTGGTCTCGCTCGAGCAGCTGTTGGCCAGGGTGAGCGAGCTTTGCGGGTCGGCGTTCGAGGGGTAGTAGGGCGTCCCGTTGTAGCCGGCCAGCAGGAAGAGGGCCACGACCGTGAGCACTGTGCCGATGCCTGCGGGCCAGATGCCGCGGACAAAGGCGGGCCGCAACAGGGTGCGTCCGATGCCCAGCAGGACGAGCACCACGCCGACCACGAGCAGGGCGAACGTGGCAGGCATGGCGAGCAGGTTGTGCCAGTACTTGAAGGCCTCGGTCCTTATTGTCCCGTCCTCGCCGACGGCATAGCCGCGGCCCGTGAACAGGAGGGCGGCGAAAGTCAGGAAGAAGAGCAGGAAGCAGATGGCGTCGACGCCCACCTGGCGGCGCAGGCGGGGGCGCAGCCCCTCGTCGTCGATGTTGTCGATGAGGTAGAGCGCGCCGAGCACGCGGGCCAGAAACACGAGGCTGAAGCCCAGCAGCAGGTTGCGCGGTTCGGCCAGCGCGTCGAGCCCGTGCCAGGCGTTGGCCCACTGGCTGATGGCGGGCGCCAAGGCTTCGCCGCTGCCCATGGCCCCCTTGTCGACGACGAAGGCCGAGCCGGTGAAGAAGGTGGCTACGGCCACTCCGAGCAGAAAGGGGCCCAGCACGCCGTTGAGCACGAGCAGGCGGCGGTAGACGTTGCGCCCCATCACGTTGCCGGCTTTCGATTGGAACTCGTAGCTGACGGCTTGGAAGACGAACGTGGCGAGGATGAGCATCCATACCCAGTAGGCGCCGCCGAAACTGGTGCTGTAGAACAGGGGAAAGGCGGCGAAGAAAGCGCCGCCGAACGTGACGAGCGTGGTGAACGTGAACTCCCACTTGCGCCCGGTCGAGTTGACGATGAGGCTACGCTCCGCTTCGTCGCGCCCAAGGCGGAAAATGAGCGTGTTGGCTCCCTGCACGAAGAGCAGGAAGACGAGCAGACCGCCCAGCAGGGCGATGAGAAACCACCAGTAGTTTTGTAGGAACGTGTAGGTTATCATGAGCTGTAGATAGGGTTAGAGGTCGGCTGGACCCAAGCAAAGGTAAGAAGAATATTTTATCAGCACCGCCGCGATGCCGATTTTTTTGCACAAAAGGGCACCGCGGGGCCTCTGGGCGTCGCCCGGCGCCCCCTGCGACGCAAAGAGGGCGCCCCGCGCAGTGCGGGGGCGCCCTCTTTCATATCGGGAAGCGGACCGGCGTGGGTCCGTCCGTTCTTATTGCTTCAGCAGCGTGACGCTGGTGCGCTGGCCGTCGGCCGTCACTTCGAGGTAGTAGGTGCCCGGAGTGAAGTCCGTCAGGTCGAGCGTACGGCTGGTGCCGGCGGCGACGTTGACGGCAGCCTCGTTGAGGAGGAGCTTGCCGGACGCGTCGTAGAGGCGGTAGGCCACGCTCTTGGCGCCTTGGCCGAGCGTGACGGTCGTCGTCGTCTTGACCAGGGTCGGGCTGACGCTGACAGCCGCGCCGTCCTTCACGTCACTGATGCCGGTCGTCGTGGCCACGTTCACGGTCATCTGGGCCGTCGTGGTCTGTCCGGCGGCGTCGGTGGCGGTCAGCGTGAGCGTAGTCTTGCCCAGCTTGCGGCCGTTGACGATGAAGCCGGAGGCATCCGTGAAGAGGGTGGCAAACTCGGTGTCGCTGAGCGCAGCGTTGAAGCTCATCTCGTCACCGTCGGCGTCGGTGAAGATGGAGTTGAACGCAAATACATCCGAGACGCTGCCGAGCGCTACGCAGATGGAGTCGGGACCGACGTACTGCGGCGCGCGGTTCACGTTCTCCACGTTGTAGGCGACACTCTTCGTCGTGCTGTTGCCCAAGGCGTCGGTAGCGGTCAGCGTGAAGCTGTGCGTGCCGGCCATGGTGTAGTCGGGCTGGAGACGGACGTTGAGCGTCAGGGTGTCGCCGGCGGCTACGTGGAGCGTATTGCCTTCGACAGTGACGTTGGCGCTCTCGCCGCTGGACACGCTGTAGGCGCCCAGGGAAGCGACGCCCGCCTCGTCGGTCAGGGCCACGGTGAAGGCGTCACCCTCCTCGTCGACTACCGTCAAGGGCACGTCGATAGAGTCGTTCTCGGGAACGGTCGGGGTTCCTTCGGGCGCGCTGATGACCGGCGCGTCGTTGAGGTTGAGCGTAATCGGGAAGTTGTAGACGGGCTGGTTCGGGTCGTTGCTCTTAACGACGAGCATGGCCTTGTTACCCTTCTTGAAGTAGGCCCGGGTGGCGTCGAACGCAACCTTCACGGGCAACGATTCGCCTACGGCCAGCTCGCCCTCGGTCTTATCGTTGAGCAGCTTGATCCAAGGTGAACCGGGCGTTTCCTCTACGCAGGTCATGAAGAAGCCCATGGAGCCGTACTGCATCTCAAGCTCTGCGGCTACGTCGATCCAGCCCATGTCGGCGAACCAAGCCATGAAGCGGTTCGGGGTTACGCGGTCGCTCTTCTGGGCGAGCCACATGGAGTACTCGTAGCCGGCGGGGAACTTCAGCACTACGTAGAACGTGTCGGCCGGGTTGATGTAGATGGGCTTGTCGAACTCCAGCAGGCGCGACTCACCGTAGTAGCGGCCGTCGGCGCCCATCTCCTCGCTGTCAACGTGGAGCGTGCCGTGGCCGATGATACGGTCGCTGGTTACGTCGCTGCTGCCCACGACGGTGGCCTCTATGTCAACGTTCTCGCGGCTGCCTACTACGCCGTAGAAGTAGAGGTGCGACAGGTTGAAGCCTTCGGCGGGCGCCACGTAGCGCGTGGCGGCGTAGAAGTCGTTTACCTTGTCGCCCGAGCCGAGCTGGGCGCTGGCGGGCTGCTCTACGTCGAGAATCGGGTAGTAGAGGAGGTTGTTGCAGTCGAAGTTGGGCACATCGTAGGGGAAGCCTTCAAAGACGGTGTGCGGCTCGACGGCCGTCGACTTGTGCTTGAAGAGTACCTGCTGCGACTGGCTCAGCGAGTCGGCTACAACGTTCATGATGCCCGGCATCACGCCGCCGCCGTCGATGACGGGGGCCGATTCGCCGACACCGTTCGGGTCGAGACGGAGCGAGTAGGTCAGCTTGTACTTACCCGTGTTGAGCATGTTCACCGACGCTTCGCCTTGGTAGTCGGCCGCTACGCCATTGACTTCGATGGCGGGCTGGTCGAAGCCCAATACGGGAGCTTCCGTGATGGACAGGCGGAAGGGCACGGTGACCGTTTCGCTGTCGAGCCCGCTTACGCGGAACACGATGTCCGTCGCATAGTCGTTCACCGTGTACAGGTCGCTGAAGACGACCTTGAAGCGGACGGGCTCGAACCCTACTTCAAACTGCATGCCCGGCTGATAGTAGGTCCAGCCGGTTACTGTTCCGCCCATGAGCCAGTCGGTGTAGGTCGTGTAGACCATGAGCGTGGCGGGCATCGAGTAGTCTACCAGGCCGCCCTCGACGCCTTCGATGGTGAAGGCCTTGGTTCCGGTGTTGGACACGGTGAACTCGTACTCGAGGGGCAGGTAAGCGTTCGGATTGCTTACGGCTTCGCCACCGACCGACTCGGGCCATACGGGTTGCGGTTCACCCTGGATTTCGATGTTCAGGGGCACTTCGGCCGTCGGCAGTGAGGGCACGTTCGTGCTGAACGTCAGAGCCGAGGTGTAGTTGCCGCCGAGGCTGTCGGCCTGTACTTCGAGCGGGAGCTCTACCTGGCCGCCTGCCGGCACGGTGTAGCTGCGCGTCGGATAGAATTCCACGGCGTTGCCGTCGGCGATGTATTGCTCGGGCAACTCGAAGCCGCGCTCGGCATTCTCGTCCTGAATACCGGCCAAGCCGAAGACGCCGTTCATCATGCCGTCCGGCTCGAGGTAGTACTGGAACTTGTAGCGGCCGTCCTTATAGAGAATCAGCTGGAAGTCCATGCCGATCATCACGGAATTACCGTAGTTCACGTAGGAAACGACAACGTAGTCGCCTTCACTCTTGTAGTAAGTACCGGCCTCGTAGGTCGTGTTCATGCTGTGATTGCCCCAGAACGGCGCGATAATGTTCGTGTAGAACGTATCGTCGTCCGGAAGCGTGGCGGGCGGTTCGGGGAACATCTTGTAGTCTTCGTGTTCGGAGAAGGACACGAAGCCCGTGTTGTAGATGTACATCGTCTTGTACTTCTTGCCGTAGAAGGGGAATTCGAACGGGAGCTCTACGGTGTAGAAGTCAGTCTTGTCGACGTAGTACGTCATGTCTTGATGCTCGGCCTCGGGGTCGTTCGTCAGGTCTATCCACTCGTAGGAGATGTCGTCATAGTCGGTGCGCGACTTGTAGACGTAGTCGACTTCGGGCGCGCCGTCTTCTTCCAGGTCTACGAGGTCAATCCACGGGTTAGGCACATTCTTGAACGTGAGTGCCTCGTTGCCCGGGTTGGAGATAGTGAGCGTCTGTCCGACCGGAGTGCCGAAGGGCGTGGTCACACTGATGGTTTCCGGAGCGACGTTCCACTCGGGCGCGCCGATAACGGTGGCCTTGACGGGGATACGCGTGGTCGTGCCGTCGGTATAGGTGATGACGATGGTGTCGGCTACGCTGCCTTCCTGCTCGGTCGGGAGCGTCACGACGATATCGCGGCCGCTGCCTGCGGCTACCTTGAAGCCGGCTTTCACGGCGTCGGCCAGAACGACGTTACCTTCCGTCGTGCCGACGCTGGCGACACGGAGCGTGTCGTTACCCGTATTGCGCAGCAGGATAGTGGCCTTCACGTCGGCCGTACGGAACACCTCGCCGAAGTTGACGGACGTGGAGTCGATGGTAACGGCGGGCTGAAGGTTCTCACCGGTGATGTTAGCGCGCAGTGTGAGGGAAACGCTGGGCTGCGTCGGATCGTTGGTGATGAGTGTCAGCAGGTTCGTCTGGTTACCGGCGTAGAGCGTTTCGTCTGCCTGCGCCGTTACGGTGATGGTCTTCTCCTCGCCGATGTTAATCATGCCGTCCGTGCTGGACAGGCCCGTGACGAACGACTTGGCGGGCGCTACGATCTTGATGGCGGTCCCGGTCTGCACGGCCTGGTAGAGCGTGCTGCCGTCGTCGTGTACCATGTTGGCGTCGGTAACGGTCATCGGGTCGTCACACTCGATGTCGCTCACACCGATATAGTTGTTCTCACCATCATAGAAGACGAGGCTGCGGTCGTAGTTGTCGTAGTAGATTTCCACGCTGCCGTCGTCGCAGAGTGCCACGTGGTAGCTGATGGGCACGTACTCGCTGCCACCGTTCGTTGCCGCGGTGAGCACGTCCTTATACTTCACGACAAACTTGCCGTCCTGGCGGCCGTAGGTCACCTTACTGTTGGCGTTGAACATGAGCTTGCCGGAGTTGACATAGGGCGAGATGTAACCCAGACCCTGCACGCAGGTACCGGTCGGCACCATGCACTGAATGTTACCGTCAATGGTCTGGACACTCAAGCCGCCGTACGACGTGATATAGATGTGGTCGTAGTTCTGACCGTAGAAGGGGAAGTCAAAGCCAAGGCTGATGGCTTCAGACGACCAGGAAAGGCCGCTGATCTGACTGGTCACGTCCGTTTCGCTACTGAGTGCCGGATTGCCGTCGTAGGCGAAGTCCGTGCTGCCGTTGAGGTTCGAGATGTAGGAGTAGCCGAAGCGGTGTACGGCTGCGGTGCTGTTCTCGATGGTGGCGTTGCTGAACTTCGGGAATACGTACTGCAACGGGTACTCGCCGGTGTTCTTGATGGTGAACGTTGCAGATTTCTCCTCGCCGCCTACTGCGAGCTCGCCGAAGTCAAGTTCTGCCGTGTTCACCTCGATCTTGGCGGGCATGGCTGCGACGCCGCGCACGATGAAACTATACGTGTGGCCTTCGGCATCGGTCAGGATTACGTTGCCGCTGTGGCTGCCGCTCTTGGTCGGCTTGAAGGTGACGGACAGCTTACCCGTGGAGCGGGCCGCAAAGGCCTCGGCGTAGGTCGGAACGGTGAACTGGTCCGAACTGCTGGCAATATTGCTGCTGCTCAACGAGCCCCACGAACCGGAAAAGTCGCCGTAGCCGTTGTTCACTATCTCGACGTCGAGCGTCTTACTTTCGCCGACGAGCAGGTCGCCGAAGTCTACCATTTGGGCCGAGGTGAGTTCGGGCGCATAGCCGTCCACGGTGAGCGTGGCCTGTACCGTCTGCTTCGGGCGGTTGTCCTCGTTCGCGTTGACGTAGAGGTTAAACTTGTACGTGCCGTTGACGAGCTTCTGGCCGTCGTTCTCTACTTTCACCACCTGGCTCTCGCCCGGACGGACAGAGGCTTCCTGCGGATCAATCACGAGGACGGAGCTCCAGTCCGGGTTCTTGCTGATGGCATACACGTCGAACGTGGCCACGTCGGCTATGTCCGTCATGTTGCCGGCACGGAGCACTTCGCTCAGCTGTGTCCACGTGTTTCCGCCGTCGCAGCTGTAGAAGCTGTACTGCTTCGTCGCGCCGTCGTCCGTAGAGAGACCGACGCCCAGGGGCTGTTCCTGTCCGGCCGGGAACTTGGCCACAATCCAGAAGGAGGCACCCGGTGCGAAGTAGATCTGCTCCTTGAGGGAAATGTCGTAGTTGTAGCCGAAGAAGGAGTAGTCCACCTGCTGCAGCAGACTGGCCGTCGAGATGCTGGCCGAGCCGTCGTAGATTTCGATGACGGGGTTCTCGCCGCCGTAACCGCCGAAGCGGAGCGCCGTCAGGTTGAAGCCGTCGGGATAAGTATTCGGGTCTACGTAGACATACTGCGCCAGGGCGTTGGGCAACGAGAGGTCCGTCTCGCCGATATAGCGGTAGATGCCTTCCGAGTTCGAGATGGTCTTCGGATAGTCGTCGGCCCGATAGTCTGCGCTCACCACGCTGTGCTGCTCTACGCTCGTGGCCGCCATCATACCCGTGAAGGGCACAATCTTACCCGGGCTCACCTTTCCGTTAGTGGAGAAGAATGTGTTCGGAGCCGTAGAAGTGGTGATGTTATACTTCAGGATGCCGAGGCCTTCGTTCTTGATGGTGAACTGTGTGGCGCCTTTTCCGCCGTCGGCCGCGTTGGCCGTGAAGCTAAGGGCCGTCTCGTCCAGCGTCATGGTCGGGCCGGCGTTCGTCTGGGTCTCCATCACCTCGGAGAGTTCCGAGCTCTGGCCCCAGCGGTTCACGGCCTGGATGGCAAAGTAGTACGTCGTCAGCGACTTGAGGTTGCCCACCTCGTGACTGACGTGGTCGCCCGAAACCTGGAACTTCGTGTCCACGTTCACGGTCATCACGCCGCTCAGGTTATCCTTCGTGAAAGGCGACGTACTGTAGTAGATCACGTGATGGTCCACGGAGTTCTCCGGCGTTTGCGGGATGGTCCATTCCACAAGGACGTTGTCCTGCGACGGTGTGAGCTGCATGTCCGTCACGGGGCCCGGGGCTTCGCCGGTACTCATGCGGAGCGCCTTGTCCGCGTCGATGTATCCGCTGCCAAAGAGGCCCGTCGCTTCCGGATTGTCCGTGTAGAGGTCGTTAACCGAAGAGACGAGCTGCTGACGCAGTGTGGAGTTCGGGAACTGGGCGTTGCCGTACTTCGAGAGGACCAGCGCCGCGATGCCCGATACGTGCGGGCACGCCATCGAGGTCCCTTCGTTGTATCCGTACGTGCCGTTGGGCAGGGTACTGAGGACGCCCTGCGCCTCGCCGTAGTCCATGTCGCCGCCCGGCGCCGTGACGTCGCACCACGTGCCGCGGGTGGAGTAGGAAGCCGGTGTCTTCATGCAGGTCATGGCGCCGACGGCCACAACCGGCTCGTAGCATCCCGGCCAATACTGCCCCTCGTCGCCGGTGTTACCGTTGGCGAAGATGCAGAGGCCGCCCTGCATTTTGGCGGGTAGTCCGTAGTCCGTGTTGCCCTGGCCGCCATTGGCCGTGAAGTAGTCGATGGCGTCGAGCACGGCTTGCTCGTAGTAGTCCGGCGAGCCCCAGCCCCAGGAGCACTGGGCGATGGAGGCTCCCATGTCGGCTGCGTAGACCAGCGCTGCGGCGTAGTTCGCGTCGGCGCTGGAGCGGGTGTCGAAGATCTGGCATACGAGCATCTTCACGCCGCCCTGTCCGTTACCGCCGGCCACGCCGGCCACACCGAGGCCGTTGTTGTTCACAGCGCCCACGGTGCCGGCCACGTGCGTACCGTGTTCGTGGGCATTGATATCGGCCGAGTTGATGACGAAGTTATAGCCGTGGATGTCGTCCGTATAGCCGTTACCGTCGTCGTCTACGCCCGGACGGCCGTTCAGTTCCGCCGTGTTGACGAAGGCATTCTGCGCCAGGTCGGGGTGGTCATACTGAAATCCGCCGTCAATGATGGCCACCAGCACGTCTTGGCTGCCCGTTGCCTGCTGCCATCCGGCAAAAACGTTCGCATCGGCCCCGGCTACGGCGCCAGGCAGGCTGCCCGTGTTGTGGTAGTGCCACTGCTGCGGGAGCAGGGGGTCGTTGAAGGGCATCGTTTCGTCGCTGACCGTCACGTTGGACGCGTCGACCACGCGGTAGCCCTTTTCGCCGCCGATGGGGCGGACGGGCCGCACGGTTTCTGCAACCTGCACGCCCGCTACGTTCTGGTAGACGGCGCGTGCTTCGGCAGGAGTGACGGCCGTTGAGTCAAACCGGATTTCGTACCAGAGGTCCAACCCGAACTGTTTGTGGCGTTCCTCAAACTTGGGAGAGTAAGGAATCAACCTTGTCATTCGGACTGCTCCTACTTTCTGGCCAGCGCGGTCCAGCGGGGCAATGCCGGTGGCCTGGGCCTGGTCCGTGAGGACCGAAGCCGGAAGGGCCGCCAGGCGTTGGGCCACCTCGCGCTGTAGTTTCACGCGAACGACGCCCTGCACCGCTTCATGCGAACCGGATTGTGCCGCCAAGGTCCCGCCGCCCGCTGTCGCGAAGAGCAGGGCCCCGAAAAGTAACAATCTTTTTAACATAAGTGATGAGTTTGGTGAATAAAAAATGAAAAACTGGTCGAGAGCTGTTCCCTCCACACGGAACAGCCTCCTTTATCCCGGTTTTCCCGGGAAAAAGGGGGCAAGATTCTGATATAAAGGTTGCAACAATCGGCGGCAAAAGTAATAAAAATTTTTTAAGAATGAAATAAAAATGGCAGTCTTCCACGAAAGACCGCCATTTTTATTGTATAAAGCGTGACAGTATGCAGCACGGCCGCGCCTGTCAGTCGCGCGCTATGGCCCGGCAGAGGATGCGCACCTCGGCGACGAGCAGCACGGTGAAGATAAGCAGGAAAATGAAGAACGTGGTCTGTACCGACGCCGCCGAGAGGCTCGACACGGCCGCGTTGACCGGCAGCAGGTCCTGTATGGCCCACGGCTGCCGGCCCACTTCCGCCACAATCCAGCCCGCCTGTCCCGCGATGTAGACCAGGGGGATGGACCACAGGCCCGCGTGTTGCAGCCAGCGCGTCTGTTCCAGCCGGCCCCGGCGGGCATACCACCAGAGCAGGACCTGGATGAGGAGCAGCAGGCAGCCCATGCCTACCATCGCGCGGAAGGACCAGTAGATGAGCGTTACGTTCGGGATTAGGTCCGCCTCTTCCGCGATGTAGCCATAGCCGAAGTAGTCCATGTGTTCCTCCAGTTGTTTGCGCGCCTCGTTGCGGGCGTTCGCGTCGCCCGCCTTGTCCGCCGCGCGGAAGTCGCGGAAGGCCGCCAGGGCCAGTCGGCCGCGCTCCATCTTCTCTTGGGCCGAGGGGTGGCGCCTGCCCTCGTTGTCCGTATATCCGTCGAGGATGTCCTGCGTGCCTGGGACGTAGCCTTCGGGGTCGTGCGTAGCGAGGATGGAGAGCATCCCCGGCACCTCCACGCCCGGCACGAGGGAGAAGGCCGCGCCGCGCCCGCCGCGCTCCAAGCCTTCGGCGGCCGCCAGCTTCATGGGTTGGTGGCGCGCCACGTCGATGCCCGAGCGGTCGCCCGTAAACATGACGAGCAGGGCCGAGGCCACGCCCACCACGGTCGCCACCTTGATGCTGGCCAGTGCCCGCCGCTGTTGCCGCCGCCTAAGCAGGTACCAGCAGCTCACGCCCGTGACGAACACGGCGCCGGTCATCCAGCCGCTCGTCACGGCATGGGCGAACTTCGTCGCCGCTTCCGGCGCGAACGCCACGGCGAAGAAGTCCATCATCTCGTTGCGCACGGTCTCCGGGTTGAACTCCATGCCCACCGGGTGCTGCATCCAGCTGTTCGCCACCAGTATCCACCACGCCGAGAGCGTAGCCCCGACGCCCGTGAGCCAGGTGGAGGCCAGGTGGAAGCCACGGCTCACCTTGTTCCAGCCAAAGAACATGACCGCGATGAACGTGGCCTCCATGAAGAAGGCCAGGATGCCTTCGATGGCCAACGGGGCGCCGAAGATGTCGCCCACGAACCACGAATAGTTGCTCCAGTTCGTGCCGAACTCGAACTCCAGGATGAGGCCCGTGGCCACGCCGACGGCGAAGTTGATGCCGAAGATTTTTTGCCAGAACTGGGCCGTCGATTTCCAGAACTCGTCCCGGGTGCGGACGTAGATAGTCTCCATGATGGCCATTACGAGGGCCAGGCCCAGCGTCAGGGGGACGAAGAGCCAGTGGTAGCAGGCCGTCAGGGCAAACTGTGCCCGCGACCAGTCGAGCAGGGGGCTGCCCATTGCTTCAAGTAGCGTCATATCCTTAGATTCAGTTGTTAGACACGGTGACTGCCGGCGTCTCGGCGGGCCCTGTCTCCAGGAGCTCGTCCGCCACGGCGTCGCGCTTCTCCTCCTCGCTCAGGCCCGCCAGGACGGGCTGGAAGAAGAAGAGGCGCAGGAGGACGAACAGGACGAACAGTTTGGCCAGGATGAGCACCCAGAGCGTGCGGCCCCAGGTCATTTGGCGGAATCCGTCCACGTAGAAGCGTACCACGCGCCGCAGGCAGTTCGTCAGGTTCATGTGACAAAAATAATAATATCCCTTTTAATCTGCGCCATTCCTCCGGATAATTTTGCAAATCGCCCGGCCCGCTGTTCCGCCGGCGGGGCGCCGCAGCCCGCGTCGCCGGGCCCGTGGCCGGGGCGTCGGGCGGCCGGCTTTCCGCGACCGGCGGGCGCCCCTTGGCGCTTGGCGCAGCTGGGCGGCGAAGGGGCGCGCCGGGCCGTCCGTCCGGGTTCGCGGCCCCTCGTAGCCACAAAGTTAGCGCTTTATGCCGGAAAAAGCACCGTCGCCCGCCCGTAAATTTTCGCCGGCCGGTTTTCCGGCGCCGTCCGCCTGCGGGTGGGGGCCGTCGGTCCGGTCCGTCTGCGGGCGGCCCGTTGACTGGCGGCTGCGGGGACGCTCTTCGGCGCTTTCCCGGAACGGCCGCGCCGCGGAAGCGCTGTTGCCCGCAGCCCCCGGCATTCGGCACGGACGCCCCGGCCAGTTTCCGGAAACACAGGCCTTAGCCCCGTCGCGACGGGGCTAAGGGGAGTTTTTACGGGGCTAAGCCCCGTTGCGGCGGGCCGCGGGCGGCGATTTCGCGCGGCTGTCGGTCGCGTCCGCCGGCCCGTCCCTGTGAGCCGGAAGTCTAAACCAAAAACCCCTGCCGGCGGCCGGATGGACCGTGGGCAGGGGCAGGGGTGTGCAGGGACGGGCTCAGCGCGCCAGGGCAGCCAGGGCCGCGGCGTAGTCCGGCTCTTGCGTAATCTCGGGCACCAGCTCCTCGTAGACGATGGTACCCTGCTCGTCGACGACGATTACGGCCCGGGCCAGCAGGCCTTTCAGCGGGCCGTCGGTCATGAGGAGGCCGTATTTCTCGTCAAAGCACTTGCAGCGGAAGGTACTGACCGGCACGACGTCCGTCAGGCCCTCGGTGGTGCAGAAGCGGCTTTGCGCGAAGGGCAAGTCCTTCGACACGCAGAGCACTACGGTGTTGTCCAGCGCGGCGGCTTCCCGGTTGAAGCGGCGTACGGAGGCGGCGCACACGGGCGTGTCCAGGCTGGGGAAGATGTTGAGCACGACGCGGCGGCCCAGGAGGTCGGGCAGGTGGACGACGCTCAGGTCGCCCTTGACGCCGCCGAATTTGGGCGCGGCCGTTCCCACGGCGGGCAGTGTGCCGCTCAGGGTGACGGGCGTCCCTTGGAATGTTACGGTTGCCATGATGATTTGTGATGAGATTAGGCGAAGCGCCATTTTGGCGTTCGAGGGGCAAGTTACGAACTTTTTCCTTTCTCCGCAAGTCTTTCAGTCTTCGGCCGCCCCTTCTTCCGTCATTTGGGACAACAGTCGCGCCACGCCGCGGCGGATGGAGTCGAGCCCGAAGTCCTCGGGGCGGATGTCGGCGGGCCGGAGCCAGAGCAGGTCGGCGGCGTCGTCGGCCGCGGCGGGCACCTGGCCGGGCAGCAGGCGGCAGCGGAAGAAGCTGTCCGCGGTGTGGACGTCGAAGCCCGAGTAGCGGTACGTGTTGGGCAACGAGAAGAGGTAGCGCTCCACCTCGACGTCGGCCCCCGTCTCCTCTTTCACCTCGCGGCGGCAGCCTTCCTCGAGGCTTTCGCCCGGGTCGACAAATCCGCCCGGCAGGTCGAGCGTCCCGCGGGCCGGTTCGAGGGCGCGGTGCGTGGCGAGCAGGCGCCCGTCGGCCGAGAAGAGGACGGCCACGGTCGCGGCCGAGGCGTTGTGGTAATACGTGAAGCCGCAGTCGGCGCAACGCTTGGCGCGGGCGTCGACCGGCGCAAAGCGGGCGGAGCCGCACCGCGGGCAGTAACGGAATAGGGCGAGGGGATGGTGCATAAGGCGGGTAGGGAAAAACGTTAGGTCAGCGGTAAATCAGCGTAGTGAGTCGCCCGGGGGCATAGGCTTCGGCGGCCGTGGCGCGCAGGGCGTCGGGCGTGAGCGAACGGATGCGGTCGCAGAGCCCCTGGGGGTCGTAAAATTCGCCGTAGTGCGCGTACGTGCGGCCTACGGCCAGGGCATAGCTTTCGGCATTCTCGCGCCCGATGCCGATTTGCCCGCACAGCTGTTTCTGGGCTGCGGCGAGCTGGGCGGGGCTGAGGGGCTGCTCCACGAGGCGGCGCAGTTCGGCCAGGACGAGGCGGCGGCAGCGGGCCACGTCGGCCGCGTCGCAACCGAAGTAGACGTTCCACAGCCCCGTGTCGGGGTACGTGGCCAGGTAGGCGTCGACCGAGTAGACGAGGCCCGCCTTCTCCCGCAAGCGGAGGTTGAGCCGCGAGTTCATGCCCGGGCCGCCCAGGATGTTGTTGAGCAGGATGAGGCCGTAGCGGCGGGCGTCGCGGCCGCCGTAGGCGCGGGCGCCGATGAGGACGTGGGCCTGGTGCGTGTCGCGGTGGACGGTGCGCTCCTGTTCCGCGGCGGGGTAGGCCGGCAGGGGCGGCTGCTGCGGCAGGCCGTCGGCCGGCGGGGCGGGGCGCTCGGTCTCCAGTCCCGCCGTGAGCCGCTCCATGCGGCGGCAGACGCGCCCGAAGTCCAGGCGGCCGCTCACGTAGAACACGGCGTTGTCCGGCCGGTACCATTGCCGGGCGAAGCGCAGGGCGTCCTCGGTGCGGTAGGCGCGGAGGCGTTCGGCGTTGCCCAGGATGTCGCGCCCCAGGGGGTGGCCCGCGAAGACCATGGCCTCGAACTCGTCGAAGATCAAGTCGGCCGGCGAATCCTTGTAGCTGTCTATTTCGTCGCAGACTACTTCCGCCTCGCGGTCCATCTCGTGCTGCGGGTACGTGCTGTGGAAGACGATGTCGGTCAGCAGGTCGGCCGCGCGGTCGAAGTCGGGGCGCAGCACCGTGGCCTGGTAGACGGTCTCCTGCTTGTTGGTGAAGGCGTTCAGGTCGCCGCCCACGCGCTCCAGGCCGTTGCTGATGTGGCAGGCGCGCCTGCGGGCGGTGCCCTTGAAACTCATGTGCTCGATGAAGTGCGCCAGGCCGGCGTCGGCCGGAGCCTCGTGGCGCGTCCCGGCCATGACGATGTAGCCGCAGTGGACTACGTCCGACGTGCTCGGAGTCAGGATGAGCCGCAGGCCGCAGGGGAGCGTGGCGGCCTGCAACGGGGGGAGGGGAGAGAAATTCATGACGCGCGTTTCTTGAAATACTTGCCGATGAAGGGGAGCTCGCGGGGCGGCAGGTCGTGGTAAAGGATGTGGGCGATGAAAAGCAGGATGCAGGCCGTGTTGATAGTGAGGCGCGCGGCGAGCGGCCAGCCCGACGGCACGAGCTGCATGACCGTGTAGAAGAGGGCGGCGAGCCCTACGTAGACGGCAATGCTCCGCAGCGGGTAGCGTATGGGGTAGTATTTCTGCCCTACGAAGTAGCTGGCCAGCATGGCGACACCGTAGCCCGCGCAGCCGGCCCAGGCGCACGCCATGTAGCCATAGCGCGGGATGAACAGGATGTTGACGGCCAGCAGTACGGCGCAGCCCGCGCCCGAGAACCACGCGCCCCAGACCGTCTTGTCGATGAGCTTGTACCAGAAGGACAGGTTGAAGTAGATGCCCATCATGATCTCCGCGGCCATGACGATGGGCACGACGCGTAGGCCCTCCCAATAGCCCGGGGCAATGATGTACTTCAGGACCTCGATGTAGCCCATCACCAACAGGAACGCCAGGAGCGTGAAGATGATGAAGTATTTCATCGCCTTGGCGTAGGTCGCGCGGTTGTCGCCCTCGTTCTGCTTGCCGAAGACGAAGGGCTCGTAGGCGTAGCGGAAGGCCTGCGTGATCATGGCCATGATCATCGCTATCTTGACGCAGGCGCCGTAGATGCCGAGTTCCACCTTGCCGGCCTGGCCCGGAATCATGCGGGGCAGGATGAGCTTGTCCGCCGTCTGGTTGAGGATGCCCACGATGCCGAGCAGCAGGATGGGCCAGGCATAGCGGAGCATGTGCCCCAGGAGCCGGACGTCGAGTACCCAGCGGAAGCCCGTCAGCTCCTTACGGAAGAAGAACGTGACGAACGCCGTGCAGAAAAGGTTAATGGCGAAGGCGTAAAAGACATCGGCCTTGTCGAGCGCAAGAAAGAAGATGAGGTTCAGACCGATACTCAGCAGAATGAAGAGGAGTTTGAGTGCGGCGAACTTGATGGGGCGCCGCTGGTAGCGCAAATAGGCGAAGGGGATGCTCTGGAAGGCGTCGAGCGCCACGCATACGGCCATCATCCCGAGATACTCGGGGTGGGCGCCGTAGTCCAGGGCGTTGGCGATGGGGCCCAGGAAGCTGAGCACCAGGACAACGAAGACGGCCCCCACGCTGCCTACGGCGATGAGCGTCGTGGAGTAGACGCGCTTCGGGTCCTCTTCCGTCTTGTTCACGAACCGAAAGAAGGTCGTCTCCATGCCGAAGGTGAGGAGCACGAGCAAGAGGGCGGTGTAACTGTAAACCTCGGTGATGACACCGTAACCGCCCGAGGAGGCGGCGAGCTTGGCCGTGTAGAGCGGGACAAGCAGATAGTTGAGAAAGCGGCCTACGATGCTGCTGAGCCCGTATATGGCCGTATCTTTGACGAGAGAAGTCAGGTTTGCCATGTCTGTTTCATGAAAGATGGTCCGCAGGCGCGGGGGCCGGTCCCGTAACGAGGCCACCGTCTACGGTAAAGAGGACGCCCCGCCCGACGGTGGCCGGCAGGGCTGCGTCGTGGCTCACCACGACGACGGCACAGCTGCGCGCCGCCTCGCCTATCAGGGCGTAGAGTTCGGCTTTCGACGCGGCGTCGAGGTGCGTGTCCGGTTCGTCAAGCAGTAGCAGGTCGGGGCGCGAGACGACCGCCCGGGCCAGGAGCGTACGCTGCCACTGCCCGCCGCTCAGGGCCGCGATGGGGCGGCCGGCGAGCGGCTCCAGGCGGAAACGGGCCATCGCCTCGGCCAGCCTGGCGCGGGCTTCGGGGCCGGGCCGGCGCCACAGCGGGCCGTGGCCCGTCAGTCCGGTGCGTACGGTCTGCTCGACGGTGATAGGGAACTGGCGGTCGATGCGCCGGTATTGCGGCAGGTAGCCTATGTTGAGCCCCGCGCGGCGAAGGACGCTGCCGTCGGCCGGACGCAGCAGGCCGGCTATCAGGCGGAGCAGCGTCGTCTTCCCTCCGCCGTTCGGACCGCGGAGTATGAGGAAGTCGCGCGGGCCAATGCGGAGCGACACGTCGCGCAGCACCGTCTTCTGGCCGAAGCGCTGCGTCACGCCGTCCAGGCATACCAGCGCCCCGTTCAGCGGGTCAGCTCCTCCGTGATGTGCAGCAGTTCCTCCTCCCATTGGTACGAAAGCGGATTGATAACGACGACGCGGGCGCCGATGGCTTCCGCGATGCGCCGGGCCGTTTGCCCGTTGTATTCCTTCTGGATAAAGACGACGCGCACCCCTTCGCGGCGGCACTCCTCGATGAGCTGTTCCACGCGGCGCGGCGAGGCTTCCTTGCCGTCCTGTTCCACGCTGAGCTGCCGCAGGCCAAACGTCCGCGCGTAGTAGCCCAGTGCGGGGTGATAAATAAGGAACGTGCGGCAGGGCGCGTCCTTCAGCTGCCGGCGTACGGCCCGCTCGAGGCTGTCCATGTGCGTGCAGAAGGCCTGAAGGCGGCGCGCGATGCGGGGAGCGGCCGCCGTGTCGAGGGCACAGAGGGCCTGGCTCACGTTCCGCGCGATGTGCTTCATCTCCCGGGGCGAGGTCCACGTGTGCGGGTCGCCGCTGTCGCTGGACGAGGCGTCCGCGGCCTGGAGCGCCGGGATGCCCTTCGAGGCATTGACGTAGACGAGGTGGGGAATGTTGCGCGTCAGCTTCTCCAACTGCGTGCGTTCAAAGCCCAAGGTCCCCACGCGGATGTAAGCACTGCTGCGCGTCAGGTCCGCCACCTGCTGCGGCGTGGGCTGGTAGGTCTCGGGACTGGCCCCGTCGGGGGTGAGCGTGGCAATGTCGAAGGCGTCGCCGGCCAGTTGGTCGACCACGTAGTGAAGCGGCTCGATGCTGACGGTGATAAGCGGACGCGGCGCTTCCTCACGCTGTCCGCAGGCGGCGAGCAGCGCGAGGGTCAGACCCAGTAGCAGGGTCGTATGGAGGAAGGACTTGATGTGCATATTCATATAGGTGTAAGAGCGGGCGCGTCAGGTAGTGCCGACGGCGGCTACCCACGTGCTGACGATGAACTGATAGCGGGCGTACTTGCCGAGGGCTATGGTCGGCAGGGAGAGCCAGCAGGGCGTGCGCAGGTAGCCCATGGCCACCGTGAGCAGGTCGCCCACGACGGGGACGAAGGAGAGCAGCCCCATCCATGCCCCGTAGCGCCGCACGGGCCTGAGCCCGCGTTCCAGGCGCTCGGCCGTGATGCCCGTAAACCGGGTGATCCACGAGATGCGGCCCATCCGCCCGATGAAGAAGTTAAGCCAGCCGCCCAGTACGTTACCGACGGTGCCCCAGACCAGCAGCCCCGTGGGGTCCGCGCCGGCGCCCAGCAGCCCCACCAGTACGAGCTCGGAGCTGAAGGGCAGGATGCTGCCCGCCAGGAAGGCGGCGACGAACATGCCCGCCGGGCCCGCGTCGATCAGGAAATCAATGAAGGCATCCATGCGTAGAGATGGCTAAAGGCGGCCAAGGCCACGAGCAGCACGACCCAGCAGCAGAACCACACGTTCATACCCCGTCCGCGCGCCATGGTAAAGTAGTGGCCCACGAGGGGAGCCCCCGCCGCGGCCAGCAGGCTGTAGAGCATGTTGAAGTCCTGGGGCCGGGCGAACAGCCCTGCCAGCAGCACCACGTCCATCACGATGAAGACGTAGAAGAACATGCGCGTGCGGATTTTGTCGTTGTAGGCCGTGCGGAAGAAGTGGACGATGGCGAGCAGCATCAGGACGACGAGGAAGCCGCCCTGGGCCAGCTGCACGGGGTCGAGTTGCCGGAAGTCGGGCAGGGGGGTGCGGAACGTGCCGGCCCATGCGGCGGCCGCCTCCGTCAGGTCTCCGCGCCACAGGGCCACGACGCTCAGCAGCCAGTAGGGCAGGGCCGCGCCCAGCAGACTGGCCACGAACGTGCGCCCCGAGAGGGCGCGCAGCTGGACCAGCAGTCCCAGCCAATAGCAAGGCAGCAGGCAGAGCAGGGGCGGGTAGAAGAGGCTGCCCAGACCGGCCAGGAGGAACGTCCGGAACACGTCGGGCGCAGCGTCCCGCTTCTGGTAGGCGCGGAAAAAGGGGATGAACGATGCGGACAGGCAGAGCGGAGCCAGCAGCCCGGGCTGCCACTCGTGCAGGGCCGGGCACGCCGCCATCAGCGCCAGGAACGTGGCGCTCACCATACGCGAACGGACGCGCAGCAGCGTGTTGCGGTTGTTGAGCTCTATGAGCTGGTACGCCGTCAGTCCCACCGCAAGCAGGGCCACCCATCGCCGCCAGTCGGCCACGTCGGGCGCCATCCACACGAGTGTGGTCAGCGTCGTCGCGACGGGCAGCGTGTACATGCCCGTACCGACGCGGGTCCGGAAGTCTTTTCCTTGCATCGCCATACCTTAATATAATAAGGAGTACGCCGGTCCGCCGGGCTCAGAGGTCGGCCCCGATGTCGGTGCGGAAATACTTCTTTTCAAACTGGATACGCCGCGCGCCTTCCATGGCACGCTGCAGCGCTTCTGCGCGGTTGGCCCCGTAGGCGCTCACAGCGATGACGCGGCCGCCCGCCGTGACGATCCGGCCGTCCTTCAGGGCCGTGCCGGCGTGGAATACGACGCCGTCCACGTCCTCCGTCCCCGTGATGGGGAAGCCTTTCTCGTAAGCCTGCGGGTAACCGCCCGAGACGCACATGACACACACGGCCGCGCGCGGGTCGGTCTCTACGGTCCGCTGGTCCAGGTCGCCCTGCGCCACGCCTTCAAAGAGGTCCACGAGGTCACTCTTCAGGCGTAGCATGACGGTCTCCGTCTCCGGGTCGCCCATGCGGCAGTTGTACTCGATGACTTTCGGTTGCCCGTCGCAGTTGATGAGGCCGAAGAAGATGAAGCCTTTGTAGTCCAGCCCCTCGGCGGCGAGGCCCTCCACCGTGGGGCGGATAATCTGGTCCTCCACCTTTTTCATCCAGGCCTGGTCCGCGAAAGGCACGGGCGAGACGCTGCCCATGCCGCCCGTGTTGAGTCCCGTGTCGCCCTCGCCGATGCGCTTGTAGTCCTTGGCTTCGGGCAGAATCCGGTAGTGCTGGCCGTCGGTCAGTACGAAGACGGAACACTCGATGCCGCTGAGGAACTCTTCGATGACGACGCGGGCCGAGGCCTGGCCGAACATGCCGCCCAACATGTCGCGCAGTTCGCGCTGGGCCTCCTCGAGCGTCGGGACGATGAGGACGCCCTTGCCGGCGCAGAGGCCGTCGGCCTTGAGCACGTAGGGCGGCCGGAGCGTGGCCAGGAAGCGGCAGCCCTCCTCGACGTGTTCGCCGTCGAAGGTGGCGTAGGCGGCCGTCGGGATGCCGTGGCGCTTCATGAAGCCCTTGGCGAAGTCCTTCGAGCCCTCCAGCTGCGCGCCAGCCTTCGAAGGCCCGATGACGGCGACGTCCTTCAGCAGCGAGTGGTGGCTAAAGTAGTCGGCGATGCCCTTTACGAGCGGGTCCTCCGGCCCTACGACCACCATGTCGACGTCGTAGTCGATGACGAACTGGGCTATGCCGTCGAAGTCGTCGGCCTTGATGTCAACGTTCTGGCCTACGGCCGCCGTCCCGGCATTACCGGGCGCGATGAAGAGCTGGTCCACTTTCGGACTTTGGGCTATTTTCCAGGCCAGGGCGTGCTCGCGGCCGCCGCTGCCCAAAAGCAAAATTCTCATGGTCAGTATTCTTTTGTGAAAAAATGTTCTGTCTGCAAAGTTAATGTAACGGGGGCGAAAGTCAAAGCGAAACGCCGTTTTTTAGATTCCGGACGCAGCGGGGCCCCGGCCTCTCCTCCGCGCGCCTGGCGGCAGTGCCTCCGCTGCCAGGCCGCGGAGGGGCGGCCTGCCGACAGTCCCCGCGCGCACGGGCCTTAGCCCCGTAAAAACTCGCCCTATTCCCGTAAAAACTGGCCTTAGCCCCGTAGGCGCTGGGCCCGTCCCCTTCGCTGCGGCCCCTCGTCCGGTAAAAAATGCAGCGGGCCCCCTTCGCGCGCCGCCGGCCGGCGGCGGAGCGGGGCCAGCGGCCGGCGCGACACAAAAAGAGCCGGAAACCGTCGGCCAACGGTTCCCGGCATCTGTTAGGGGTGTTAAAAAATGAAAGGCCGGCCGACGGCTTATTTCAGCACGCCGAGCTCCTTGCCCACCTTGATGAAGGCAGCGACGCACTTGTCAAGGTGTTCGTGCTCGTGTCCGGCTGAAATCTGCACGCGGATGCGGGCCTGGTCCTTCGGAACTACGGGATAGTAGAAGCCGGTGACGTAGATGCCTTCCTCCTGCATCTTCTGGGCGAATACCTGCGAGAGCTTGGCGTCGTAGAGCATCACGGCGCAGATGGCGCTCTGCGTGGGCTTGATGTCGAAGCCGGCGGCCATCATCTTGTCGCGGAAGTAGTTGACGTTGTCCACGAGCTTGTCGTGCAACGCGTTACTGCTCTTCAGGATATTGAACGTCTCGAGCGCCGCACCGACAATGGCCGGGGCCACAGAGTTCGAGAACAGGTAGGGACGGCTGCGCTGGCGCAGCAGGTCGATGATTTCCTTGCGGCCCGTGGTGAAACCGCCCATGGCTCCGCCGAAGGCTTTGCCCAGTGTGCCCGTGTAAATGTCCACACGGCCGTAGGTGTTGAAGAACTCGCTCACGCCGTGGCCCGTCGCACCGACAACGCCGGCCGAGTGGCTCTCGTCCACCATGACCAGGGCGTCGTACTTCTCGGCCAGGTCGCAAATCTTGTCGACCGGAGCCACGTTACCGTCCATCGAGAAGACGCCGTCCGTCACGATGATGCGGAAGCGCTGGGCCTGGGCCTCCTGAAGGCAGCGCTCCAGGTCGGCCATGTCGGCGTTGGCGTAGCGGTAGCGCTTGGCTTTGCAGAGACGCACGCCGTCGATGATGGACGCGTGGTTCAGGGCGTCGGAGATGATGGCGTCGTCCGCGGTGAAGAGCGGCTCGAACACGCCGCCGTTGGCGTCGAAGCAGGCGGCGTAGAGAATAGTGTCCTCCGTCTTGAAATAGTCGGAGATGGCGGCTTCCAACTGCTTGTGAATGTCCTGCGTACCGCAGATGAAGCGGACACTCGACATGCCGTAACCGCGGCGGTCCATCATGTCTTTGGCGGCTTGGATCAGGCGCGGGTCGTTAGAGAGACCAAGATAATTGTTAGCGCAGAAGTTGAGCACTTCCTGGCCTTTTACTTGGATGGCTGCTTGCTGCGGCCCTTCGATGAGGCGCTCGTCCTTGTAGAGGCCGGCCGCCTTCGTTTCCTCCAGTTCCTTTTGGAGGTGAGCTTGAAATTTTCCGTACATGGTATAGGGGTTTAGAAACAATGCGCCTGTCCCGCCGCTGTCGACTGGTCGGGGGCGACAGTTGCAAAGGAACGTATTTTTTTGAAATTATCAAGTTGTTCGCTATGAATTTCTCAAAAAAAAGTGTTCCTTTGCACCGAGAATGTGAAACTCATAAACTATATCAAACATTACCACCAATGAAAAATATCTTAGTCATCGGAGCTACGGGACAAATCGGTTCCGAGCTGACCATGAAGCTCCGCGGCATCTACGGTAACGACCATGTCGTTGCCGGCTACATCGTCGGTGCCGAGCCCAAGGGCGAGCTCAAGGAGAGCGGCCCCGCGGAGATTTGCGACGTAACGGACGCAGCCGCTATCGAACGTGTCGTGACGAAGTACAGTATCGACGCCATCTACAACCTGGCGGCGCTACTCTCCGTCGTTGCTGAGCATAAGCCCATCCTGGCTTGGAAAATCGGCATCGACGGGCTTTGGAACGTGCTCGAAGTAGCCCGCCAGCACCAGTGCGCCGTCTTCACGCCGAGCTCCATAGGCTCCTTCGGCCCCGAAACGCCCCGCGACCACACGCCCCAGGACACCGTGCAGCGTCCCCGCACCATCTACGGCGTGAGCAAGGTGACGACCGAGCTGCTCTCCGATTACTATCACAATAAGTACGGCGTCGACACGCGCAGCGTACGCTTCCCGGGCCTCATCTCTAACGTGACGCCTCCGGGCGGTGGCACCACGGACTATGCCGTAGACATCTATTACAGCGCCGTACGCGGCGAGAAGTTCGTCTGCCCTATCGGCGCCGGCACCTATATGGACATGATGTACATGCCCGACGCCCTCAACGCCTGCGTACAGCTGATGGAGGCCGACCCTACGCGCCTCGTTCACCGCAACGGCTTCAACATCGCTTCCATGAGCTTCGACCCCGAAGGCATCTATGCCGCCATCAGGAAGTATAAGCCCGAGTTCCAGATGGAGTATAAGGTCGACCCGCTCAAGCAGAGCATTGCCGACAGCTGGCCGAACAGCCTCGAGGACGTCTGCGCCCGTCAGGAGTGGGACTGGAAGCCCGTCTACGACCTCGATTCCATGACGAAGGACATGCTCGAAAAGCTCTCCGCCCGCCTCAAGTAAGGCCGGCGCGGCTGTTCCGCACGGATACGTACCCGCTCCGGCGGCAGGGAGGACCTGCCGCCGGAGCTTTTTCGTGCCCGCCCGGAGCGCCGGGCACGGTGCGGCCACATTCCCCGCTACGTGCATTTGGACCTTTCCCCGGAAAATGTGTAACTTTGCATCATCCTATAACAAACTCCTTAATAGTTACAACAATGGGAAAGAAAGCACTGTTAATGATCCTTGATGGATGGGGCATGGGCAACCATGGCAAGGGCGACGTCATCTACCAGACGCCCACGCCCTTCATGGACGAGCTCAACGCCAAGTATCCGCATTCGCAGCTCCTGGCCTGCGGCGAGAACGTGGGCCTGCCCGACGGCCAGATGGGAAACTCCGAAGTGGGACACCTCAATATCGGCGCCGGCCGAATCGTTTACCAGGACCTCGTGAAGATTAACCGCGCCTGCGCCGACGGCAGCATCCTGAAGAACCCCGAGATTGTCTCGGCCTACGACTACGCTCGCTCTACGGGCAAGCGCCTTCACCTGATGGGCCTCACCTCGACCGGTGGCGTCCACTCCTCACTCGCTCACCTCTACAAGTTGGTCGAGATTGCCCAGGAGTATGGCGTGGCCGAGCGCACCTTCGTTCACTGCTTCATGGACGGCCGCGACACCGACCCGCGTAGCGGCAAGGGCTACATCGCCGACCTGACGAAGCACTGCGACGCCTGCGGCGCCCACATCGCTACGATCATCGGCCGCTTCTACGCCATGGACCGCGACAAGCGCTGGAACCGCATCAAGGTGGCCTACGACCAGCTCGTCGAGGGTAAGGGCCGCCGCGTGGACGACATGGTCGAGGGCGTACAGAGCTGCTACGACTCCGACTCGGAAGAGCACAAGAACACCGACGAATTCATGGAGCCGCTTGTCAACGCCAAGGTCGACGGCCGCATCCAGGAGGGCGACGTCGTCATCTTCTTCAACTACCGCAACGACCGCGCCAAGGAGCTCACCGTCGTATTGACGCAGCAGGACATGCCGGACGAGGGGATGCACACCATACCCGGCTTGCAATACTACTGCATGACGCCCTACGACGCCTCCTTCAAGGGCGTGCACATCCTCTTCCCGAAGGAGAACGTGGAGAACACGCTCGGCGAGTACCTGAGCAGCAAGGGCCTCAAACAGCTCCACACGGCCGAGACCGAGAAGTACGCGCACGTCACCTTCTTCTTCAACGGCGGACGCGAGGCCCCCTTCGCCGGCGAAGACCGCATCCTCGTCCCGTCCCCGAAGGTGCCCACCTACGACATGAAGCCGGAGATGAGCGCCTACGAGGTGAAGGACAAACTCGTTGCCGCCATCCGCGAGAACAAGTACGACTTCATCGTGGTCAACTTCGCCAACGGCGACATGGTAGGCCACACGGGCGTCTACGAGGCCATCGAGAAAGCTGTCAAGGCGGTCGACTCCTGTGTCCGTGACGTCGTGACGGCGGCCAATGAGGTCGGTTACGAGACCATTATCATTGCCGACCACGGCAATGCGGACAACGCCATCAACCCCGACGGGACGCCCAACACGGCCCACTCGCTCAACCCCGTCCCCTTCATTTACGTGACGGAGAACGTACACGCCAAGGTGAAGAACGGTGTGCTGGCCGACGTTGCGCCCAGCATCCTGCACATCATGGGACTTCCCCAGCCGGCAGAGATGACCGGACACGACCTGATTGAAGACTAAGCGCCGCGTGCGCCTCAAGTCCGGGCGGGCCCGAAGCAGTCAGAAACTGCTCCGGGCCCGCTGCTTTGTAGCTGGACCGTTGCGCGGACTACGGGCCTTAGCCCCGTAAAAACTGGCCTTAGCCCCGTCGCGACGGGGCTAAGGC
>USPK01000017.1 GCA_900556465.1 uncultured Prevotella sp. | reverse complement strand
CCAGCGTCCGGCCTTCGACTCGCTGCGTGCCGCCCTGTCGCAGCAGCGCGCCGCCTTCGAGCGCCAGCGTCCGGCCTTCGACTCGCTGCGTGCCGCCCTGTCGCAGCAGCGCGCCGCCTTCGAGCGCCAGCGTCCGGCCTTCGACTCGCTGCGTGCCGCCCTGTCGCAGCAGCGCGCCGCCTTCGAGCGCCAGCGTCCGGCCTTCGACTCGCTGCGTGCCGCCCTGTCGCAGCAGCGCGCCGCCCTGTCGCGTCAGCGCAGGCAGACATCGCAGCGCATGGGTCCCGTGGCGGCGGATAGCGCGACCGAACTGCCCAGCCAGCCCGGCGATACGCTCACCTGCATCTACTACGGCGAGCGCGTCGTGCCCCGCCTGCCCAATCCGTGCAAGGGACGGACGCTCAGGAAACTGGCCCGCGTGGTCTATCCCGGCACATGGACGCAGCCCACGGCCGCCGGCCTGCGCTATCCCGTGGCCATCATGCACATCCCCGACGCCACGTCCGACACGCTCTATGCCCGCTTCCTAAAGTTGGAAGCCCGCACGCCCGGCCTCACCGTCGTGCGCGACTTCCGGGCCGGGCCGGCCGAAGTCGCGCAGCAGTAATCCCCTTCGCCGCCACGCCGCAGTCCGTGGCCCTCTCTCCGTTCTCCCGGAGCGTACCGTCAGGTCCCCGCGTCCGGGAGAACGCTTGTTTTTGCCCTCCCCGCCGCCGCGCCCCAAGGCCGTCCCGGGGTGCGCCCATGCGGCCAGTGGGCGTCCGCACGGGCCTTAGGGAAATTCTTACGGGGCTAAGGATAGAAATTTCTGGGATAGGGCCTGTGCGAACGCGGCTAAGGCTCGTGCTGGCGGGGCAGGGAAGGTTTTCCCCGGACCCTCTGTCCGCGGCGGCCGGGCAGGGCGTGCCCACCGCCGATTGCCTTGCCGCGTTCCGCTCCATAGATAAATGAAGTATAATTTCTCGCCTTCATACCGGCGTCTATGTTTGCACACGTTGAACGACGGATAAACTATCTGAACGCACCATTACTTTTCCGCTTCTTCGTGATACGCTTTCTGCATTCATTGGCTATATTTGTGACGGTTCTGATAGTAGGACCAAAAATATACTAACTTAAAACTATAGTCATGTTAAAAAAGTTTTTTCTATTAAGCGCGGTTGCGCTGACGTCGGTTGCCGACTGTCTGGCTCAAGCTCCCGATGGAGGTTCTGACCATTGGCAAAACGGCGGTCCCGTTTCCATCTTTTGGGGAACAAAGTCCCGTAAAAGTTATGTCAACCCTTGTCGCGGGGCCACGATTCGTAAATGTGCGGAGCTGGTTCCCCAGAACAATGTAGCGCCTCTGTCAATGACAGGAACTGCCTCCACTGCGACGATGGTTTTGCGCATCCCCTTGGACACGCCGCAAAGCGACTTCGAGAAAATGAAGGAATTGGAACGGGAGGTTCCCGGGCTGAAGGTCATACGAGGCTTGATTGAGGAGACGACGGCTGAGAAACAGCAATAATAAGGGCGGCGGGAGCTACAGACTGTGGCTCCCGTCTTTTCAATTACGTGAATCCATGAAGCGAATCTTTGTTTTACTCTTCGGTATGGCGCTGGCGTTGTGTGATGGTTTCGCCCAGCCCAGCACCTATTATCAGGCCATGCTGGACGACGACATCCGCCTGGCCCAGCGGCCGGGGACGGAGGCGCTGCTGCGCGACTACCTGGCGCCGGCGGCAGCCGGCGCCGACACCGTGACGGCACTGTTTCTTATCCCTGCGGCTTGTCCGCGATGTGAGGCCGTTATCCCCCATTTCCTCCAGACCATGCGCGCGGTGTGTCCGGCCGAGCGCGTGGTGCTGGTGTCGTGTTTCGACGACCCTGTGGCAGCGGCCCGCTATCTGCGGCAGCAGCATTTCGGCGAGACGCTCACGTTGTTCGACACCAGCCATACGTTCGACCGTGTCTTTTCTACCACGCTGGGCGTGCTGATGGGGCTATTCGTTGCCCGTGTGGACGTGGCGCACGGACGTATGATCACCGGCGGCCAACTATCTTATCTGGACACAGGCTTTGTCCGGGATTTTCTTGCAGTCCGGACGCCGCTGCCCTTCCACGTGTACGATGCTGCCGCAGAGGATATGCGCGCACAGACGGCGGCCAGTAGCTACACGCCCGCGGTGGCGGCCGGCCTGCGCTACGACAGTTGCCGGCTGGACCTGGGCGACCGCTATTTGGCCCAGATACGCAACCACCCGACGCAGCGCGGCGACTCCCTGCTGGTGCTCGACGAGATGTGCGGCGGCGGCCTGCTGCTGCGGCGCGACGGGCCAGGGTTCCGGCTGGCTGAATTTCTGGAAGTGGACAGCGCGCGGCGGGACACGTTTGTCCGTCTCTCTCCCCGGCTTTACGAGTTCGAGAAATCTTCACTCCGCTATATGCCGCTCGACGCCATCTTCATGCCGGACGGTGGCTTGGCTATGAGCTATTCCCTGCCGCTCGTGTTTGCGGATTCGGCCGGGCGTCGTGTGAATCTGTTCAATGCAATCACACTACTCTATAAACCGCATGGCGCGAAGTGTTGGACCACTCTTACCGGCATGGACCGTTCGCACATGGAGGAGTATATGGACCAGCATTACGCCATCTTCCCGCTCAGCCCGGGGCGCATCGTCATGACCTGCCACAAGATGGTCTGGCCCCTGGACGACCCGTATCCGGGCGACCCGCAGCGGGACATCTATCTGGACACCTTCTACGCGCAACCCAATCCCTATGTGGACGAAGTGGACCTGCGCACGGGCGGGCTGGTGCAGCGATTCGGCCAGCTGGACGAGGCTTTTCACCGGACGTACACCGGCTACTGGTTTGTTAACCTCGTGGCAGACACGCACGGGGGTGACTTCATCTACGGCGCGGACCAGACGGGGCGGCTCACCCTGGCGCGGGCGGACCGGCCGGAGCAGGCGCTGCGCACTTACGAGGTATTCCGTCTGGGCGACCCCGCGCCGGCCGACACCACGCTGCGCTATAAGGATGAATACATGCAGCAGTACAGCGACTACTTCCGCCGCACGGTGGCCCAGGTGAAGCTGGACGACCGGTACGTGAACTGCCTGGTACGCACCGGCCAGCCGGGCGAGGAAAACGCCACGGCGGACCACTACGAGTTTGTCCGCCTCTCGCGCGAGAGCGGCAAGGTGGTGGAGCGGTACCGCCTGTGCCCGCAGCGGCCGGACGAGCGGGTGCTGGCCTACGGCCTTACGGCCGACACCGGGGACAACCGCCCGTTCTACCTGGCCCGCTCCGGAGCGGCATACTTCATTAAGTATCTGACCCCGGCCGGGTGTTGAGGATGCCCGGTGCGCCGGCCGTGCTTTTTCCCGGAAAGGGGTTGCCGTTCAGAAAAGGAAACGCTATATTTGCCTCCCGATATAAAACACCTTTGTCGGAACCATTTTACCTATACCTTAAAATAATGGAAAAGGAAAAGCAAACACGCACGGAGCACGACCTGCTGGGCCAGCGCGATCTGCCGGTCGACGCGCTCTACGGCATCCAGACGCTGCGCGGCGTCGAGAACTTCTCCATCAGCCGCTTCCGCCTCTCGGACTATCCGGCCTTTCTCTGCGGCCTGTCCTGGACAAAACAGGCCGCGGCTACCGCGAACCACGAACTGGGCCTGCTCACGGACGAACAGTACGCCGGCATACGGGCCGCCTGCGAGGCCATCCGCGCCGGCCGCTATCACGACCAGTTCCCCGTGGACATGATACAGGGCGGCGCGGGGACCAGCACGAACATGAACGCCAACGAAGTCATCGCCAACGTGGCGCTGCTCCACATGGGCCACCGTCCGGGCGAATACGGATACTGCTCGCCCCACGACCAGGTGAACCGCTCGCAGTCTACGAACGACGCCTACCCCACGGCCATCCACATGGGCCTCTACGCCAGCCACCTGGAGATCCTGCCCCACCTGCAGGCGCTCATCGACGAGCTGCGCCGCCGCGAGGCGGACTTCGCCCACATCGTCAAGATGGGGCGCACGCAGCTGGAGGATGCCGTCCCCATGACGTTGGGGCAGACATTCGGCGGCTTTGCCAGTACGCTGGAGGGCGAGCTGAAGCACCTGGACGAAGCGGCGGCTGACTTCCTGACGGTGAACCTGGGCGCGACGGCCATCGGCACGGGCATCTGTTCCGAGCCGGGCTATGCCGAAAAAGCCGTCGGGGCCCTGGGCCGCATTACGGGCTGGCCGGTGCGCCTGGCGGACGACTGGGTGGGTGCCACGTCGGACACGTCGTGCATGGTGGGCTACATGTCGGCCCTGAAGCGCGTGGCCGTCAAGCTGAGCAAAATCTGCAACGACCTGCGCCTGCTGGCCAGCGGCCCGCGCTGCGGTCTGGGCGAAATCAACCTGCCGGCGCGCCAGCCTGGGTCGTCCATCATGCCGGGCAAGGTGAATCCCGTCATTCCAGAGGTAGTGAGCCAGGTAGCTTTCAAAATCATCGGCAACGAGCTGTGCGTGACCATGGCCGGCGAGGCTTCGCAGATGGAGCTGAACGCCATGGAGCCGGTCATGGCGCAGTGCTGCTTCGAATCGGTGGACCTGATGCGCAACGCGCTGGACACGCTGCGCACGCTCTGCGTGGCGGGCATCACGGCCAATCCCGAGCATTGCCAGGCCGAGGTGCGCCGGAGCATCGGCATCGTCACCGCGCTCAATCCCTACATCGGCTACGACCATTCCACGAATATCGCCCGAAAAGCTCTGGAGACGGGGCGCAGCGTCTACGACCTGGTGCTTGAGGAAGGCATCCTGACCCAAGAGGACCTGGACACCATTCTCGACCCGAAGAACATGATCCGCCCCGTGAAGCTCGACATCCACGCCCGCAAATGAGCCCTGCCTACAACCCCGCGCGGCCTTCACGGTGCGCCCTTACCGCCCGGCGGACGCCGAGGCCCTGGCCCGCCTTTTCTACAAGACGGTCCACGCCGTCTGTGCGCGGGACTATACGCCGGCGCAGCTGGAGGCCTGGGCGCCGCGACCGCCGGACACGGCGGTATGGGACGCCTCGTTGCGCCGGCGAGTGGCCTTCGTGGCCGAGGCCGGAGACAGGCCCGTCGGTTTTGGCGACATCGACGGGACGGGCTATCTGGACCGCCTCTACGTCCGTCACGACTGGCAGCGGCGCGGCGTCGGCACGGCCCTGTGCGCGCGGCTGGAGGCGGCGGTGTGGCCCGCCACGGTGCGGACGCACGCTTCGCTTACGGCGCGCCCCTTCTTTGCCGCCCGGGGCTATCGCCTGGTTCGGGCGCAGCAGGTGGAGCTGCGCGGCATCTGGCTGACGAACTTCGTGATGTCGCTGCTGCAGGCGTAGCGGTCTGCACGCCGGAAAAGATTCGGGCCCGCCCCTTCGAAGCGGAAGGGCGGGCCCGGACTGCGTCAGCGGGCGCGTATCAGAGTGGCTGCGTGGCGGCCTCCAGCCAGCGGCGGTCGGCTTCGTCAGCGAGCAGCGGCATGAGGCGGGTGCGCACCGTGGCGTGGTAGGCGTTGAGCCACGCCGTCTCTTCTGCTGTCAGCATGGAGCGGTCCACGGGGCGCAGGTCGATGGGACAGAGCGTGAGCGGCTCGAACTCCAGGAAGCGGCCGAAGTCCGTCACAGGGCCGGGTACGGTGAGGAGCGTGTTTTCAATGCGCACCCCGAAGCGGCCGGTGACGTAGATGCCCGGTTCGTCGGTGATGGTCATGCCGGCGCGGAAGGGGACGAGCGTGCAGGCGCGGCAGTCCTTGCGCACCTGGTGCGGCCCTTCGTGGACGCAGAGGCGTGAGCCCACGCCGTGCCCCGTGCCGTGGCCGAAGTCGTATCCGGCGCGCCACATGTCCTGGCGTGCGGCGAGGTCGAGTTCCAGCCCCGTCGTGCCCTCGGGGAAGCGGCAGCGCGACAGGCCGATGTGCCCTTTCAGTACAAGGGTGTAGACGCGGCGCTCCTCGTCCGTGACAGGGCCCAGGGCCAGGGTGCGCGTGATGTCCGTCGTGCCGTCCTCATAGTGCGCGCCGGAGTCGAGCAGCAGCAGCCCCTCGGGCTTCAGCGTAGCGGCCGATGCGGTGTCGGCCTCGTAGTGCACGATGGCGCCGTGGGGGCCGTAGCCCGCTATGGTGGCGAAACTGAGGCCGCAGTAGCCGGGCTGCGCGGCGCGGCGCGCAGTGAGCTCGCGGTCCACGTCGAGCTCCGTGACGCCGCCGCGGGGTACGGCCTCGTCGAGCCAGCGCAGGAAACGTACCATCGCTATGCCGTCGCGCTCCATGGCCCGACGGAATCCCTCCTGCTCTTCCGGCGTTTTCACGGCGCGGAGCATAGGCACCGGCGACGGTTCCACCAGCAAGTCGACTTCGCCCCGTTGGCAGGCTTCCGTGACGGCCAGGTTCATGCTTTGCGGCAGGTGGAGCAGCGTGTCGGCCGGCAGGTCGAGCACGGCCTGGCGCCATCCGTCGTAGTCCGCCGTGGTGACTCCGGCCTCGGCCAGGTGGGTCCGCACCTCGTCGGTGAGGCGGCGCGGGTCGGTGAAGAGGGTGGCGCTGTGCGGCCCGATGAGCAGGTAGGCCACGAAGAGGGGGTTGTAGGCAATGTCGTTGCCCCGCAGGTTGAGTGTCCAGGCGATTTCGGACAGGTCGTTGAGCAGCAGGGCGTGTCCGTCCGCCTCGCCGCAGGCCGACGTGGCGTAGAGCTCGCGGAGCTTTTCGCGGGCGGTGCGCCCCGTCAGTCGCAGGGGCTGGACGGTGACGGGTTCGGCGGGGATGGAGGGCCGGTCGGTCCAGAGGTGGTCGAAGGGGTCGTCGGCGCAGGGCCGCGTCTGGAGGACGCCGTCGAGGCCGGAGAGCCATTCGTCGCGCAGGGCGCAGGTGGCGGTGGCGGCCACGTAGCCCACGCTGTGCAGCGCGGCGGCATGGGTCTGGAGCCAGCGGTTGATGGACGGCGTTCCGGACGTCCCTTCGCGCATCAGGACAAACGGCGTCCCGGCGAGCTGTTGCTCGGCCTGGAGAAAGTAGCGCGAGTCGGTCCAGAGCAGGGCCTCGTCGGGCGTGACGAGGGCCGTTCCGGCCGAGCCGGTGAATCCCGTCAGCCATTCGCGGGCCTTCCAGTGGTCCGGCGTGTACTCACTGTCGTGCGGGTCGGTCGTGGGGACGATGAAGCCTCCGACGCCCTCCTGCTTCATCCATAGGCGCAGCGCCTCGACGCGCGCTTTGATTGTATCGTTTTCCATATTCTTGTAAGCATTGTGCCGCCGGATGCGTGTGCCGGCGGCTATTTCCGCAAAAATACGAGTTTTCGGCGTTAGTGGCAAATTGTACACTTCTTTAGCCTTATTTAAGAGAAATAAATCGTAAGGACTATGTGGCGCGGCAAGGATTTTCGTACCTTTGCTAACGAAAATATCAGACCATTAAATATTAGTATCATTATGGCATTTTTAACAGACGAAAAACTTGTAATTGTCGGCGCAGCCGGCATGATCGGCTCCAACATGGTGCAGACGGCCTTGATGATGGGCCTCACGTCTAACATCTGTCTCTACGACATCTTCTCGCCCGAGGGCGTGGCCGAGGAAATGCGCCAGAGCGGCTTCGGCGACGTGAAAATCACGGCGACGACCGATGTGGCCGAAGCATTCAAGGACGCCAAATATATTATCTCGTCGGGAGGCGCACCCCGCAAGGAGGGCATGACCCGCGAGGACTTGCTCAAGGGCAACTGCGAGATTGCCGAGCAACTGGGCAAGAACATCAAGACCTATTGCCCGGACGTGAAGCACGTAGTCATCATCTTCAACCCCGCCGACCTGACGGGACTTGTAACGTTGCTCTACTCCGGCCTCAAACCCTCCCAGCTGACGACCCTGGCCGCCCTCGACTCTACCCGCCTGCAGAGCGCCCTGGCCAAGAAGTTCGGCGTCATGCAAAGCGAGGTGACGGGCTGCGCCACGTTCGGCGGTCACGGCGAACAGATGGCCGTATTCGGCAGCCACGTGAAAATTGACGGCCGCAAGCTGACGGACATCATCGGTACCGACGAGTTCCCCGAAGCTGAGTGGGAGCAGATGAAGAAAGACGTGATCCAGGGCGGTGCCAAGATCATCGCTTTGCGTCGTCGTAGCTCCTTCCAGAGCCCGGCCTATCTGTCTGTCGAGATGATCCGTTCCGTGATGGGCGGCGAGCCTTTCCGTTGGCCGGCCGGTACTTTCGTCAACAACGAGAAGTACAACCACATCATGATGGCCATGAACACTACGCTTGACACTACGGGCTGCCACTTCACGATGCCCGAAGGCACGGCCGAGGAGCAGGCTGCGCTCGACGCCAGCTACGCTCACCTCTGCAAGATGCGCGACGAGCTCGTCACGCTGAATATCGTGCCCGAAATCAGCAAGTGGGGCGAAATCAACCCGAACTTGAAGTAATTCCATTTCATAAGACCTGTGTAAATGAAGGGCGGCATGTCGCATACGCGGCGTGCCGCCCTTTCGCTGTGGTCCGTGCGGGCTATTGCCGCGCCGGCCGGCGGGGTTCGGACGTCTGTCCCAGCAGTCGCGCCGTGAGCCAGCGGCGCACGGGGGTGTCGTAGCAGCGCAGTGCCGCACAGGCCAGGGCCAGGCAGCCGCAGAAGGTGAGGACTATCCACGGCAGGCCCTCGCCCAGGCTTGCGTCGTTGTTGAAAGCCCACGCCGTGTAGACGTAAACGAAAGGGTAGTGGACGAGGTAGAGCGGATAGGAGATGTCGCCGAGAAAACGGCACAGGGCGGCGTTGCGGCGGCTCGTGCCGCTTGCGCCGCTGCCGGCCGCCACAATGAGCGGGAACGCGACGAGGATGCACAGGGCTTCGTAGAGCCCGTTGAGCCAGAGGCGTTCGCCGCCCAGACGCGGGACGGAGAGCAGGACGACGAGTGACGCGGCACAGAGGACGAACGTGTGGCGGCCCAGGCGCAGGTGCCAGCCCAGGCGGGACAGCAGCAGGCCCGACAGGAAGGGATAGGCCAGGCGCGTAAGGCCCCAGCCCTGCTGTTCGGGCGTGAGCGACCAGCCTCCGACGACGTCGCCCTGGGCCGACGTGAGGCAGAGGTGGAGCGTAGCCCCGGCGGCCGCAACCGTGAGGAGCGTCAGCAGCCCCTTCCCGATGCGTCGCAGGAACAAGGCGTAGACGATGTTGGCGATATATTCGTAATAAAGCGACCAGGCCGGGCCGTTGAGCGGGTGCATCTCGCTCCAGCCCCGAATGTCCCAGCCAATAGGCAGCGGCAGGAGCGTGCAGCCCAGCAACGTGCAGCCGACAACTTGCCAGACGGTGGCCGAACTCCAGGCGGGGAATACGGCCGAGTCCTGTAAGAAGAAGGTTGCGGCCCCGATGAGGCTGCCCAGGACCACTAAGGGGTGGAGGCGAATGAGACGGCGCTTGAAGAAAGTGATTGTGCGCAATCCTTTCTTCCAGCGGTCGTCGTAGGCGAAGCCAATGACAAAGCCCGAGAGGGCAAAGAAGAAGTCGACGGCCAGGTAGCCGTGATTGATGATTTGTGCGGAGTGGAGGCCTTTGGCGTGCGGCTCGAGCAGGTGGAACAGGACGACGACAATAGCCGCTGCGCCCCGCAGCCCGTCCAGAATGACGTAGTGCGGCTTCTCCAGGGGAAGGGTGGTGGAGGGTTTCATGCAGGTGGGTGGGATTTAAGTGGTGAAAACAGAAAAGAAGCAGGAGCGTCGAGAGGCCCGGCGCTCCTGCGGAATGCGGTAAGGCGAGTAGCCTTTTATTTTACTTCGGCTCCCGGGGCCACTTCGCTGAGGGTCGTCACGACACTCAGTTTGCCGTCCGGCCCTTCGGCCGAGAGAATCATGCCCTGGCTTTCGATGCCGCGCAACTTTCGCGGTGGCAGGTTGGCAATGAAGCAGACCTGTTTGCCTACCAGTTCTTCGGGCTGATAATACTTGGCAATGCCCGAAACGATAGTCCGGTTTTCCAGCCCGTCGGCGATGACGAACTTCAGGAGCTTGTCCGCTTTGGGCACACGTTCGCAGCTGAGGACGGTGCCTACGCGGATGTCCAGTTTCTCAAAGTCCTCGAACGCGATGTCCGGCCGGACGGGACTGGCTTTCTGTTGGGCGGCTTCGTTGGCCTTCTTCGTGTCCAGCAGCTTCTGGACCTGTGCCGCTACCACCTCGTCCTCAATCTTCTCGAAGAGCAGGTGCGGCTTCTGTATCTGGTGGCCGGCGGGCAGCAGGTCGGTGGCGCCGAGGCGTTCCCAGTCCGTTTCGGGCATGTCGAGCATCTGTCGCAACTCGGCCGAAGAGAAGGGCAGGAAGGGCTCGAAGACGACCGCGAGGTTCGCGGCAAACTGCAAGGCGAGGTAGAGGATGGTCTCCACGCGCTTGGGGCCTGTCTTCACCACCTTCCACGGTTCCGTGTCGGCCAGGTACTTGTTGCCCACGCGGGCCATGTTCATCGCCTCCTTCTGGGCGTCGCGGAAGCGGAAGTCCTCCAGCAGTTGCTCGACCTTGGTCTTGAGACCGCGGAACTCGTCTACCGTCTGGCGGTCGTAGTCGGTCAGCTCGCCGCAAGCCGGCACGACGCCGTCGTAATACTTCTGCGTGAGCATGAGGGCGCGGTTGACGAAATTGCCGTAGACGGCCACGAGTTCGTTGTTATTGCGGGCCTGGAAGTCCTTCCAGGTGAAGTTGTTGTCCTTAGTCTCCGGAGCGTTGGCCGTTAGCACGTAGCGCAGCACATCCTGTTTGCCGGGGAAGTCGCGCAGGTACTCGTCGAGCCACACGGCCCAGTTGCGCGAGGTGGATATTTTGTCGTCCTCCAGGTTTAGGAACTCGTTGGCGGGCACGTTGTCCGGCAGGATGTAGGACCCTTCGGCCTTGAGCATGGCCGGGAAGACGATGCAGTGGAATACGATGTTGTCCTTCCCGATAAAGTGAATGAGGCGCGTGTCCTCGCTTTTCCACCATTTCTCCCAGGTGTCGGGCAGCAGCTCCTTGGTGTTGGAGATGTAGCCGATAGGCGCGTCGAACCAGACGTAGAGCACTTTGCCCTCTGCGCCTTCCACCGGAACGGGGATGCCCCAGTCCAGGTCGCGGCTGACGGCACGCGGCTTCAAGCCCATGTCGAACCAGCTTTTACACTGCCCCATGACGTTGGTACGCCATTCCTTGTGCTGTTCCGTAATCCAGGGTTCGAGCCACTTCTGGTGCTTGTCGAGCGGCAGATACCAGTGTTTCGTGCGGCGGAGCACAGGCTTCGAGCCGCTCACCGTACTCTTGGGGTTAATCAGTTCCGTGGGCGAGAGGGCCGTGCCGCATTTCTCGCACTGGTCGCCGTAGGCGCCCTGCGCGTGGCAGTGCGGGCATTCTCCCGTGATGTATCGGTCGGCCAGGAAGGTATGGGCTTCTTCGTCGTAATACTGTTCCGATTCCTTCTCGATGAATTCCCCCTTGTCGTAGAGCTTGCGGAAAAAGTCCGAAGCCAGTTGGCAGTGCGTCGGCGACGTGGTCCGTCCGAAGAAGTCGAACGATATGCCGAATCCCTCGAAGGACTTTTTGATGAGCTCGTTGTAGCGGTCCACGACTTCCTGTGGGGTGCAGCCTTCCTTGCGGGCACGGATGGTGACGGGTACGCCGTGCTCGTCCGACCCGCAGATGAAGAGCACTTCCCGCTTGCGGAGCCGGAGGTAGCGCACGTAGATGTCGGCCGGGACGTAGACACCGGCCAGGTGGCCGATGTGGACGCCGCCGTTGGCGTAGGGCAGGGCTGCCGTGACCAGCGTGCGGTTGAATTTCTTTTCCATATACGTTTCTGTTGATTTGATTTGCAGTTTGAGCAACAGGCCTCGCCCCGATACGGGCGGGCCGTTGCGCCATGCAAAGTTACATTTTTCCATCGAACTGCCTTTGCCTGCTTCTCAAAATATACAAATAAAGGAGGGCGTTGCTTGCGTTTTGGAAAAAATCCCGTATATTTGCACGTCCAAAATACGTGCAAAACAAAATCAATAATCATAAAATTTACACGACTAAGTAACAATGCAAAACAAAGGATTTGTCAAGCTCATTGCGGTATTGCTGACTTTGATCTGCCTATTCTACTTCTCCTTCTCCTGGGTGACGCAGAAGTACACGAAGCGGGCCGATCAGATTGCCGCAGTGAGAGGTGAGGACGCCGCTAAGGCTTACCTCGACTCGATGCGCAATCAGAAAGTGTACATGGGCTGGAAGACGCTGGCCGAATGCGAGAAGCTGCAGATTGGCCTGGGCCTGGACCTGAAGGGCGGCGTCAGCTTCCTGCTCGAAGTGTCCGTGCCCGACATGGTCACCGAGTACGCCGGCAGCAAAGCCTCCGACCCCGCATTCCAAAAGCTGGTGGCCGAGGCCAAAGCCCAGTCGTCCCGAATGGGAACCGACTTCGTGGACGTATTCATAGCCAAGTATCAGGCCGCCCACGGCGCCAACCAGCTGGGAGCCATCTTCTCCGAACGCATGGCCAGCGACGGCATCAGCTATCAGTCCACCGACGCACAGGTCAAGTCGGCGCTCGAATCGAAGATACGCAGCGCCGTCGACAACGCCTACGAGGTGATTCGTTCGCGTATTGACCAGTTCGGTGTGGCCCAGCCCAACATCCAGATTCTCCGTGGTAAGGGCCAGCTCGGCCAGATTATGGTGGAAATGCCCGGCGTGACGGACCCCGACGACGTACAGCAGCTCCTCACCGGTAGTGCCAACCTCGAATTCTGGACCACCTACAACGTCACCGAAATAGCTCAGGAGCTGGGCGAACTGCGCGACATGAACGTGCAGGTGACGCAGCCCAAGAAGAACAACCCGCGCGAGACCGAGACCGTTGTCCGCAAGTTCGGCGACCTCGTCAGCTATAACGGCGTGGGCGGCTGCGTGGTCGGCCTCGTACGAAACGACCGCGCCCTTGTCCGCGACCTCACGCGCGCCTTGGCTTCCGACACCGCGCAGACCATCCTCAAAGGCGTGCGCCTGGCCTTCTCCGCCAAGCCCGAAGGCGGCAGCTACGCCCTCTACGCCCTCAAGGGAGAGCGCGACGACATGGGCAACGCCATCCCCTCGCTCAGCGGCGACGTCATTGACGACGCCCGTCCCGACTACGACTCCCAGCACGGCGGCCGTCCCGTCGTGTCCATGACCATGAAGCCCGATGCAGCCCGCGTATGGGCCGACATCACGGGCAAGAACGTAGGCAAGCCCATCGCTATCGTGCTCGACGGGCAGGTCTACAGCGCCCCGGCGCCCAGTGAGCGCATCTCCGGCGGTAGCTCTCAGATTTCCGGCTCCTTTACGCCGGACGACACCCGCGCCTTGTCCATCGTGCTCAAGAGCGGCAAGATGTCCGTGCCCCTCGTCACCGTGCAGGTCGAGACCGTAGGTCCGTCGCTCGGCGAAGCCTCCATTCAGGCCGGATTCACCGCCTGCATCGTCGCCTTCGTATTGCTGATGATTTTCATGTGCCTCTACTACGGCTTCATCGGCGGTATGGTGGCCAACTGTGCTTTGTTGCTCAACTTCTTCTTTACCTTCGGCGTGCTCACCTCCTTCCAGGCGGCACTGACCATGAGCGGCATCGCCGGTATGGTACTTTCGCTCGGTATGGCCGTAGACGCCAACGTGCTCATCTACGAGCGCATCAAGGAGGAACTGCGGCGCGGGAAAAACATCAAGAACGCCTTGGCCGATGGTTACGGCAACGCCTTCTCCGCCATCTTCGACTCCAACCTGACGTCTATCATTACGGCCGTCATCCTTTATAACTTCGGTACAGGTCCTATCCGCGGCTTCGCCCTGACTTTGGCCATCGGTATCTGCGCCTCGTTCTTCACCGCCGTCTGGTTGACGCGTATCGTCTACGAGCACTTCCTGAACAAGGACAAGTGGCTCCACCTGACCTTCACGACGTTCCTTTCCCGCGGCGTGCTGGTCGACAAGGCCTATCGCTTCATGCAGATGAGCAAGAAGTCGCTGACGCTGGTCGGCGTGCTGGTCGTTGTCTTCGTTGCCTGCCTTGCCGTCCGCGGCCTCTCGCGCGGCATCGAGTTCACCGGCGGCCGCAACTACGTCATCCAGTTCGAGAAGACCGTAACGCCGGACGAGGTGAAGGCCGCCGTAGCCGAAGCCGTTGCCAAGACCGACGAGCCGTCCGCTTCCGTTAATGCCATCAAGGTCGTGACGGCCGAAAGCGAGTGCATCCGTCTGACCACGAACTACAAGATAGGCGCCGACGACGAGCTGGTAGACAAATTCGTTTGGAAGACACTCTACGACAGCAAGCTCATTACGGCCGACTACCAGACCTTTAAGGACCGCGAGAACCGCGCCGGCGGCTCCATCGTTTCCTCTCAGAAGGTAGACTCCTCCGTAGCCGAAGACATGACGAAGGGAGCCATCATCAGCGTCATCCTTTCGCTCATCGCCATCTTCCTTTACATCCTGTTGCGCTTCCGCAACGTCGCTTTCTCCGTCGGTAGTGTCGGGGCCCTGGCCATAGATACGCTCTTCATCATCGGTATGTACTCCGTTTGCTGGGGTTGGGTACCGTTCTCGCTCGAAGTGGGCCAGACGTTTATCGGAGCCATCCTGACCGCTATCGGTTACTCCATCAACGACAAGGTTATTGTCTTCGACCGTATCCGTGAGGACCTGGGTCTCTATCCTAAGCGCGACACGAAGAGCCTGTTCAACATGGCCATCAACAGTACGCTGTCGCGTACCATCATGACGTCCGGCACGACGTTGCTCGTCCTTCTGTGTATCTTCTTCCTGGGCGGCGACAGCATCCGTTCCTTCGCCTTCGCCATGATATTGGGCGTTGTCTTCGGAACGCTCTCCTCCATCTTCATCGCTGCCCCCATCGCTTACCGCGTACTGGGCAAGCACCGCATCATCGAGGCAAGCGCTCCGGAGGCTGCTTAAGGCCGTTGCCGCGCCTTGTTTGATATGAACCATCCGGCGTGAACGTTGATTCCAGCGTTCACGCCGTTTTTTGTGCGCCTGTCCGCCGCGGTCCGCCCTTTGCGTCCCGCAGCCTTTCCTCTCCGTTTCGCCTTGTCCGGCCGCTCTACGTCGCCGGCGGGCCTGAGCCGGTTTCGCCCGCGCGCCTTTTCCGCCCCGGTCCGGTAGGGCCAACCGGCCGCCGCACATGCCCGGTCCTCACCGTCCGCCAGCCTTCCGCTCCCCGGATTTCGGCATTTTTTCCGGGGAAATGCCCCGTCGCCCCCGGCCTTATGGCCTCGGCCACCGCACCGCCTTGCCCCGCACCGGGGCCGCGCAGCCGGTCGACACCGCCCTTTGCACGCGGGGCGGCAAGCGGCGGCGGACGGACGGGGAGAGTTTTCATAAAAACGGGGCTAAGGGAAGAAAAAACTCCCCTTAGCCCCGTAAAAACTGGGATAGGCCCCGTTCTTGCCGAATCTGTCGCCGCATGTCCGGCCCCAAAATGCCGGCGCTAAGTTGCGCGCGTCTTGGCCCTAAAAAGCCAGGCCGCCGTTCGATTTCGTGAAAAGCCGGCGCTAAGCAACGCGCGTCCGGGCCTAAAAAGTCGGGCCGCAGTGCGATTTTGCGAAAAGCCGGCGCTAAGTTGTGCGTGTTTGGGCCTAAAAAGTCGGGCCGCCGTGCGATTTCGTAAAAAGCCGGCGCTAAGCAGCGCGCGTCCAGGCCTAAAAAGCCGGGCCGCCGTGCGGTTTTGCGAAATGCCGGCGCTAAGTTGCGCGCGTCCAGCCCTAAAAAGCTGGGTCGTGGCGCGGGGCGCCATGGCCGGAGGGAGGCTTCCCGAGCGACATCCGGCGGGGCGTCAATACGCAGCGGCCGGCGTCGTGCTTTCCAAGCTTACGCTGAGCGTTTTGGGGCCGTCGGTGGCCACGCCTTCCAGTGAATCCAGGTCAACGTTGATTTGGAATACGTAGTTGCCGTCCTTTCCCGTGAGGATGAGCATACCGTTGATGACGGTGCCCTCCATCCGAATCTTTCCGCCCAGTTCAACATTGGTGTAGATGCAATTCCGGATGGCGTCGCCCTTACGCTCGAGCGCGATTTCGATAGGGTACGTTCCGTTCTCGTCCGTCATGCTGCCGCTGTAATGTTCGGTCGTCCAGGCGTCGCCGGTCGTTGTTGCGTCGTCCGTATAGGGCGATGCCGCTTCGTCGTCGGCCGTTGTCGCGTCGTCGGCATGGGGGACGGTCGCATCGTTGGCCGCGTAGTCGTCCGCTGCGGGCGCGTCGCTCGTCAGATGGCTGTCGTCGAACTTGTAAATGTCGTACGTAGGCGTCCGCGAGGGACCGTAGAGCAGGTAGTAGGCCGCAGCGCCTCCGACGGCTATGACGGCCAGCGCGAGGAGCAGGACAATCCACCACGGATTACGCCGCTTCCGCTTTCCCTCCGGCCGGTCGGTTTCCGGGCCCGGCCCGGCAGCCGCCGGTTGATTCGGCTCCGTCCGCGGCGTAGACTGCGGAACGTTGGTTGCCGTCGCGGCCGCATGGCCGCCTGTTTGCGTTCCCGGTGCGGGAGTGGCAGGTACTGGGGGCGGTGGCGGCGGAGTTTCCGGCCCGGCGGGCGCTGCCGCGGGCGCCGCTTCCGCCGCCGGGGCATCGGTGGCCGCATTTTCAGCCACTTGCGGCGAAGTTCCCGGCCCGGCGGAGGCCGCCGCGGGCGCCGCTTCTGCCTCCGGGGCGCCTGCGGGCGCATTTTCAGCCATTTGCGGCGAAGTTCCCGGCCCGGCGGAGGCCGCCGCGGGCGCAGCTTCCGCCGCCGGTGCGTCTGTGGCCGCATTTTTAGCCACTTGCGGCGGAGTTTCCGGCCCGGCGGGTGCCGTCGTGGGCGTCGCTTCCGCTGCCGGAGCGTCGGTGGACGTGCCCGGTATCGGCGGGAGTGTTTTTTGCGTTACGGGGGAAGGCGACGGAACGGCTGGGGGAGCCGCTTCGGGCGTTACGGAATGCTGTGCCCGCGTCTCTTCGTCCATCGACTCGGTGACGGGCAGGCCGCAATGCGGGCAGCGCTCGGCCCGGGTGGACACGGGGCATCCGCAGCGTTTGCAGGGTATGAGTGCCATGGTTAGTCCTCCTTGGTTTGGTTTTTCATTGCGTTTTGGCGCCGCCTGTCTGGCTGGCGGGGAAAATAGGGCCGGCGTCGCGAAGCGCACGCTCCGCACCTGTACGTCAGCATCCAGGCTGCACGACAAAGGTAACGGATTTTTCCGGAACAGCCCCTTCCCGCCTCCCAACTTTTTTCATCGCCCGGCCATTACCGCGCGTCGCCAGCGCCCCAGTCCGCCGCGCCACCCGCTCTACCACCTCCTCCCGGCGGGCGGACACGAAAAAAGTGGAGACCCTTACAGCCTCCACTTTCTTTGTTTCACGTTCAGCATCCCGAGGGCGTCGGCTGCCTCGGCAACTTAATATTCGTCCTCGTTGAAGAGGAAGTCCTCTTTGGTCGGATAGTCTGGCCAGACGTCCTCAATCGTTTCGTAGATTTCGCCTTCGTCTTCGAGCTCCTGCAGGTTCTCTACCACCTCCATGGGCGCTCCAGAACGCATGGCATAGTCAATCAGCTCATCCTTGGTAGCGGGCCAGGGGGCATCTTCGAGTTTAGAAGCAAGTTCCAAAGTCCAGTACATAATCTTACAGGTTTAGTGTATTGATAAATAATTTGTGTCGCAAAATGTGGGGCAAAAATATCATTTTTTTTAGTAAGACGAACTTTTGGGCCAGGATTATTTGCTCTCTGTTGTAAAACATGCTTAAAAAGTGGCAGATATACGCGTTTCGCGGCCTTTTGGGCAAGGCGGAGGGCCTGTCGGGGCGTGTTTCAGAGCCGGATTTCGGGCACGCCGGCCTCGCGGTTCAGCCACTGGGCCAGGACGAAGAGGTAGTCCGACAGGCGGTTGACGTAGGCCAGGCCGGCCGTTGTCGCTGCCGACACGAGACGCCGCTCGGCCCGGCGGCAGACCGTGCGGCACACCTGGGCCTGGGCCGCCGCGGGGCATCCGCCCGGCAGCACGAAGCCGCCGAAGCCCTTCCAGCTGTCCGAGCGCGCGTCGATGAGGCGTTCCAGGGCGGCCACTTCCTCCCGGCCGGGCAGGTAGGACGGTGCGTCGACCCCCGCCAGCAGGGCGCTGACGGCGAAGAGGCGGCGCTGCTGTTCGTGGAGCTCGGCCGCCACGGCGGGGGGTACGAGGGTGGCGAGCAGGCCCAGGTGGCTGCTCAGTTCGTCGAGGGCCCCGTAGGCCTCGATGGCGGCGGCGTCTTTCGGGACCTGCCGGCCGTCGGCCAGCGTCGTGGTCCCTTCGTCGCCCGTGCGGGTGTAGATGGACATGGCGTTCGGGTGTTTTGAGCGGCCGGCGGCGCGGGGCCGGCCGGAGTTTCAGAAATAGTTGACCACGTAGCGGGCCCGTTGCAGGCGGCGGTCGAAGTAGGCCAGGCCGAAGTCGTAGAGGTCGAAGGCTACGCGCACGCCTTCGTCCGCCGTCAGCCGCTGCCAGGCGGCCCGGTCGGCGCGGCTGCGGTGCATACCGTGGACGACGAAGAGCGTGCGGTCCGTGGCAAAGGGCCGCAGCGCCTCCCACGCGGCGGGCCAGCCTGCTTCGGCTTCCACGTAGAAGAGGTCGACGCCGCCGCTTGTCGCTTCGGCCCCGGCGGTCGGCCCCGCTACGGGGCTAAGGCCAGTTTTCACGGGGATAGGGCCAGGAAAAACTGGGCTAAGGCCCGTGGCTGGAGAAACTGTCGGCGTGTCGGCCGGGGCCTGGCCGGCGGCGGCCTGTGCCAGTTCGGCAGCGGCCTGCGTCAGCGCGTCCGGCCGGAGGGAAAGGCTGCTGCGCATCAGGGCCGAAGGCTTTCCCGCCTGCAGGTAGCGGGCCGCAGCGGCGGTCCGGCGGCCGGCCACGAGGACCGTGCGCGGCTGGTGGTCGTTGACGAGGCGGAGCAGCAGGCGGGCATCGCACAGGCGCAGCCCGTCGGCCGCCGTGTCGACGGTCCGGGCCAGGGGCTCGTAGGCGTAGAACGCCTCCTTCTCGTAGACGACGCGCGTGACGAGATTGTACGCAAAGGGCGACTGGATGCCGAACCCCGCGCAGTGGCCGATGCGCCGCAGCCAGCGCAGCGTGCGGCGGAGGGTGGAGAACCGATGGAGCATGGGCGGAAAGAGTGGGGCGGGCGCCGCCGTCAGAAGCGGAACCCGATGGTCAGGTAGGCGTTGCGATAGCTCCTGATGCCCGACGTGCGGGAGTCCATGTAGCGGAAGCCCACCCCGACCGTGGGCGAACAGCCCTGGAGCACGCCGCGGCAGTACCACGTCAGGTTGGCATCGTAGAGGGCGTAGTTCCAGTCGTTCTTACCGTAGGTCCACCCGACCGAGGCCCGCAGGTCGAGGGCATGCTTCATGGCGGTGGCGTAAGTGTCCTGCCATTTTCCCAGCAAGCGTACGCCCAGGCCGGCGCCAAGGGTCTTGCTGACGGCGTAAGTCCGCGCGTCGTCCACCTCGTGGAGGCCGGCCAGCGCCTCGGCCCGGCCGAAGACGACGAGGCGCGGGATGCACTCAAAGCCAATGTCGATGCCGGCGAAGAGCGGCGTCGTGTTGCGGTAGGGAGCGCCGATGCCGCCGTTCACGGCGAACGAGAAGCGGCGGGCCAGGGGCTGCTCGCGGAAGCTGGCCGGCGTGCTGACGCTGAACGTCTGCCGCTCTTGCGCGGCGAGGCCGAGGGCGCCGAGGGCCAGGAAGAGTAGGAGTAAACACTTTCTCATGACGGTGAGATTTTAGGGCAAACGGCGGGCCGCCGGGGTGCGCCACCCTGCGGCGCGGGCTGCCCGCCACTGCAAAGGTAGGTTTTTCCACACGAAGGCGGCCGCCCTCCCGTCGCTTTTTTCCGATTTCCGCCCCGGCCGTTCCGCTCTGCGGCGCGGCTGGCGGCGGGGCGGCGGCTCCGGACGGGGGCGGCCGCTTTTTAGGCGCAGTGCTTGTAAGGTTGCCAATTCTTCTTTATCTTTGCAGGCGGGCTTTGCCCGCGACTATCATTTCGAGACAGAGAGCGTGAGCTGCACGACAGATGTTTTTGCCCCGTTGGGGGCGTGGCTCCGCAGCAAGCTGCGGAGCCTGTTTGACGGACCTGCCGCCCGCCGTGTCGCACTGGCGGGAACGCTGGTCCTTGCCGTCGTGCCTACGGTCCGCGCGCAGCAGGACCCTGCCTTTCTGCACTACTGGCAGCTGGAGCCGCAGTTCAACCCGGCCGCCGTGGGCCGCCTGCCGCAGCTTTCCATCAATGCGGCTTACCAGAGCCACGCGGCCGGCTTCGAGGACGGCGGCAGCACGATGTATGCCGGCGCGGACATGGCTTTCCAGATCGGGAAAACGAACCATGGCGTGGGCGCCAGTTTCCAGCGCGACGAGTTCGGCCTCTTTGCCCACCAGCGCTTTTCCGTGCTCTACGCCTACCACTTCCGCCTCTTCGGCGGTACGCTGAGCGTCGGCGCCTCGCTGGACATGCTCAACGAGAAAGTGGACGGCGCCAGCGCCGACCTGGGCGACGCGAACGACCCCGCCTTCCCGACGTCGGAGGTGAGCGGCTCGAAGTTCGACTTCTCGGCCGGCCTCTATTACGCCCGCGGCCCGCTCTATGCCGGCATAGCCGCGCAACACCTGACGGCACCGACCGTCCTGCTGGGCGAGACGAACGAGATAAAAGTTAAATCTTTGTATAATTTCACGGCGGGCTACAATATCCGGACCCGAACGCCGTTATTTACAATAGTTCCCTCGACCCTGCTGCGCTACGACGGGACGGCCTTCCGTGCCGACATCACGGCGCGCCTGCTTTATGCCAAGGACAAGAAGCGCCTGTACGGCGGCGTCAACTATAGCCCGCTCCATTCGGTGGCCGTCTTCGTGGGCGGCATGTTTCATGGCGTAGACATCAGCTATTCCTACGAGGCCAGCACCGAAGGCATCGGCCTGACGAGCGGTTATCACGAAGTGACCATCGGTTACCGCCTGGACCTGAACCTGGGGAAGAAGGGGAAGAACCTGCACAAGAGCGTCCGCTACCTGTAGGCGGCGCGACGCCACCACAGGGCGTGAGACAACTACACCTTATTATATATATAACATTCAGCAATGAAACAGACAAGACATACGGGACCCGCTGCGACGGGATGGCGCGGGCTGGCGGCAGCTGCCGTGGCCTGCGTGGCCTGCCTGTCGCTGACGGCCTGCTTCGGCGGCGGCCGCGCCATGTCGAGTGGCGGCGAGGTGACGGGACAGCGGGGCGTGGCTTTCAACGAACCGGTCCCTTACGGCATGGTAGAAGTGAAGCGCGGCTACCTTAAGGTGGGCGTCGGCGAGAACGATTCGCTGTGGGGCACGGTGACGCCCGAGAAGGACATCTCCGTGGACGGTTTCTGGATGGACGAGACTGAGGTGACGAACTCCATGTACCGTCAGTTCGTGGAGTGGGTGCGCGACTCCATCATCCGTGAGCGCCTGGCCGACCCGTCCTATGGCGGCGACGAGACGTACAAGATAGAGGAAGACCGCTACGGCGAGCCCGTCACGCCCCACCTGAACTGGTCGAAACCCATACCCTGGCGCAAGCCGGACGAGGACCAGGAGCGCGCCATCATGAGCGTCTACAAGCGCCACCCCATCGACGGGACGCTGATGCTCGACACGAAGCAGCTCATCTACCGCTACGAAATCTTCGACTACGAGAAGGCGGCTCTGCGCAAGTACCGCCTCGACCCGCGTGAACGCAACCTGAACACGGACCGTGAGGTGAATCCCGACGAAGTAGTGATGATTTCCAAGGACACGGCCTACATCGACGAGAACGGCGAGATAGTGCGCCAGACCATAGAGCGTCCGCTTTCCAGCCTTTACGATTTCCTCAACACGTATATTGTCCGCGTCTATCCCGACACGACCTGCTGGGTGAACGACTTTCCCAATGCGAACAACGAGTCGTACATGCGGCTCTACTTCACTTCGCCGGCCTACAACGACTATCCCGTCGTGGGCGTCACCTGGGAGCAGGCCGAGGCCTTCTGCGCCTGGCGGACGAACTACCTGCTGCGCAGCCTCGGCCCGCAGGCCCGCTACATCCAGCGCTACCGCCTCCCGACCGAGATAGAGTGGGAGTACGCCGCCCGAGGCAAGGAGGGAAATCCCTACCCCTGGCAGGGCGAAGAGATGAAGAACGAGAAGGGCTGCTTCTACGCCAACTTCAAACCGGACGAGGGCAACTACACGGACGACGGTAACCTGATTACCTCGAAGGTAGGCATCTATGGCGCCAACTCTAACGGCCTGTACGACATGGCAGGCAACGTGGCCGAGTGGACCAGCACGGTCTATACGGAAGCTGGCGTCGCCGCCATGGCGGACCTGAACCCCGAGCTCAGCTATAACGCCGCGCTCGAGGACCCCTACGTCCTGAAACGCAAAAGCGTGCGCGGCGGCTCGTGGAAGGATCCGCTTTCCTACATCCGTTCGGCCTGGCGCACGTGGGAGTATCAGAACCAGCCCCGTTCCTACATCGGCTTCCGCTGCGTCCGTTCCAAGGCGACGACCACCAGCGGCAGCGCCTCCGGCAAGCAGAAGCGTTGAGGCTGGCCTTAGTCCACATTGAACCGTAACCTTTAGTCTACAGACGATTATGCCAAAGAAAATAAATCTCGTAGTCCGGCTGCAACACTGGATGGACAGCGTGCCCGGGCAGACTTTCCTGAACTACGCCTACAGTTGGGGCGCGTCCATCGTCATACTGGGTGCGCTCTTCAAGCTGACGCACCTTCCCGGCGGTAACTTGATGCTGTTCCTCGGCATGGGCACGGAGGTCGTCGTGTTCTTCCTTTCGGCCTTCGACCGCCCGTTCGACAAGAGCGAGGTCGGCAAGGAGCTGCCGCCCGACTACGAGACGGACGAAGAGATTGCCGCCCGCCTGGGGCTGAGCGACGACGAGGAGGAGGGCGACGAGGCCGAATCGGTTCCGGCCGACGGCGAAGCGGCCCCGGCCGTAGCTGCGGCGCAGGGCCCTGCGGCCCCGGCGGCAGGCGGCGCCACGGTGATCATAGCCGGCGGCGGCGCGGCGGTGCCGTCCGCGTCGGCAGCGGCAGGCGCAGCGGCGCCCCAGGGCGTGTCCCCGACCGTCGCGGCCGCTGGAAACGCTGCTGCGGCCGCCGGCGTAGACGTCGACGCGCAGCAACTGGCCGCCATCATCCGGGCCGCCAACGACGAGTTGCTCCACCGCGCCCAGGCCGTCCTCTCCCCCGAGATGGAGGCCGCCACACAGACCTACATCGAAAAGATGCAGGCCCTGGCCGAAACCCTCTCGAAGGTCGACGAACAGAGTGCCCGCCTGGCGCGCGACAGCGAGGAGATGGAGAACCTCAACCGCACGCTCACCGGAATCAACAAGGTCTACGAGCTACACCTCAAGGGCATCAGCCTGCAGGTCGGCACCATCGACCAAATCAACGAGCAGACGCAGCGACTGGCCCGCCAGATCGCCGAGCTCAACACGGTCTACGGCCGCATGATCCAGGCCCTCACCGTCAACATGCGAGGCAGCGCCGCCGCCGAGACTACGACCGGTGGCAACGCCCAGTAACGGAACATTTAGACAATCTCTCAGAGTAATGGTAATCAAAAAGAGACCCGTTTCGCCCCGTCAGAAGATGATTAATCTCATGTACATCGTCTTGCTGGCAATGCTTGCGCTCAACGTGTCGAATGAGGTTCTCAAAGGCTTCGACTTGGTCGGCGCCAGCCTGAATCGTTCCACGGACAACGTGATTAAGGAGAACGAGGCGGCCTATGCCGATCTGGCCGAGCAGCTGAAGGCCAATCCCACCAAGGTGAAGCCCTGGTACGACCGCGCTATGGCGGTGAAACGCATGTCCGATTCCCTTTATAACTTCGCCGAGGAGCTGCGCTGGGCCATTGCCCGCGAGGCCGACGGCGCCGATGGCAATCCCGACGACCTGAGTAACAAGGAAGACCTCGAGGCAGCGGGTCACATCATGCTGGCACCCGTTCGCGGCAAGGGTAAGGAGCTGTTCAACAGCGTCAACAGCTTTCGCGAGCGCATCCTGACCCATGTCTCCGACCCCAGGCAGCGCGCCATCATCGCCTCGAACCTGAGCACCGAGGTGCCGCGCACGGCTGACAACATCGGCAAGAACTGGCCCGAGTACATGTTCGAGTCGATGCCGTCCATAGCCGCCATCACCATGCTGACCAAGCTGCAGAGCGACGTCCGTACGGCCGAAGGCGAAGTGCTGCGCGGCCTCGTGGCCAACATAGACCTGAAGGACATCCGCGTAAACGAGCTCAACGCCTACGTACTGCCCGAAGCCACGACGCTCTATCCCGGCGAAACCTTCCGCTCGCGCATCGTCATGGCCGCCGTGGACACGACGCAGCGCCCCGAGATTTACGTGAACGGCCGCCGCATTGCCGCCAACGGCAGCTACAGCTTCAGCGTAGGCGGCCCGGGCGAGTACAGCTTCTCCGGCTATATCCAGATGCCCAATGCTTCAGGCGAAATCATCCGCCGCCAGTTCGCGCAACGCTACAACGTCATCGCGCCACCGACCGGCGCCACCGTGGCGGCCGACCTGATGAACGTGCTCTACGCTGGCTTCGACAATCCCATCAGCGTATCGGCGTCGGGCATTCCCTCCAACAAGATTCACCTGGCCATGTCCGGCGGGACGCTGACCGCGTCGGGCAACGGCAAATACGTAGCCCGGCCCGCCACCGTAGGGCAGGACGTCACCTTTACCGTAACGGGCGAGGTGAACGGCCGCAGCCAGACGATGGGCGCCTTCAGTTTCAAGGTACGCAAACTGCCCGACCCGACCGCATACATATCCGTGGGGACCGACCGCTTCAAGGGCGGCCGCCTGGCCAAGGGCACGCTGCTTGGGGCCAAGGGCATCGGCGCCGCCATCGACGACGGCTTGCTCGACATCACGTTCCGCGTGCTCGGTTTCGAGACCGTCTTCTTCGACCGCATGGGCAACGCGCGTCCCGAAGTATCGGCCGGCGCCGACTTCACGGAGACGCAGCGCGACCTGATGCGCTCGTTGCGTCGCGGCCAGCGCTTCTACATCTCGCGGGTACGCGCCGTCGGTCCCGACGGCATCGAACGCACCCTGCCCCAGTCCGTCGAGATCATCGTCAACTGATGGCCGGCGGCAGGTCGCGGACCCGGTGTCCGTTCACAGTCCAACAATGAAAAAAACAACAGCAATGAAACGCTTCATCTTGATTTGTCTCTGCCTGACAACGGTTGCCGCCGTGGCGCAGCCGCCCGCTCGCCGCCGCGCCGCGGAGCAGCAACAGCAGCAGGAGGCTGTGCGGACGGCCTCGGCCTATCGTGACTTCCCCACCGCTCAGTCCATGCCCGACGATGCGGCCTGGCGGCGCGACGTCTATCGCACGCTCGACCTGACCCGCGACGCCAACGCCGTGCTCTACTATCCCACCGTACCGCAAGGCGACCGCGTGAACCTCTTCACCTATCTCTTCAAACTCGTCCTGCGCGGCGCGGTCAAGGCCTACGACTACAAGCTCGACGGCAACGAGGATTTTTCCGAAAGCAACCGGGTGAAGGGCAAGGACATAATGGACCGCTATCAAATCTTCTATGAGACGAAGGACGGCAAGATGCGCGTGAACGACGCCGACCTGCCTTCGGAGGAAGTGAAAGCGTTCTTCATCAAAGAGAGCGTCTACTACGACCAGCACACCGCCTCCTTCCGCAAGCAGGTCACGGCCCTGTGCCCCGTCCTCCGGCGCGGCGACGAATTTGGCGGCGCCGACACGCAAAACCCCATGTTCTGGGTGCGCTACGACGACGTGGCGCCCTACCTGAGCAAGCTCATGTTGATGGGGAGTAACTTGAACAACGCCGCGACCATGTCGGCCGACGACTTCTTCACACTTGGCGTGTACGAGGGCGATATCTACAAAACCACGAACCTACAGGACCGCATCCTTGTCAATGAGTTCACGACCGACTCCGCCTTGGTGAAGGAGCGCAACCGCATTGAGCAGCAGATTGCCGACTTTGAGGACCACGTCTGGGGCCGCGACTCGGCCGCCCTGGCCGAGGCCGGAGCCGACGAGGCCGCTGCCGACAGCCTGGCCGCCGTGGAGAAGTCCGGCCGCCGCACGTCGCGGCGCTCCACGGGCCGGCGCACTTCCACGTCGTCCGCTTCCTCCGACGAGAAGAAGGAACCTGAGGTGAAGAAGAAGCGCGACCGTTCCTCGAGCAGCAGTTCGCGGTCGGCCACATACAGCGTTCGTCGGCAGCGCCATTAAGGGGCCGGCTACGGGCCTTAGCCCCGTAAAAACTGGGCCTATCCCCGTTCCGACGGGGATAGGCCCAGTTTTTGTTTGCCGTATCGGCGGGGCGCGCGGGTCCGGTCGCGGTCCCTGCCGGTGTAGCCGCCCGCCCGCGCAGACCGTGGCGGCCGCGGCGCGCCGGCGGGGTGCCATGCGGCGGCCGGTGCGCCGCCGTCCGGGCTTTCTGTCCGTCGGCGTGGCGATTTCTCCCGCCGGGCGGCCGCCTGCTTCCGGAATGTTTTGTAAGTTTGCACGAACTGCGGCCCGGCGCGTCCCCGCGACGGGCGGACGGAGGCGGTCCGGCGCCAGTGGGGCGGCCGGCGCTCCCTCCCGCCATGGCGCTCCGCCGCCCCGGTCCCCGATGACTGCAAGGTATGAAACACATTTTTGAAAAGATAAACCGCCTCGTCCCCCTTTCGCCCGAAACGGCCCGGGCGTTGCGCGAATGCCTGTCGCCCTGCGCCGTGCCCAAGCGCTACCGCCTCATTGAAGAGGGCCGCCGCGCCCATGCGGCCTACTTCATTGAGCGCGGACTGACCCGCTCCTACTGGCTCGTCGACGGGGAGGAGACGACCACCTCCTTCTCCACCGAGGGCGACATCGTGTTCAGCATGGACGAACTCTACTACGACAAGCCCAGCGAGGAGTTTGTCGAGACCCTCGAACCGTGCGAGCTCTACCGCATCGGCCTCGACGACCTGCGCCGCCTGTTCCGCACCAATCTGGAACTGGCCAACTGGGGACGCATCATCCACCAGAACGAATACCGCCGCTTGCACCGTTCCCACAAAGAGCGGCTCACGCTCCCGGCCGCCGCGCGCTACGCCTCGTTCTGCGCGCAGTTTCCCGAACTTGTGCGGCGCGTGCAGCTGGGCTACATCGCCTCCTACCTGGGCATCACGCTGTCCACGCTCAGCCGTTTGCGGGCCCGGCGGTGAGTTTATTTGACCTGCGACAAATAATTATAGGACAAAGTTGGATAACTTTGCGGGAAATTATTGCAAAACAAAAATCCAGACCCCTATGTCCAAACCTTTTTCCGCCGCTTATGCGGACTCCAAACCCCACTACGAGCTGCTCGACGGCCTGCGCGGCGTGGCCGCCCTTCTCGTGGTGTTCTATCACATTTTCGAGGGCCTCTCCTTCGCCGCGGGCGGGACGCCCATCACCGTAATCAACCACGGCTACCTCGCGGTCGACTTTTTCTTCATCCTCTCCGGCTTCGTCATCGGCTACGCCTACGACGACCGCCTGGGGCGCACCATGTCGCTGGGCAACTTCTTCAAGCGCCGCCTCATCCGCCTGCACCCCATGATTGTATTGGGCGCCGTGCTGGGCGTAGTCTGCTACGTGCTCCAGGGCTGCGAGCGTTGGGACGGTACGCACGTAGCGGTCTCCATGATTATGCTCGCCCTTCTCTGCGCCTTGTTCTTTGTCCCCGCCGCGCCGGGCGCGGGCTACGACGTCAGGGGCAACAACGAAATGTTCCCGTTGAACGGGCCCAGCTGGTCACTCTTCTTTGAGTACATCGGTAACCTGCTCTACGCGCTCTTTATCCACCGCCTCAGCAACCGTATGCTCCTGGCCCTCGTGGTGCTTTCCGGCGCGGGCCTGGCCTGGTTCATGCTGTTCGACGTCGTAGGCTACGGCATGATTGGCGTAGGCTGGACGCTCGACGGCCTAAACTTCCTCGGCGGCCTGCTGCGCATGTTGTTCCCCTATACGTTGGGCTTGTTCCTGTCCCGCCACTTCCGGCCCGTGAAGGTACGCGGCGCGTTCTGGATCTGCTCCGCGGTGCTGCTGGCCCTCTTCTGCGTGCCCTATCTGGAGGGCCGCTCCGTCGTCACGTACAACGGCCTTTTCGAGTTCGGCTGCATCTTCGTCGTGTTCCCCTTCCTGGTGTGGCTGGCCGCTTCCGGGCAGACCACGGACCGCCGCTCGCGCGCCGTCTGCAAGTTCTCCGGCGACATTTCCTACCCCCTCTATGCCGTCCACTACCCCGTGATGTACCTCTTCTACGCCTGGCTCATCCGCGAAGCGCACTACACGTTTCTCGAAGTGTGGCCCGTGGCGCTCGGCGTGTATGTCGGCTGCATCGTCCTGGCCTATGCCGCGCTGAAGCTCTACGACGAGCCCGTGCGCCGCTGGCTGGCGCGCCGCTTCCTGCCGCGGCGGCCGTGAGGCCATAGCTCCGTCGCCGGCCTGCGGGGCCCGTGGCTACCGGCCGCCGCCCCGCAGGCCCGCCGACGGGGAAATGCGGAAAAGTAGCGTTTCCCCTTGGCCCTTTCCCGGGCTTTCGCTAAATTTGCCTCTGACGCCTGGCCGCAATCCCTGTTGGCGGCGCGGCGTCCCCGCAGAGGGCAAGGCGGGAGAGCTTGCCCGTATGTTCCTACTTAAGGGGACTTCTATAAATTAAATCCCTGATTATAAGTTGCATAAGCGGAT
>USPK01000016.1 GCA_900556465.1 uncultured Prevotella sp. | reverse complement strand
ACGGCGCACCGCGGTTTTCCATGGGCCGCCGGTTGCCTTTCCCCGTCCGGCCGGGAACAGCCCGACGGGCGGTGCGGCTTTCCCGCGGCGCGCGGCCCCCAGGGGCGGGCCGGCCGCCTTTGCCGCTTTCGGTCCGGACAGCGCCGACGGTGGCCGTGCGGACGGCGCCAGTTTCCGGAAACACGGGGCTAAGGCCCGTACGAACGGGGCCTATTCCCGTAAAAACTGGCCTTAGCCCCGTAGCGGCGAGCCTTAGGCCCGTATTTTCTTCCCTTAGCCCCGTAAAAAATTCCCTTCGCTCCGTCGGGCCGTTCCCTCCTGCTGCGTCCGGTCCTCCCGTAGGCCGCCCGTCGGCAAAGCGCCGGCGGGCGACGGGACCTTGCGCCCGGGCGGCGCGGACAGGCTTTTTCGTAAAATAGTCCATGTTTCATTGTTTTCAGCTATTCCCAGTTTGGAGAGAATCGCTTTCCTTTGCGGCAGGGTTTCTTCGGGTGTAGCGTTGCGTACGCTGCGCGGTCCGGAGCCCCGTTCTTTTTATCCGCATGTTTTTCTTGAAAAATTTTCGAATATGTGTAGATTTCATCGGGATGCAGCGTCGGGCGGCTGGCTCCGGCATGTTTTGTTCTGGATGGCTTGGGCCGGTGCCTGGGCCTGGGCCGGTGCGGCGGGCGACCGCATTCCCCTCGACGGGCTCTGGCGCTTTCAGCTGGACCCCTCGGGCTTTGGCATGACGGCCGGTTCCGAGCTGTACCGCACCCGGCTGGCGGGCAGCATCGCCTTGCCCGGCTCGACAGACGAGGCGGGGGCGGGCGTGTGCAACGAGACGGCCTACGTGGACCGCCTGAGCCGCCGTTTCGAGTACGTAGGCATGGCCTGGTACCAACGCGAAGTGACCATTCCCGCTGACTGGGCGGGGAAAGAGATAGAGCTCTTCCTCGAGCGTTGTCACTGGACGACGACCGTCTACGTGGACGGCGCGTTCGTCGGACAGGACGAGCGCCTCTCCACGCCTAACCGTTTTCGCCTGACGCCCTATCTGACGCCCGGCGAGCATACGCTGACGCTCTGCGTGGACAATCGGCTGAAGTATCCGATGGACCACTGGACGCACGGCACGACGGAGTACACGCAGACGAACTGGAACGGCGTGGTGGGCCGTATGGAGCTGGTGGCGCGTCCGGCGCGCCACGTGTCCGGCGTGGACGTCTGTCCCGACATTGACCGGCGGAGCGTCGACGTGGCGTTGCGCTTTGCCGCTGCCCCCAATGCGGCCGACGGGCGGCTGACGGTGCGCGTCACGGACCTGACGGACGGACGGCTGGCCGCCAAGGCCGACGTGCCCGTAGCGGCAGCCGACTCCGCCCTGCGCCTGGACCTGCCGTTACGGACGGACATGCGGCTGTGGGACGAATTTTCACCCGCGCTCTATCGCCTGGAGGCCGTGCTCGCCTCGCCGGCGGGCTGCGACACGGTACGGCGCACGTTCGGCATGCGCAAGGTGGAGCAGGGCGCGCACCACGTCCGCCTGAACGGCCGCGACATCCACTTGCGCGGCGTCCTGGACTGCGCGGTGTTTCCCCTGACGGGCTACCCGGCCACCGACGTGCCCGCGTGGGAACGCATATTCCGCACCGTGAAGGACTACGGCTTCAACCACGTGCGCTTCCACTCCTGGTGTCCGCCCGAGGCGGCCTTTGCCGCGGCCGACGCCGTGGGCCTCTACCTCCAGGTGGAGCTGCCCATGTGGATAAAGGACGTGGGAAAGTACCCGGCACGCCGTGATTTCTTCGAGAAGGAGATGTACGCCGTACTCGAGGCCTACGGGCATCACCCCTCCTTCCTGCTCTACTGTAACGGTAATGAGAACGAAGGTGACTTTAGCGTGCTGGAGGACCTGATACGGAAAGGCCGTGCCCGCGACGGGCGCCACCTCTACTCGGCCTCAACGGCGCGCACGCACGTCGCTTCGGATCAGTTCTACACTTCGCACGTGACGGAGAAAGGCTGGATAACGGTCTACGAGGGCCGGCCCTCGACCGACTGGGACTGCTCGCGGGAATCGGAGATAGACGTCCCGGTCATCGCCCACGAGACGGGTCAGCGCTGCATGTATCCGAACTTCGCGGAGATGAAGAAGTATAAAGGCGTGCTGGAGCCCCGTAACTTCATGGTCTTTCAGAAGCGCCTGGCCCAAAACGGGATGCTCGGACAGGCCGACGACTTCTTCCGCGCCACCGGGGCCCACACCGTGCTGCAATACAAGGAGGTGAACGAGGCCCTGCTGCGTTCGGCCGGTTCGGGAGGCTTCCAGTTGCTGGGCCTGCAGGACTTTCCGGGCCAGGGCAGCGCCTTCGTGGGCATCCTGGACGCCTTCTGGGAGAGCAAGGGGCTGGTGACGCCGGAAAAGTTCCGCGAATCGTGCGGCCCGATGGTGCTGCTGGCCCGCCTGCCGGGCCGCGCCTTCACCGAGGGCGACACGCTGAAGGCCAAGTTGGGCATTTACCAGTTCGGCCCCCGGGATTTGAAGGGCGGCCGCCTGTCGTGGCGCATCGAGGACGCGTCGGGCCGGACCCTGTGGAAGGGCAGCCTGCGCCACGGTACGCTGCCGCAGGCCACGGTGGACTCCATCGGCGCCATAGCGGTGCCCCTGACAGGACTGGGCCGCGCGCAGCGCCTGACGCTCCACGCGACGCTGGGCGACTTGCACAACGAGTGGAACCTCTGGGTCTATCCGCCGCGCGAACGGCAGGCGGCCGACACGACCTGCCTGGTGCGCGACTGGGCTACGGCCCGCGAGCGCCTGGCCAGAGGCGAGCGCGTGGTCTACGTGCCGGGGCGCGATGTGCCCGGACGGAACACCCACTTCGCCAGTCACTTCTGGAACCCCATTATGTTCAAGTGGGACCCGATGATTGTCGGTACGTGCATCGACTCGGGGCATCCCGCGCTGGCCGATTTCCCTACCTCCTACTACGCGGACTGGCAATGGTGGGACGTGCTGAATTATGGCAAGGCTATGGACCTGACCGCCCTGCGCGGACTGACGCCCGTCATCCAGAGTGTGGACACGTACGAGGTGAACCGCAAGCTGGGCATTGCCTTTGAGGCGCAGGTAGGCCCCGGCAGGCTGTTCGTGCTGGGCGTAGACCTGGACAAGGACATCGCCGTCCGACCCGCCACGCGCCAGTTGCTCTATTCCGTGTGCCGCTATGTGGCGTCGGACCGCTTTGCCCCGGCGGCGCGGGTGGCGCCCTACGAGCTCGACGCCGTATTCTCCGGGCCGCTGCCCCAGACGGCGACGGGAGGAAACGCAGCCGTGGAACAATTGTTGAACCAATAACATACAGAAGCCTATGTGCATACACTCCATATATAATAGGAGTGCCCGGTTGGCTTTACCGGGCCTGTTGCTGGGCCTGGCCGCGACGTTACTGTCGGCGTGCCAGGCCACCGGCCGTATGGCTGCCACCCCGCACGGTAGCGATTTGCAGTATGTCGACCTGGCCCCGACGTGGGACGAAGGCATCCCCCTGGGCAACGCCACGGTGGGGGCGCTCGTCTGGCAGCGCGACGGGGCGCTGCGCCTGTCGTTCGACCGCTCGGACCTCTGGGACCTGCGCCCGGTGGACAGTCTGAGCGGACCGAACTACCGCTTCGACTGGGTGTGCGAGCAGGCGGAGCACGGCGACTATAGCCTGGTGCAACGGAAAATGGACGTGCCCTACGAGGCCGAGCCCGCGCCGACCAAGCTCCCCGGCGCGGCGCTGGAGTTCCAGACGGTCGGGAAGCTGGGCAAGGTGGCGGGAGTGCGCCTCTATTTGCAGAACGCCCTGTGCGAGGTGGACTGGAGCGGCGGCGCCCGCCTGCAAACGTTTGTTCACGCCACGGAGCCCGTGGGCTGGTTCCGTTTCGAGGGCGTGCCGGAGGACTTCGTCCCGGTCCTTGTTCCCCCGACCTACGGGGATAGGGGAGACGGCGGCGTGGCCAATTCCATAGACGGGCAGAGCTTGGGCCGTCTGGGCTACCGGCAGGGGCGCGTCGACGCCCGGCCGCAGACGCTGGTCTATCACCAGGAAGGGTGGGGCGGCTTCTATTACGATGTCGTCGTGAGCTGGGAGCGGGAGGGCGATGCCTTGACGGGTGTCTGGAGCATTACATCCTCGCTCAGCGAGCAGCGTGGCGACGGGCAGCAGGCCGCACGCGAGGTGGCCGAGGCCCTGGACCGCGGATGGAAGGCGGACTGCCGTACGCACCAGCGCTATTGGGACAACTATTGGGCCGCTTCGTCGGTGACGCTGCCCGACAGCGTCCTGCAACGGCAATACGACAACGAAATGTATAAATTCGGCTCGGCGGCGCGCGAGGACAGCTACCCCATCTCGCTCCAGTCCGTGTGGACAGCCGACGACGGCGGGCTGCCCCCCTGGAAGGGCGACTATCACCACGACCTGAACACGCAGCTCAGCTACTGGCCCGCCTACGCCGCGAACCATTTGCCCGAGGCGGCGAGCTACGTGAACACGCTCTGGGCCCAGCGCCCCACGTACCGGCGTTACACGCGGGAATATTTCGGCGTAGAGGGGCTCAACGTGCCCGGTGTCTGCACGCTGACGGGCGAGCCGATGGGCGGCTGGATACAGTATTCCATGTCGCAGACCGTATCGGCGTGGCTGGCCTATCACTTCTACCAGCAGTGGCGCTATTCGGGCGACGCGACGTTTCTGGCCCTGCGGGCCTACCCCTTTGCCCGCGACGTGGCGCACTTCCTGGAGCAGATGTCCCGCGTGGACGAGCGCGGCCGGCGACGCTTGCGCCTCAGCTCGAGCCCGGAGTACGGCGACAACGCGGCTTCGGCGTGGTTCCGCGACATGACGAACTTCGACCTGGCCCAGATGCACTCCGCCTTCCGCATAGCGGCGGAGATGGCCGACTCGCTCCACTTGGCCGAAGAAGCGGCCCACTGGCGGGCGCTGCGGGCCGAGTTGCCGCAGCTCGACGTGAACGCCGACGGCGCACTGACCATAGCACCCGGAACGGACTACGCCTTCTCGCACCGCCACTTCTCGCACGCCGTGGCCATCTATCCGTTGGGACTGCTCGCACCGGAGGACGGCGCGGAAGCGGCCCGGACGGTGCGGGCCACGATAGCGCGACTCGACAGCCTGGGCCCGGACTATTGGACCGGCTATTCGTACGCCTGGCTGTCGTGCCTGAAGGCGCGGGCCGGCGACGGCGACGGAGCGGCCCAGGCGCTGCGCACGTTTGCCGAATGCTTCTGCCTGCCGAATACGTTCCACGCGAACGGCGACCAGAGCGGCACGGGACGCTCGAAGTTCACCTACCGCCCCTTCACGTTGGAGGGAAACTTCGCCTTTGCCGCGGGCGTGCAGGAAATGCTTCTCCAGAGCCGGGGCGGCAAGGTCCGTCTCTTTCCCGCCGTGCCGTCCGCCTGGCCCGAGGCTTCGTTCCGCACGCTCCGTACCGAAGGGGCCTTCCTGGTATCGGCCCGCTACCGGCGCGGTGAGGGCGTGGAGGCCGAGATACGTTCGGAGCGCGGCGGAAGGCTGTGTGTGGCCGTCCCGACGGCGATGCGCCTTGCCGCGATAAAGGGTGACGGCGGCCGCAGCCGGGAAAGCGACGGACAGATAGTGCTCGACACCCGTCCCGGGCAGACCGTCCGGCTTTCCTTTATCCCCCGATGAATTCCCATATTTTTGACAAACCTAAAAACTGATCGATTTCATGAACCGATTCACTCTGCGTTCGCTCCTCGTGTTGCTGCTGGCGCTGTGCCTGGGCACGGCTTCCGCCGGTGCGGCCAGGGAGCATCACACCTTTACCGTGGGCAAGGGGCAATTCCTGCTCGACGGCCGGCCCTTTATCATCAAGGCCGGAGAACTACACTACCCGCGCATCCCTGAACCCTACTGGCGCCACCGCCTGCGCATGGTCAAAGCCCTCGGCATGAACGCCGTCTGCGTTTACGTCTTCTGGAACTACCATGAACCCGAGCCCGGAAAGTTCAACTTCAAGGGGCAGCGCGACGTGGCCCGCTTCTGCCGCCTGGCGGCCGAGGAGGGACTCTACGTCATATTGCGGCCGGGCCCTTACGCCTGCGCCGAGTGGGAAATGGGCGGCTTGCCCTGGTGGCTGTTGAAGAAGAAAGACATCGAGGTGCGCACCAACGACCCTTACTTCCTGGAGAGCGCGGAGCGTTACTTCAAAGCCCTGGGCCGTGAGCTGGCCGACCTACAGATAACGCGCGGCGGCAACATTATTATGGTGCAGGTGGAGAACGAGTATGGCGCCTACGCCGAGGATAAGGCCTACATGTCCAACATCCGTGACATGGTGCGCGCGGCCGGTTTCACGGACGTCCCCCTCTTTCAGTGTGACTGGAGCTCTACGTTCCAGCGCAACGGCCTCGACGACCTGCTCTGGACGCTCAATTTCGGCACCGGCGCCGATATAGAGGACCAGTTCAAGCCCTTGAAGCGCGTACGGCCCGACTCGCCCCTCATGTGCAGCGAGTTTTGGAGCGGCTGGTTCGACCATTGGGGCCGCGCCCACGAAACGCGCGATGCCGACCAGATGGTTTCCGGCCTGCGCGACATGCTGGACCGGAACATCTCCTTCTCTCTCTATATGGTCCACGGCGGGACTACGTTCGGCCATTGGGGTGGCGCTAACGCCCCGACTTATTCGGCCATGTGCTCCTCCTACGACTACGACGCGCCCATTAGCGAGGCGGGCTGGGCCACGCCGAAGTATTACAAACTGCGCGCCATGCTGCTCGAACACCTTGACTCGGGACAGGTCGTTCCCCCGGTCCCCGACTCGCTGCCCGTCATCACCATTCCCCGTTTCCGCCTGACGGAAGTGGCGCCCTTATTCGACAACCTTCCCCGCGGCATCCACAGCGACAGCATCCAGCCCATGGAGCAGTTCGACCAGGGCTGGGGCACCATCCTCTACCGCACGCAGCTTCCCGCCGTAGCCCGCGGCACCGTCCTGCTCCTCGACGAGGTGCACGACTGGGCTCAGGTCTATGCGGACGGCAAGCTGTTGGGACGCCTTGACCGCCGGCACGACGAGCGCCGCCTGCGCTTGCCCGAACTCCCGGCCGGGACGCAGCTGGACATACTTGTAGAAGCCATGGGGCGTGTCAACTTCGACCGGACCATACACGACCGGAAAGGCATCACGAACGCCGTCAGCCTGCAAACCGGGCGAGGAAAGAACGTCCGGCAGCTCAGTGGCTGGACCGTTTACAACTTTCCGCCCGAGGCCTCGTTTGTCGAGGACAAGGATTACGCCCCGGGCGCCGCGCTGCAGGGCCCTGCCTACTACCGGACGACGTTCACGCTCGACCGTACGGGCGATACGTTCCTCGATATGCGCAGTTGGGGGAAAGGTATGGTCTGGGTCAACGGTCACGCCCTGGGTCGCTTCTGGAATATCGGCCCGCAGCAGACGCTCTATCTGCCCGGCTGCTGGCTGAAGGAAGGCAAGAATGAAATTATCGTGCTGGACCTCCTCGGACCGGCCCGCGCCGAAGTTGCCGGCCTCGCCAAGCCCATTCTCGACGAGCTCCACGCCGAAGCCCCGGCCACGCACCGCTCGTCCGCCGCGGCGCCCAGCGTGGAAGGCTTCGAGCCGCGTCTGGATGCCGAGATGCCAGCCGGAAGCGGGTGGCACACGCTGCCGCTCGAGACCCCGGCGCGCGGGCGTTACGTCTGCCTGGAAGCGCTCAGCGCCCACGACAGCGGTGACGTAACGGCCATAGCCGAGCTCCGGTTGCTCGGGCCCGACGGACAGCCCCTGCCGCGAGAGAACTGGCGCATCGTTTACGCGGACAGTGAACAGGACGCAGCGGGCAACCACACGGCGGAAAAGGTTTACGACCTGCAGGAGTCCACATACTGGTCTACCGTAGGCGGCGTGGCCTACCCGCACATGCTCGTACTCGACCTCGGCGCGGAACAGACCGTGACCGGCCTGCGCATGCTCCCGCGCATGGAGAACGGCACCCCCGGCGCGGTGAAACAGGTCCGCCTCTACGTGGAAAACGAGCCCTTCCCCTCAAAATAAGGAATTGGATGCCCTCGAGTAGGGCAATATGGTGAATAATAAGGAGAACATACGAAGAGCGTATGTTGGTGCGCCCGCTCCCTGTCGGGCTGTCCGTTGGTACAGACCGGCGGGGGCAGGCTACTATTAAGGCTGGCACGTTTGCTGTTGAAGCGGCGTGCCAGCCTTTGTTGGGTTCGGCCGGGACGGGTGCCCGGCGGCGGTTCATACGTTGGGGAGGGCGCTCCCGTAGCCGGTGCGTTTCTCTCAAGGGGCCGCCGGGGTGCGCAACTGGGGGAAGAGCTGGCAGGCGTTTTCGCTGGTTCGGTCCAGTACGGTTTCTACGGGCAAACCGTAGATTTCGGCCAGGCGGGCGGCGACCAGGGGAATGTAGGCCGGTTCGTTGCGCTTCCCCCGTAGCGGGTGAGGCGTCAGGTAGGGGGCGTCGGTCTCGAGGACCACGCGCTCCAGGGCGACGGCCTGGCGGAGCACGTCGGGCAGGGCACTGCGGCGGAAGGTGACGCTTCCCCCGATGCCCAGCAGGAAGTGGGGGAACGCGTCGAGCAGTTCGCGGGCCTCGTCGGCCGTACCGCCGAAGCAGTGGAAGATGCCGCGCAGGCGGGAGGCCAGGGGGAGAAGGGTGTCGACCGTAACGCGGTGGGCGGCGCGGCTATGGACGATGAGCGGGAGATTCCAGTGCGCGGCCCAGCCCGCCTGGCAGCGGAGAACGGCTATCTGTTCGTCGCGCCGGCTGCTGTCCCAGTAAAGGTCAATCCCTACTTCGCCGACGGCGATGTAAGGGTGGCCGGGAGTGGAGAGTAGCCGCTCCATGGTGGCGAGAGTCGGCGCCGGGTCGGCCGGTAGGGACGTGGGATGGAGGCCCAGCATGGGGCGGCACAGGTCCGGGGCCGCGGCGCACGTGGCCAGCATGGGGCCGACGCTGTCCAGGTCTATGCACGGCAGCAAGAGCCAGCGTGCGCCGGCGGTACGAGCCCGTCGGAGCACGGCGTTGCGGTCGGCGTCGAATTCGGGGAGATAGATGTGCGTGTGCGTATCGATGTACATGGCGGCATTAGCTTTTCCGGCCCAGGAGGCTGCACGCGTAGTCCCAGAGCGGGCGCAGGCGTTCGGGCGGCAGGCCGACGGTCTGGAGGTGGTGGCGGGCCTTTTCGTAGCAGGCAGCTATGGCCTCCTGGGTGCGGGGGCCGGCCTGCAGGGCGTTGTAGCGGGCCGTGACGCGGGCAACCTTTTCCGCCGGGTCGGCACTTTGGTCGGCGAGCATGCCGAGCAGCGCCTCCCGTTCGTCGGGCGCGGCGTCGCGCAAGGCGGCAAAGAGCAGGTAGGTCTTTTTCCCGCAACGGATGTCGCCGCCCAGGCGTTTGCCGAACTGGGCCGGGTCGCCGTAGACGTCGAGATAGTCGTCCTGGAGCTGGAAGGCCAGCCCCACCTGCTCCGCAAAGGCGTAGAGCGCCTGGCCGTCGGCCGCGGGGGCCCCTGCCAGCAGCGCGCCCATCTGGGTGGCGCAACCGAGGAGTACGGACGTCTTGAGCCGGATCATTTCGAGGTATTCGGCTTCGGTAACGTCGGAGCGCCGCTCAAAGTTCATGTCCATCTGCTGCCCTTCGCAAATCTGTTGCGCCGTACGGGCAAAGAGGTCGAGGACTTCGGCCCGGCGTGCGGGCTCGGCGTTGGCGCGCATGATGTGCCGGAACGCGAGGATGAGCATAGTGTCGCCGGAAAGGATGGCCGTGTTGTCGCCCCAGCGGGTATGGACCGTCGGGCGTCCGCGGCGCAGGTCGGCCCGGTCCATAAGGTCGTCGTGCAGGAGCGTATGGTTGTGGTAGATTTCAAGTCCGACAGCGGCGGGCAGGGCCTGTTCCCAGTCCTCGCGGTACAGGTTGTAGGCCAGCAGCACCAGTGTGGGGCGCAAGCGCTTGCCGCCTCCGGTGAGCGTGTAGGCAATCGGTTCGTAGAGGCCTTCGGGTTGTGCGGGGTAGGGTAAGGTGGCCAGCGCCTGTTCGATGCTGGCGTGAAGCTGGGCAGTGTCTGTCATGAGTGAATCGTAATGAAAGGGGTTAACGGATTTGGAAATGTACGGGGATGGTTACGCGCACGTCGGCCACGCGCCCTCCGCTTTTTCCGGGCGTCCAGCGCGGCATGCGCTGGAGTACGCGCAGCAGGGCGCGGTCCAGGTCGGGGTGGAGCGGCTTCGTCACTTCGGGCTCGCGCACGCGGCCCTCTTTCGTGACGATGAAGGAGACTTCCGCGTCGCCCTCAATGCCTTGCTCTATGCACTTGGGAGGATAGGGCACGTACTTGTCCAGCCACTCCATGAGCGCTTTGGGGCCGCCCGGGAACTGAGGCATCTCCTCGACGACCTCTACGGCCGTGAGCTGGGGCCCTTCTACGGGCAAGTCCGTGCGGTCGCGGTTGTGCAGGGTGTCGTGGTCTTCGAGCGCGAGGTCGTCCAGCACCAGCTGGGGCAGGTCCGGGCCGTCTACGCCGAAGACGATGTCCTGCTTCGTGATTTCTGCGATTTCCGGGACCTGTTCGGAGCCCCCCTTCACCGTACGCACGGCGGAGGCGCGCCGGCCGGTCGAGATGCGCTTCAACTCGTAGCCGGGCTTTTCCTCCAGCTTCTTGAGGCGGCGAATGTCCTTGACGCTCTGGACCAGCTCCTTCTGGAGACGGTAACGCATGTAGGCGGTGATGCCCACAGGGAGCAAAAAGGTGAGGAGTACGCCACAGACCACCACGATGAGGGCAAAGCGGTAGCGGCGTCCGATGCGTCTGCGCAGCTGATAGGCGCCGTAGTCCTTGTTCCGGTGCTGGAAAATAAGATCACACCATTCGTGGGAAAATAATTCTGAATTCTTCACGTTTTTAATAAGGAGGGCCGCCCGGCGGTCTATGGCCGGCGCGCTGCGCATGATTAATCATGCAAAAGTACGTGCAAAATCTAAATTTAGTCGTAACTTTGACCACAATTTTTATGGATAAGATGAAAAAAAGCCTATTCCTGCTTTTCTGCTTCCTGGCCGCCGTGACGGCGGGGGCGCAGGACGGAGCGCATTCCTATATGGTGCTGCGTCTGCCGGTATCGTCGCACGTGGCGGCACTGGGCGGCGAGAACATCTCGGCCATCGAGGATACGCCCTGGGCCGGCTGGGCCAACCCGGCGCTCTATTCGTGCGTGAGCGACCGCAGTCTGGGCGTCGACTTCATGACCTATGCCGACGGCGGCAGCTGGATGGGGGCGCAGTATGTCATGGCTTTCGGCGACCGCCATACGGGAGCCGTCACCGCGCAATACATGAACTACGGACGGATGGACGAGACGGACGCCAGCGGGATGGTGCTCGGAACCTTTGCCCCTAAGGACATCGTCATCGGGGCCGGTTACAGCTACCTGCTCTCCGACCGCTGGGCCGGCGGGGCGGCGCTCAAGGCCGTCTACTCCAAGTACGCCGACTTCTCGGCCTTTGCCTTTGCCGTCGACCTGGGGCTCAACTACTACGACGAAGAGGCGGACTTCTCCTTCTCTGCCGCCCTGCGGAACGTGGGTGCCCAGCTCAAGTCGTTCGACGGCTTGACGGAGCGCGTCCCCTTTAACCTGCAGCTCGGCTTTACGAAAGGCATGGCCCACGCCCCGGTCCGCTTCTCCGTGACCCTGACGGACCTGACACGCTGGTCGTCCGACGACTACTACCACCCGGAGGGCGAAAAGCTGAGCTTCGGGAAGAAAGTGCTGAACCACTTTGCCGTGGGTGTCGACATACTGCCCACGTCTTACCTTTACTTGAGTGCGGGCTACAACTTCAGACGCGCCTACGAGCTCAAGGCAGCCGGCTCGAGCCACATGGCGGGCCTGACCCTCGGCGGCGGGCTCCAGCTGAAGCGCTTCAAGGCCGGCATCTCCTATGCCAAATATCACGTCTCGACCGCCTCGCTGGCTTTCAACGTGGCCTATTGCCTTTGAAAGCGGACGGGCGGCGCGACCTCATCGAATAAAGACTACGACAACATGAAGAAAATCATTGTGGCGATAGACGGGCACTCTTCGTGCGGCAAGAGTACGATGGCGAAGGGGCTGGCCCGCTATGCCGGTTACCTCTATGTAGATACCGGGGCGATGTATCGCGCCGTGACGCTCTACGCGCTGCGTCACGGCCTCTTCCTGCCCGACGGCGCGGTGGATACGCCCCGCCTCGAGGCCGCCTTGCCCGCGCTGCGCGTGGACTTCCGGCAGGACCCCGCCACCGGCTTGCCGCAAGTATGCCTCGACGGCGAGAACGTAGAGCGCGACATCCGCGGCATGGAGGTCTCCTCCCACGTCAGCCCCGTCGCCGCCCTGCCGGCCGTGCGCCAGGCCCTGACGCGACAACAGCAGCGCATGGGCGAGCGCAAAGGCATCGTCATGGACGGCCGCGACATCGGGACCGTCGTCTTCCCGTCCGCCGAGCTCAAGGTCTTTGTCACGGCGACGCCCGAAGTGAGGGCCCGCCGCCGCTACGAGGAACTCCTTGCCAAGGGACAGCCCGCGGCCTACGAGGACATACTGCGCAACGTGCAGGAACGGGACTACATCGACTCGCACCGCGCCGTGGCCCCCTTGCGCCAGGCGCCGGACGCCCTCGTCCTGGACAACAGCGGGCTGACGCTCGAGGAGCAGCAAGAATGGTTGGTCCGGCGCTTCGAGGAGCGCGTGGCCGAGGGTTGAACCTTACCGAACGGTCATCATGCTTACGATTGAGATTGACGAACATTCCGGTTTCTGCTTCGGCGTTACGACGGCCATCGGGAAGGCCGAGGAGGAGCTGGCCGTAGGCCGGCCTCTCTACTGCCTGGGCGACATCGTCCACAACGGGAGCGAGTGCGACCGCCTGCGCGGCCTGGGGCTGGTCACCATCGGCCACGAGGAGTTCGACCGCCTGCACGGCGCGCGCGTCCTGCTCCGGGCCCACGGCGAACCGCCCGCCACCTACGCCACCGCGCGCCGCAACGGCATCGAAATCATCGACGCCACGTGTCCCGTCGTCCTGCGCCTGCAGCAGCGCATCAAGCGCGTCTATTCCGAACCCGGCCGCCCGCAAATCGTCATCTACGGCAAGCGGGGCCACGCCGAGGTGCTCGGCCTCGTCGGGCAGACGGAGGGAACGGCCATCGTCATCGAGAGCCTGGACGAAGTGGGGCGCATCGACCTGTCGCGCGACACGTGCCTCTTCTCCCAGACCACGAAGCCGCTCAACGAGTTCCGCCGCATCGTGGACTACATCACGGCCCACATCCAACCGCCAGCCACGTTCCGCTACTTCGACACCATCTGCCGCCAGGTAGCCAACCGCCTGCCCAACATACGCTCGTTCGCCGTGCGCCACGACGTCGTGGTCTTCGTCTGTGGCCTGAAGAGCAGCAACGGACGGGTGCTCTACGAGGCCTGCCGCGAGGTGAATCCGCGGTCGTACCTGGTGGACACGCCGGCTGCCCTGCGGGCCGACTGGTTTACGGGCGCGCGCAGCGTCGGTGTGTGCGGGGCCACCTCCACGCCGAAGTGGCTCATGGAGGATTGTCGCGCGGCCATCGGCCGCCTGGCCGCCGCCCACGGGGCTTAGCCCCGTAAAAACGGGAATAGGGCCCGTATAAACTGGCCTTAGCCCCGTGTCTCGCGCAACTGTCCGGCGCTCTTGCCGGCAACGCGGCGAACCCATACAAAGGGGGCCGCTTCCTGCGGGAAGCGGCCCCCTTTGTTGTTTTCCAGTGTCGGTGTCCAGCCTCAGCGGGCCACGACGTCGAGCAACTCGGGCAGGTGGTGGATGACGGCGTCGGGGAGCGACTTGTCCCGTTCGGCCGGCGCCCACTCCTCGCCCTCGAGCCAGACGGCCTGGCAGCCCAGCGCCTTGGCCGGTACGATGTCCTTCGTGTAACTGTCGCCCACGACAAGGGCGTCGGCCGCGTCGACGCCGGCCCGCTCGAGGGCCAGGCGGTAAATGGCGGCGTCGGGCTTACGGATGCCGACAGCGGCGCTTTCCACTACGACCGTGAAGTAGTGGTCCAGGCCGTAGTCGCGCAGGACGGCCGGCAGGTTGCCGTAGAAGTTGGAGACGAGGCAGAGCGTGTGCCGTTGCAGCTCCTCGAGCACGCGGCGCGTCTGGCACAGGTTGGTCAGCACGTAGTCGTTGCAGCGCTCGGCCACGTCGGCCGCGGCTCGCCGGCGTTCGGCCTCCGGGACGTTCCAGTAACCTTGTGCCGCGAGGTAGTCCATCTCGAGGACCACCTTCTTGCGCAGCACGTCGAGAAACGTGTCGGTCGGTTCGATGACGGCCGCGGCGCCGAGCGTGCGCTCGCCGTGTACGTAGGCCTCGCGGAAGTGGGCTTCGCTCACGGGGATGGCGGCCTGCCGGTATTTCTCGAAGAGCACGTGACTCCAGTGGCGGGCGTCGGTGTCGAGCGTGCCGCCGTAGTCGAAGAAGATGGCGGAGGCCTGGAGCGGCAGCCGCTTGTCGGTGGTAGGGGAAGTCATGTCGTATGGTTGCTTGAAGTGTTGGTCGGGAGGAAACGAGGGGGCGGGGCACGGGCTCAACGCATCATGCGCTTGTTGCCTACCTTGACCAGGCTGACGCCAATGAAGATCCACACCAGCTCACGGAAGCGCGTGAAGAAGCTGGAGAAGAGGCCCACGCCCGCACCGCCCGGGTAGCCCAGAATCTGGATGATGAGCGCCAGGCCGCCTTCGCGGGCGCCCATCTGCATGGGGAAGAAGAAGAGCAAGTTGCCCATGAGCGACGAGAAGGCCAGCACGAGCACGGCGTCGCAGAACGTGACGGGCGCGCCGAAGGCCTGGAGGATGAAGAAGTACTCGAAGGCGTTGAACACGCGGCCCACGTACTCCAGGGCCAACGAGCCGTAGAAGGCGCGCGGCTGTTCGTGCAGATAGGCAATGTTGCGGTCTATCTGCCGCATGTTCTCCAGGTTCTTTTCGTAGAACTTGCGGGCCGGCCGCTTGGCGAAGGGGATGTAGAGCAATATCTGGTAGAGGCGGACAATGAGCCCGTTCTTGTAGCCCTTGTAGAAGACGTAGAGGATAAGGGCCAGGATGACGGCGCAAATGCCGAAGAGGCTCCAGAGCCACGGGTCGATGCGCTCCGTATAGAAGGCGATGAAAAGGACTATGGCCGTCGTCCACAGGCAAATGTGCGAGAGGATGTGCATCATGGAGTAGAGCACGACGGACGACATGGCGCGGTTGGTGCCGATATGGCCCGCAAGTTCCATCACACGGTACGGGCCGCCGCCGAAGCCGAACGGCGTCGTGTAGCTGAAGGCAAAGCCCGACACGGTCAGTTTGTAGGCGTGGCGGAACGAGAGGTGCTTGTCGTGCGTGCCGCTGTTGACGATGAGTTGGAAGGCCCAGGCGTTGCAGGCGTAGACCACGACCCACACGCCCACGACGAGCGGCATGTAGGCTACGATGCGGGGCAACTTGTCCTTGAGCATGCCGTAGTCCACGTTGAACGTGCAGAGCATGACAATAATGGCGGCGACGCCGAAAAGCAGGAAGAGATTTCTATACAGTGGCTTCATACGTGTCGAGATGGTCGAGCAGTTGGCGGCAAAGTTTTTCGTGGCGCGCACGCATATATATAAGGAGTGCGTTCATAACGGTGACCTCGAAGAGCATATAGATCCAGGGCAGGCCGACCAGCAGACTGACGTAGAGCACTATGGCGCGCGTGTTGAAGGTCAGGATGTTGGCCCACTTCATCAGGGGCAGGCTGCCGCGGCGGAAGTCGTCGCGCAAGGCCTGCGGCAGGGCTTGCGCGAAGCGCTTGTCGAGGGCCGCCTTGAAGTGTTGGAACGCCGGCGTGGCCTGTTCCTGCTTGCGCGTGTAGTTGCGGTAGAAGAAGAGGAAGAGTTTCCACGCCCCGTCCGTCTTCCAGCTGAGCGACTGGAACTCGTCGGTCAGCTTGCGCGAGTTGTCCAGCTCGCTGCCGCCTTCTCCCTTGAGAAAGTAGAGGTGGATGTTGCGGTAGTAGTCCGCCAGTTGGCACTGCCGGGCGTGGCAGACGAAGCCCGCAAAGGCGGAGAGCAGCCAGATCCATACGCCCCATTCGGGCGTGAGCCGGAGCGAGAGGGAGAAGTATATGGCGAAGAACCACACGTCGCCGGCAAAGCCGTCGAGGATGCGGCCCCAGCGCGTCTTCTTACCCGTCATGCGCGCCAGCTGACCGTCGGTGCTGTCGTAGAGATTGGCCCAGACGAGCAGCAGAATACCGATGGCGTTGAGCCAGAGTTCGTCAAAATAAAAGAAAACAGCCGCAGCAACCCCGAGGATTATCGAAAGGATGGTGACGACGTTGGGATGGATGTTGAAATAGTTGAAGAATCGGGCCCACAACAGTCCCAGCGGACGGGTGAAGTGTATGTCGAGCCATTCTTCGGTGTCCTGCGACTTGAAGGTCGCAGCCAGAGTTTCTTTCTTAGCCATGAAGAAGTAAGACTTATAAATAATAGTATGCGGATTGTACGGCCCGTTGGCGCTGTCCGTTGCCCAGCAGGTCCACGCGGGTGGCGATGGCCCGCGCGGCCTCGTTGTAGCAGCGCGAGAAGCTGGGCCAGTCGTTGAAGTCTATAAGCACGAAGCTGCCGTCCCGCCGGACGATGGCGTCGCCGCCATAGACAATGAAGCCGCTCAGGCGGGCCGCGCGGTCGGCGCAGGCTTTCAGGGCCTGCGTGCTGAAGGCGAAGCCCGTCGGGGCGCCGTTGATTTTCTCCAGTCCGAATTTGCTGAAGTTCTTCCCCTCGGTGGGGTAGTACAGGTAGAAGAAGTCTGTGCCCTCCACGCCGTAGAATTTGACGAGGTCGCCGCTCACGTGCTCGCAGAGTACGCCGTCGGCAATGTCGCGGCGGGCGAAGTCGTCGAGGGCCGCACGCAGCCCGCCGGCATCCTGGAGAAAGCGCACGTCTTCGGCGGACTGGGCGCAGGCATCGCCGCGCTTGAGCCACAGACCCTCGCCGCACGTCTCGCGGAAAGCGCGGACGGCCGACGGGTCGAGCGACGCCGTGCGGAACGTGTAGCTCCGCGGAATGGGGATGCCCTCCGCCTCGAACCGCTGCGTAAGGGCGGTCCGCGTGGCCGTCAGCAGCGCGGCGGGGGAATTGATGGCGGGGACGCCGGCCGTGTGGGCCAACGCCGTGAGAAAGTGCGTGTCGCGGCCCATCGTAAAGACGGCTTCGGCGCGGCCCGTGTCGCGGAAATCGTCCTCGCAGACCGTCGCCACGTCGTGCCCTCTGCGGCGCAGTTCGCCTGCGACGGCCTGAAAGATGGCTCTGTCGCGGGCGACGGAGTTAGGCGAGAAGCGCGGAGAACGACTGATGCCAAGTATCTTCATACGGCTTTCGTTTCGTTGAGGAATTGTTCGGCTTTGCGGATGTCGCTGGCGTGGTCCACGTCCAGGACTTTGCTGAAGGGCCAGGCTTGCAGCCGCCGGCCGTCCTCGATCAGGGCGCGCTGGAAGTTGCGCATCCGGCTCTTCCCCTCGGCCATGCAGCGGCGCAATGTGGTCAGGGCGATGGGGCGCAGGGCATAGATGCCGCCCGATATGTAGCGGTCGCCCTCGTCGTTGTCGTGAAAGCCCGTGATGTGGAGGTCGGCGTCGGTGCCTACGTAGAGCGGCTTCTCGTCGTCGACAAAGTCCGTCACGCCCATAAGTCCGTCGGCCTGGCTCTGGCGGAACGCCTCCACGAACCGGCCGAACTCGTCCTCGCGGAAGATGGTGTCGACCGTCGTTAGGCAGAAGGGCCGGTCGCCCAGGTACGGGCTCAGCTCGAAGAAGCTGTGCATGGAGCTGGGCGTAGTCTTGACGACAATGCGGATAGGCGCCCCCGTCCCGGACCTGGCCAGCTGGCGCACGTGTGCTTCCGTCTGCGGGTGGAGCCGGTTGACGATGATACAGACCTCCTCGGCGCCGTTCTCATTAAAGATGCGGACGAGCCGGTCAATCATCGGCTCGCCGTCGATGCGTACGAGCGGCTTGGGCAGGTCTATTCCCTCCTGGCTGAGGCGGGAGCCCTCGCCGGCTGCGATAATGGCAAATTTCATTCTGTCTTTTCTGCTTGAATGTGGCGCTGGCGGTCGCCGTCCTCGCGGTGTTCGTGGTAAAGTTTCTGAAGGGGATTGCGGTGCGCCTCGTCGTCGGCTTCCCGGTTGCGGTAGATGTCGATGGCCGTGAACAGGGCCTGGCGGAAGGAGGACGGTGAGGCCACGCCCTTCCCGGCGATGTCGAACGCCGTCCCGTGGTCGGGCGACGTGCGGACAAAGGGAAGGCCCGCCGTGAAGTTCACCCCGTCGTCCATCGACAGGGCCTTGAAAGGCGCCAACCCTTGGTCGTGATACATGGCCAGAACGGCGTCGAAGTGGCGGTAGAGCCCTGCGCCGAAGAAGCCGTCGCTCGAGTAGGGGCCGAAGCATTGCAGCCCCTCCGCTACTGCGGCCTCGACGACCGGCCGGATGATGTCCTTCTCCTCCGAGCCCAGTGTCCCGTCGTCGCCGTTGTGCGGGTTGAGGCCCAGGACGGCTATGCGCGGGGCCGGCAGCAGGAAGTCGTGGCGCAGGCTCCGGTAGAGCTGCTTTATTTTCTCCAGAATCAGCTCCTGCGACAGGTGGGCGGCGATGTCTTTCACGGGCAAGTGGGTCGTGACGAGGGCCACGCGCATCAGGCTGTTGGTCAGCACCATCAGGGGCTCGGCCCCGTCGCCTATGCGGTCCTTCAGGTACTCCGTGTGTCCGGCGAAGTGGAAGTCATCGCTTTGGATGGTCGACTTGCAGATGGGCGCCGTGACCAGGACGTCGATTTCGCCCGCCCGGAGCGCTTCCGTGGCGCTCTCCAGGGCGGCGTAGGCGGCCAGTCCGGCTTCGCGGGTGGCCTTGCCCAGTTCCACCTTCACATCTTCCTCGATGCAGTTCACGAGGTTGAGACGGCCCGCGACGGCTTCGGCTGCCGAGTGGATGATGTGGAAATTCATCTCCATGCCCAGCGTCTTGCGGTGGTACGTAGCCACCTTGGCCGAGCCATAGACCACGGGCAAACAGAGCTCGAACATGCCGCTGTCGGAGAAAGTTTTCAGAATCAGTTCGTAACCGACTCCGTTGGTATCCCCTTGCGTTATGCCCACGCGGAGCAGCCGCTTGGGGGCTGCCGCGCTGGCCGGCTCGTCGGGGGTAAAGTTGTGCGTATGATTGTTAAGCGTCATAGGTGTTATGATTTGTCGGACGGGGAATCCTCACGCCGTGTCGCGCGGCGGGGCGTGTCGGCGTTTTGCCGTTCAGCCTCCTGCCGGGCGGTGGAAAGCAGGCCGCACGCTGCGAAAATGTCTTCGCCGCGCGAGGCCCTGATGGTGGTGAAAATCCCGTGGTCCGTGAGGTAGTCGCGGAGTTGCAGCATGCGCCGTTCCGGTATGCCGCGCAGCGGCGTGTCGGGGATGCCGTGAAAGCGGATAAGGTTGATGCGGCAGTCCAGGCCGCGCAACAGGTCGACGATGGCTTGCGCGTGGCGCGGCGAGTCGTTCACGCCGTCGAAGGGTATGTACTCGAACGAGAGGCGCCGTTGCTTCGACTGCTCCGGCCGGGCGGGGCCCTTGCGGAAAGCGTCGTACTGGCGCAGCACGTTCACCACGTCGCGGATGGAAAAGGCCTTCTCGGCCGGCATCAAGGCCGCGCGGCCCTCGGGCAGGGGATGGTGCAGACTGATGGCCAGGTGGCATTCGCTCTCTTCGAGGAAGCGCGTCAGACCCTTGGCCAGGCCCACGCTCGACACCGTGATGCGGCGCGGACTCCAGGCGTAGCCCCACGGCGCGGTGAGCACCTGCGTGGCGCGCAGCACGTTGTCCAGATTGTCGAACGGCTCGCCCTGTCCCATAAAGACGACGTTCGTCAGCCGCTCGCGCTCGGGGAGCGAGTAAATCTGGTTGAGGATGTCGGCCGCGGTGAGCGAGGCCGCGAAACCCTGCCGGCCCGTCATGCAAAAGGCGCAGCCCATCTTGCACCCCACCTGGCTCGACACGCAAAGCGTGGCGCGGTCGCCGTCCGGGATGTAGACGGTCTCGACGTAGTGGCCCCCGGCGGTGCGGTAGAGGTACTTCACCGTCCCGTCCTTCGAGCGCTGGCAGTCCACGGGGGCCGAGCAGCCCACCTTATAGCCCTCGGCCAGGCGCTCGCGCGCCGCTTTCGAGAGATTGGTCATCCGGGCGATGTCCGTAGCCTGCTTCTTGTAAAGCCAGTCCGCCATCTGCCTTGCCGTAAAGGCCGGGAGGCCCAGCGCCTGCACCACGTCGCCCAGCTCTTGGGGCGTCATGCCCAGCAGGGACTTTCTCGCGTCGGTGAAAGTGGGGGTCGTTGCGGTCATAGTTGCTGATTGTGAGTGCAAAATTACATGAAAAAATCCGAACGGGGCCCGCCCTACCCGAAAAAGTGGGCCGACGGGGCCGCCGGGCCCTGAAAACGAGACGTCTGGACCAGTGCCCGCGGCCCCTGGGCGGCCGGCCCTGCGGCGAGGGGGACGGCCCCGCGCGTTGCCGCCCGGCGGCACCCGGCCTATGACGCGAAACACGGGCCTTAGCCCCGTAGCGAGCGGGCTAAGGCCCGTGCCGACGGGGCTAAGGCCCGTGGTTGCGGCAAGCGTCGGCCGGCGGAGCTCACTCCTTGATGTTGCCCACGCCGTTGACGGAGCGCTGGGCCGGATGCTGGCTCTTCAGTCCGGAAATGTCGATGTTGCCCGCGCCGTTCAGGTTGAGATAAGCGTCCGTACACGTGCCGGCCAGGCTGATATTGCCCGCGCCGTTGAGGTCGGCCGTGAGGCGTTCCGTGCGTATGCCGTGCAGGTCGATGTTGCCCGCGCCGTTCAGTTCGGCACTGATTTCGTAGGCTTCCACCTTTTCGGCGGTGAGCGCGCCTACGCCGTCGAGCGTGAGGTTGAGGGGGCTGGAGATGGACATCTGGCCCAGGCGGAGGCACTTGCCGCCCTGCAGCGAGAAGCTGCTGACGAAGGGGGAATAGAGATGGACCACGACAATGGCGCGGTTAGGCATCTGGTAGCCGCGGTCTATGTGGATGCCCAGTTCGCCGTTCTCCGTCTTGGCGCTCAGGTGGTCCATCACTTCGGGCGGTGCAGAAAGCACGACGCGCGGAGGGGTGCCGCTCGGGGTCTGGTGATACGTGACGTCGGCGAAGCAGTCCACTTCGACCGAGGTGAATTGGTTGGTCTGCAAGGTCTTGCTGACGAAGCCCGTCGTGTCGACCTGGGCTACGGACATGGCTTTCACCGTCTCGTAGATGTTGGTCTTCTGGCAGCCCCATAGGGCGGGCAGTGCGAGGCATATCAGTGCCAGGGAGTGGAAATATCGTTTCATACGCTGTATGTTTTGCAAGGGCCGCGCGGCGCCTCCGGCCGGCGGGAGGCCGAAGGGGACGGCGCAGCCGGAGTTATAGATAGTCGTCGATGGTATCGTTGACGAAGTCGAGGAAAGGCTTCATCTCCCGGAACAGGGCGGCCGCGCGCTCCTCCCAGCCGGACTGGAGGAAGAAGGCGTCGGGCAGGTCGTGCCACACGCTGTAGTCCTTCGGCCGCAAGTATTGCGGGTAGGGGTAGGTGCGGGGAAAGCCGGCGGGCAACGTCTTGAGGTGCTCCATGCCTATGGTGGGGAAGTGGGCGGCAAATTGCGGGGCTTCGACGATGGCGCGGAACTCGTCCGTGCGCTCTACGATGGACCGCCGCACGGCGCGCAGGATGGGCGAGGGCAGGCAGTAGGCTCCGCAGGCCACGAGCGAGTGGCCCGGCTCCAGGTGGAGGTAGTAACCGCCATGGGGCGACTTTTTTCCCCGCGGGTTGATGTAGCAGCCGAAGTGACGCTTGTAGGGCGACTTGTCTAAGCTGAATCGCGTGTCGCGGTAGAAGCGGTAGAGCGTCCCCTTGACGGGCAGCCCTGCCACGGCGGGGTCGAACTGCGCGATGCGGGCAATCATGTCGGCGGCTATGTCCGTGAAGTGGGCATACACGGCGTCGAAACGGTCGCGGTGGGCGTGAAACCACTCGCGGTCGTTGTGTGCGGCGATGTCTTTAAGAAAGTCGAAGATGTCAGTCATGGTGTGAGGAGTAAGTCAGGCCCCGTCAGTTGTCCCGCCAGAAAGCGACGGTGAAGGGCAGGAGCAGGGAGAAGATTTCGAGACGCCCGGCCAGCATGAGCAGGGAGTTGATCCAGAGGGCGCCGTCGGGCATGATGTTCCACGCGTCGAGTGGCCCGAGCACGTGGCCGAAGGCCGGCCCGGCGTTGCTGAACGACGAGATGCAGGCACTCAGCGCGTCGAGCACCGGGACGCCCATCGCTACGGTCAGGAGCGTCCCGACGAAGATGAGCAGGAAGTAGGCGACGAAGAAAGCGAAAATGGCGTGGCCTACGTTCTCGCTCATCACGTTGCCGTTGATGCGCACGGGGAGTACGGCCCGCGGGTGCAGGATGCGGCGCAGCTCGTTCGTCAACATCTTGTAGGCCGTCACAATCCTGATGCACTTGATGCCGCCCGCCGTGGAGCCGGCACAGGAGCCTACGGCCGTGACGAGCAGCAGCATCATCCACGCGCTGGGGTGCCAGAGCGTGAAGTCGCTCACGGTCATGCCCGTCGTGGACTGTAGGGACACGGTGTTGAAGGCGGCGTAGCGGAACGCCGTCGCGAGGGGCAGGCCGTGGTGGAAGTAGAGTACGAGGGTGATGAATACGATGGTGAAGCCCATCATGTAGAGCAGGCAGCGCAGTTCGCTGTCCCGGAACACGTCGCGCCAGCGGCGTTTGATGAAGAACAGGTAGAGCAGCGTGAAATTGATGCCCGAGATGAACATGAACAGGGTGGCGACGTACTCCAACGTGGGGGAGTTGAACCAGGCCATGCTGGCCTGATGCGTGGAGAAGCCCCCGGTCGCGATGGTCGAGAGGCTGTGGTTCACGGCGTCGAAGAGGTTCATGCCGCATAGGTAGTAGGCCAGGCAGCAGGCGCCCGTGAGCAGCAGATATACGCTCCAGAGCCAGCGGGCCGTAGTGCTGATGCGCGGGTGCAGCTTTTCCGTCTTCAGCCCCGTGGCTTCGGCGGAGAAGAGCTTCTGGTCGCCGATGCCCATCGTAGGGAGCACGGCGATGGTAAAGAAGACAATGCCCATGCCCCCAAACCAATGGGTCAGGCTGCGCCAGAAGAGGAGCGAGCGGGGCAGGCTGTCGATGTCGGTCAGTACGGACGAGCCCGTCGTGGTCCAGCCCGACATGGTCTCGAAGAAGGCCGCGGCCACGCGCGTCTCGGCGCCGCTCAGCAGGAACGGGAACATGCCGATGAACGTGTAGAGCAGCCACGTGAGCGATACGATGAGGTAGCCGTCGCGGCGGCTCATGCGGTTCTCCGCCTTGCGCCCGGAAATCTTGAGCACGGCGCCCAGCGCGATGGCGAGCAGGGCGGGGAGGCCGAACGTGGCGAGTTCCTCCTCGCCGTAGAACAGCCCCAGCCCGTAACAGAACATGAGCATCAGGGCTTCGAGAAAGAGCAGCGAGCCTAAGACCCGCGCGATGAGTCTGGCATTGATCATCTTGCTTGCTTGGCGAAATTTTCAGTTGAAGTATTTCTCGATGCGCTTCACGGCGTTCTCCAGGCAGAAGGCCACGACCGTGTCGCCCGCCTGTATTTGCGTCATACCGTTGACCAGGAAGCCTTTCCCCTCGCGTACGAGCCCGCCGAGCGTCACGGTAGTGGGCAGGTCGAGGTCCTTGACCGGCTTCCGCGTGATGCGGGCCCCTTCGCGCACCACGAATTCCGCTACGTCGGCATTGGCCACGTTGAGCGTCTTGATCGTAGTGACGTCGGCCTTCAGCGTCATCTGGTAGATATGGCTTGCGGCGAAGGTTTTCTTATTAATAATGGTGCCGAGGTCGAGGCTTTCGGCCATGCTCACGTAGTCTAAGTTCTCAATCATGGCCACCGTCTTGCGGATGCCGAGGCGCTTGGCCGAGAGGCAGGCCAGTATGTTGGCCTCTGCGTTGTTGGTGAGCGCCACGAAGGCCTGAGCGTTGCGGACGCCTTCCTCTACGAGCAGGTCCGGGTCGCGCCCGTCTCCGTGAATGATCATGGCGTTGTGTCGCCTCACGCACTCGTTCAGTTGCTCGCAGCGGTGGGCGTCGGTCTCGAAGACCTTGGCGTGCATCGAGTCGGGCATGTTCTGCAAGGCCTGTTCGGCGGTGTGTCCGCCGCCCATCATGAAGATTTGCTTCACTTCCGGGTAGTCTTCCTTCCCGGCCAGGTCGCGGATGTAGGACACGTAGGGCGGCGTGGTCATGAAGTAGACGATGTCGCCGTTGAGCAACGTGTCGTTGCCGTGGGGAATGATGGTCTCGGCCTTGCGCTTGATGGCCACGATGTGGTAAGGGGCGTCGGGGCCGCAGAGGGCGTGGAGCGGGATGTTGAGCACCTGGGCCGACTCCCGGAGCTTGACGCCGAGCATGATGAGCGAGCCGCCCTGGAACTCGAGCCACTGCCGCACCCAGCTGTGCTTCAGGTTGTGGATGATTTCCCTACCGGCCAGCATTTCCGGATATACGATGGAGTCGATGCCGACTGTCTTGAAAAATTCCCGGTTATCGGGCAGCGTGTACTCGTAGTTGTCCACGCGCGCCACGGTCTTTTTCGCGCCGAGCTTCGAGGCGAGCATGCAGCACGTCATGTTGTGCGCTTCGTCCGGGGTTACGCCGACGAAGAGGTCGGCGTGTCCCACTTCCGCGTCCCTCAGCACACTGATGGAAGAGGGTGAACCGCAGATGGTCAGTAGCTCTAAGTTGCTGTTGGGCGACTCTAACCGTTCGGGGCTGTCGTCTATGAGCGTGATGTCGTGGTGCTCTTTGGAGAAGAGCTTGGCCAGGTGGGTGCCAACCGCGCCTGCGCCGGCTATGATGATTCTCATTTGAGGTGGATAAGTGCATTAGTGGGCGGCGTCGGCCGCGGCGGGCTGTGGCGTGGCGGCCGGTGGAGCGTCGGGGCTCCACAGGGCGCGGACAATGGCCGGTACGTCCAGGCCGACGATGTGGTAAAGCTGTCCGACGGTGCCGTGTTCTACGAAATTGTCCGGCAGGCCCAGCCGCGTCAGGGCCGGGTGCATGTCGTGGTCGCTGAACCACTCGAGCACGGCGCTGCCCATGCCGCCGGCACGGACCCCGTCCTCGATGGTGACCACCCTACGGAAACGCGTCCCGACCTCACGGAGCAGGTCCTCGTCCAGCGGTTTGAGGAAGCGCAGGTCGTAGTGCGCCACGCTGGGTCCGCCGCAGCGCTCCACTTCGGCTATGGCGTCGGCCGCCAGGTTGCCGATGGGGCCGATGGAAATCAGGGCCACGTCCGTGCCGTCCTTGAGCCGTCGTCCCTTGCCTACGGGGATTTCCTCCAGCAGGCAGCGCCAGTCCTTCAGCCGGCAGCGGCCGCGCGGGTAGCGTATGACGAAGGTCCCCTTCCCCGGCAGTTGCGCCGTGTACATCAGTCGGCGCAGCTCGTCCGCGTCGTAGGGCGACGCGATGGTCAGGTTCGGGATGGGGCGCAAGGCGGCCATGTCGAACGCGCCGTGGTGTGTCGGGCCGTCCTCGCCGACCAGGCCGGCGCGGTCCAGGCACAGCACGACGGGCAAGTCGAGCAGCGCCGCGTCGTGTATGATGTTGTCGTAGGCCCGCTGGGCGAACGACGAGTAGATGTTGCAGAACGGCTGCAGGCCCTCTTTTGCCAGGCCCGCGGAGAAGGTCACGGCGTGGCCCTCGGCAATGCCTACGTCGAAGGCCCGGTCCGGCATCTCCTTCATCAGGATAGTCATGGAGCAGCCCGTGGGCATGGCGGGCGTGATGCCTACGATGCGCGGGTTGCGGCGGGCCAGCTCGAGCAGCGTCTCGCCGAACACGTCCTGGAACTTTGGCGGCTTCTTCGGGTCGTCCTCCACGAGGCAGATGCCGTGTTCCTTGTCAAATTTGCCCGGGGCGTGCCATTCGGTGGGGGCTTCCTCGGCCGGCTTGAAGCCTTTCCCTTTCACCGTGTGTATGTGGAAGAGCTTCGGGCCCTTCATGTCTTTGATTTCCCGCAGTACGCGGACCAGCTCCACTACGTTGTGCCCGTCGTTGGGGCCGAAGTAGCGGATGTTCATCCCTTCAAAAATATTCTGTTGGTTGGTCAGGAGCGACTTCAACGAGTTGTTGAACCGCAGGATGCTTCGCCGTCGGTCCTCGTTGAGCCAGCCCCACGACGAGAGCTTTTGCGAGATGGCGAAGCGCAGGCGGTTGTACGTCGAGCTGGTATGCAGGTGGAGCAGGTACTCTTTCATTCCGCCGACGGACCGGTCTATGCTCATGTTGTTGTCGTTCAGTACGATGAGCAAGTTATTCGGGGTGTCCGAGGCGTTGTTCAGCCCCTCGAAGGCCAGTCCGCCGCTCATGGAGCCGTCGCCGATGATGGCCACCACGTGTCGGTCGTCCTCGCCCTTCTTGAGTGCGGCGAGCGACATGCCCAGGGCCGCCGAGATGGAATTGCTCGCGTGGCCGCAGGCAAAGGTGTCGTATTCGCTTTCCAGGGGCGAGGGGAAGGGCCGTATGCCGTGGAGCTTGCGGTTGGTAGCGAAGCGGTCGCGGCGCCCGGTCAGAATCTTATGCCCATAAGCCTGGTGCCCCACGTCCCATACCAGCCGGTCGTAGGGCGTATTGAAAACGTAGTGCAGGGCTACGGTCAGCTCCACCGTGCCCAGGCTCGAAGCGAAGTGTCCGGGATTGTCCGCCAGCTCGTCGATAATGTCGCGGCGCAGCTCGTCGCACACGGCCGGCAGTTCCTCTACCGGCAGTTTGCGCAGGTCGGCGGGAGAGTCTATGTGAGGTAAGTATTTGAAATTCTTCTCTTTTTCCATCTTTCTGCTTACAGTCCGAGCGGGCCGGAGGCTTATATCGGACACGCAAAAATAGTATAAATCCCGCGAATTTCTCTCTTTTTATAAAAAAAACTTACGGTCCCCCAGCCTTTGGGGCTTGTATTTCAGTTCATTCCCCTTCGGGTCCGCGCCGCGGGGCCGGGCATGGTCCGTCCGGCCCTGCGGCGCGTGGCTGTCGGCCCGCTTCCCCAGCACCGGCCTACGGCTTGACGGAGAAGTGATATATAAGGTGTAGCATGGCGAAGCGGCCCACGCAGCGCGAGAACCAGTCCGTGTTGCCCGTACTCGTCAGGTAGAAGCCCCGCTGGGAGCGCTGGTTCAGCAGGTCCGAGCCCTCGAGCTGCAGGGTCAACGACTTGTCGCGCAGCAGCGACTTGGACAGCGACGCGTTCCATATCCACTGCCAGGGGTCAAAGCCTTCGGCCACGTCGCCCATATAGTGCCGCACGTCGAGCGACGATTTCAGCTCCACGTCCCACGGCAATTTCCACTCCACGTTGGCCTCGTAGTTGGCCCTACAGAGGTTCAGGTTGTCGGCCGAGGCGTAGTTGCTCTTCAGCTTAGAGTAGTTCCACACGCCGCTAAGCTGTCCGAAGAACTTGTCTTGCCGGTAGCTCAGCGTGACGTCGGCGTAGAGCCCGTGGTTGTCGGTGGCGTAGCGCAGGGGCTCGCCGCCGGCCGTCAGGGCGTAGCCGATGTTGTGGTTCATCGCATAGGTGGCGTTGGTCGTCAGGCTCAGGCGTTGCGCGGCGTCGAGCGGTGTGTGGAAGCTCAGGTACGACGATAGGCTACACTGTCCGTCGACGTTGACGGCCTGTTGCGTCGTGACGCCCGTCACGGGGTCGTACGTGCTGCGCTGGGTCGTGGCGTCCTTGCTCAGTCGCCAGTTGGCGTTCCACGCCAGCTGGCGCATCCGCGGCAGGGAGATGTCGTACTGCAACTGGAGGCTGTGCGAGTGGGACTGGCGGAGGTCCGGGTTGCCCAGGACGATGTGGAGCGGGTCCTGCGTGTCGGGGAGGGTCACCATGCTCACGAGGCTCGGCGTCCCGGTGCCGAAGCTGTAGTACAGGTTGAAGCGCCCGATGCTGTCGGTCTCGTAGCGCACCTGTACGTTGGTGAATCCCTCGCGGAAGTTGCGGCGCAGCGGCAGCGGGGCGCCCAGCCCCCGCATGTAGTCCAGGCGTTCGTCGGCAAAGCGCAGCGTGGCCTGCATGTGGGCGTAGAGCCCCTTCCGGTTGTTCAGCTGGAAGTAGACCTCGGCCCAGTGTTGCTGCATGTGGTTGTCGCTGAAGAGGGTGCTGGCCGCCTCGTGTACGGCGGCGCGCCAGTCCGCCTCCGTCGGCAGGCGGCCGAACTCCTTCAGGTAGTCCGCATAGTCGGCGTAGAGGCCGCCCAGCGAGTCGAGGCGGTAGCCGTCCGTGTCCGTCAGGTTGTCCGTCGTCGTGTTACCGTACGTCGCCCGGGCCGTAAGGTATTTCCCTATCGGGACAAAGTAGTCCAGGAAGGTCATCTGGTTGAAGGCGTGCCCCCGGCTTTCCAGCCGCCGGTTGATGAGCGGGTCGGGCGCCCCGGTCTGGGCCAGGAAGTAGCGGTACTCTGTCAGGCTGTTCTCCTGCTGGCGGTTTTTCCGGTAGGTCAGTTGCTGTCGCAGGCTCAGGCGCATGTTGTCCGCCGTGAGCTTATGGGTGAGGTAGAGGTAATGGCTGTAGGAGGCCGTCTTCCGGTGCTCCACGCTGTGCGCCCGGGTGGCGTAGACCGCCGAACCGTCGTCCGGCCAGGGGCGTGCGTCGCCGCCGGCAAAGAGCGAGTCGAGCGGCGCGGCCCCGCCGGCGTAGGGGTCGTCGTTCCACTGTCCCGAGCGGCTGCTGCGGATGTCGTCCCACGTGGTGAAGTTGAAGTTCGGACGGAAATTAAGGTAGGTGCTGTCCGTCAGGTTCCACTCCACGCTGAACGAGCCGCCCAGGAGCTTTTCCCAGTTGTCCGCGTCCTCCTGCCGGTCCGAGAAGGTGCTCCCGCTTTCGAGAAACGTCTCCGAACGGTTCTTGTAGAAATCGTTGTGGCGGCGGTAGTCCCACGCCGCCGAGCCGTCCACCTTCAGCCAGCCCGCCTTGTCCTTCGGCCTTTTGTTCTGCCAGAAGAAGCTCAGGCCCGGTTTTTTGTACGTCGTGTAGCCAGAGCTCGCGCCGGCCCCGCCGTTGTCGCCCCATTGCCCTTCGCCCGACACGCTTTGGAACTGCCCCGTGTTCGTCATGCCGCCGTAGGCCGACACGCGCCAGTTGTCCGTGAAGTTATTGGCAAAGCCGCGCAGCAGCCAGTAGTTGTCCGTGCCATAGCCCGCGTCGACATTTCCCGTCCAGGTGGCCAGGTATTCCCGTCGCAGGATGACGTCGACCACTTGCTCCCGCACGCCGTCGTCTATGCCCGTCCGTTTGGCCTCCTCCGTCTGGCTGCGGTAGGCCTTGACGTGTTTCACGACGTAGGCGGGCAGGTTTTTCAGGGCCGTCGAGAGGTCGCTGCGCGAGAAGTCCGTCCCGTTCACCAGCAGGCGGCTCACGGGCTCGCCCTTGAAGTAGAGCGTCCCGCCGCGGAGCTCGAGGCCCGGCATCTTGCGGATGATGTCGCCCAGCATGTCGCCTTTCGTCGTGACCATGGCGTCGAGGTTGTAGACGACGGTGTCCTTCTTCGTGATGAAGAGCAGGCGCGTCGCCGTCACTTTGGCTTCGCCCAGGACGGTGCCCGTCGTGTCGGCCGGTAGGGTGGGGACGGTGTCGGTCGCATGGCCCGGCACCGGCGCCGGGAGCGCAGCCGTCGCCGACGGCCATTGCAGAAGGGCCGCCAGCAGCAGTGTCAGGAGGGGTAAGGTTTTCATTTGCTTGGGCTTGGGGTGGATGTGTATTCTCAAGTGGCAAATGTACGAAAATATTTAAGGTGGGTTCTATCAATTCCATTTTTTATTTCTTGCATAAGGCAGCAGAACC
>USPK01000015.1 GCA_900556465.1 uncultured Prevotella sp. | reverse complement strand
GGACAAGCCGCGCCGCCAAGTAAACGGAACGCCCGGTTTACTCCTTGTATTTCAACTTCTCCAACTCTACGCTCAGGAAGTCGATGTGCTTCATCTGGCGCTTGATTTGCTGCTGGCGCCGCCGCATGTAATCGCTGGGCTGCCGGGAACTGTAGCGCAGCGGATTGGGCAACGTGGCAGCAATCAGGGCACAATCGGAACGGCTCAGGCGATAGGCCGAACACCCGAAGTTCTCCCGCGCCACCGCCTCGGCCCCGTAAATGCCGGGCCCCATCTCGATGCTGTTCAGGTAGACCTCCATGATGCGCGTCTTGGACCAGATGGCCTCAATCAGTACGGTGAAGTACGCCTCCAATCCCTTGCGCAGCCAGGAGGACTTGGGCCAGAGAAAGACATTCTTGGCCGTCTGCTGACTGATGGTGCTGGCGCCGCGCCGGCGTCCGCCGCGCTCGTATTCCAACTGGGCCTCCAGAATGGCCTCGAAGTCGAAGCCGTTGTGCTTGGGGAAATTCTGGTCCTCGGAAGCCATCACGGCCACCGGCAGATAGGGCGAGATGCTGTCCAGCGGCACCCACTCGTGGTGCCAGTCGGTATAGGTAGGGTCGCCCCTGTGCTGCCAGCTGCGAATCAACATCAGGGGCGTAACCTTCACGGGCAGCCAGCGATAGGCCACGACGGCCAGGACCGAGGTGAGCAGGAACAGGGCCAGGGCGCCTACGAACAGTTTCAGGAGAAAGATGAGAAATCGGAACACGGTAAAGGGATGGAGGTTTCAGTCAATAAAAAAATTGGCAGAAGGCCAGGATGTTTTTTCCACAGCACTTTCTGCCAAATAGCATGGAGGCACGCGAAGCCCCGTGGACCTTGCGGCCCGCGCCCTGAAAGCAGGGACGGACGGCGCCCGCCGTCAGAACGGGAGGTCGTCGACGGCCGTATCGCCGGCTCCACTGGCCGCCGCGCCAAACGGGTCGTCGGCCGCCGTCGGAGCAGGAGCAGCGGCGGGAGCGGGTGCACTGTAAGGCTGCGCCGCAGGGGCTGCGGGGGCAACGCCTCCGGCAGGCTGTGCCGGAACCGCACGCCAGGCCCGAATGTCGTTATACCAGCGGCCGTTGTATTCGTGCGCGTCGATGTCCATAGACACCGTGACTTCAGCACCAACCTGAAGATTCATCTCCCGCAAGCGGTCCTCGCCGAAAACGGTGAAGACACACTTGCGCGGATACTGCTCGTGCGTCTCGATAACGAAATCCTGTGATTTCCACGTATTGCCCGTGCGGTTGGAAGTGCCGGAGCGCGGAGTGAGGGCCGCGATGATTTTCCCTGTAATATCCATATTTCTTGTTGATTTGAGAATTTGGAGGCGAAATTACGACTTTCTTTTCAACCATAACGACTTTTTGTTAAGAAAAAGTTCCAAAAGTCCGCGCCATTTCTTCCCGGAGCGCCACAGACCGGAGCCGCCGCCGGCAGTCAACTAAAATTAAAGCCGTGCCATACGCCAATCCATATTTTTTCCGTACTTTTGTCCCATAGAATTAAACTGTTCTGACAATCAATAAAGGAAAAAATACGTATGAAGTTTACTATCTCAAGTTCCGTGCTTTCCGCCCGCCTGCAAGCTACGGGCCGCGTCATTGCCTCCAAGAACAATCTGCCCATCCTGGACTGCTTCCTGTTCGAAATCAAGGGGAACAAGCTGACCCTCACTGCCTCGGACAACGAAACGACGCTGACAACGTGGGTGGACCTCGTAGAATGCGACGCCGATATACGCTTTGCCGTCAACGCCAAAACGATTCAGGACGCCATGAAGGAAATTCCGGAACAGCCGTTGGAGTGTTATGTCAACGACCAGTCGCTCGAGATCACCATCGAGTACCAGAACGGAAAGTATAACTTCATGGGCCAGCCGGCCGACGAATACCCCGTTCTCCCCGAAGCGGAGGAAAACATGACTACCCTGACCCTGGACGTGGCCTTACTGCAAAGCGGACTGGGGCGTGCCCTCTTCGCGACGGCCGACGACACCCTGCGCCCCGTCATGAACGGCGTGTACTTCGACGTAGCCTCCGACAGTCTGACCATCGTAGCGAGCGACGGACACAAACTGGCCTGCGGCCGCACGACCAACATCCAGACCTCTCAGGCCGGCAACTTCATCCTGCCCAAAAAGCCGGCCACGCTGCTGAAAAACATCCTGGCGAAAGAGAACGGGGAGGCGTCCATCCGCTTCGGACAGCGCAACGCCATTGTCTCTACGGAGACCTACGTCCTGAACTGCCGCCTCATCGAGGGGCACTATCCCAACTACAACAGCGTCATTCCGGCCAACAACCCGAACTGCATCACCATTAACCGGGCGGCACTGCTGAGCGCCCTGCGCCGCGTCCTGATTTTCTCGAGCGCCTACAGCGCCCTCATCAAACTGCGCATGGAGCCGGGCCGCATGGTCATCTCCAGCCAGGATGTAGACTTCTCCATGTCGGCCGAGGAGTCGCTGCTCTGCGAATACACGGGCATCCCCATGAGCATCGGTTTCAAGGGAACTTATCTCATGGAATTGCTCAACAATCTGGAAAGCGAAGAAGTCATCATCAAGCTGGCCGACGCAAGCCGTGCCGGCGTCATCGTTCCGGCCATCCAGCCCGAAGGCGAAGTGGTGCAGATGCTCCTCATGCCGATGGTGCTCAACGAATAACCCGGAAACTGAACCCTACCCGTGAGGCCGCAGCGCTGTGGCCTCACGGGCTGACTTTTTGAATATCATGAATCTGAATTTAACCAGACCCTTAATATTTTTCGACATCGAGGCGACGGGCCTCAATACGGCCTCGGACCGCATCGTCGAACTGAGTTACATCAAAATCTTTCCCGGCGGCAAGGAGGAGTCGCAAACGCTGCGCTTCAACCCGGGCATTCCCATCTCGGCCGAGGCCTCGGCCGTGAACGGCATCAAGGACGAGGACGTGGCCGACTGCCCGCATTTCAAGGATAAGGCGGCCGAACTGGCCGCCACCTTCCAGGACTGCGACTTCGCCGGCTTCAACTCCAATTTCTTTGACATCCCGATGCTGGCGGAAGAGTTCCTGCGCGCCGGCATTAACTTCGACTTCAGCAAGGCACAGTTCATCGACGTGCAGAATATTTACCACAAGATGGAACGCCGGAATCTGGCCACGGCCTACAAGTTCTATTGTAACAAGGAACTGACCAACGCCCACACGGCCATGGCGGACACCCGCGCCACCTACGAAGTGCTGCTCGGGCAACTGGCGCACTACCCCAACGACCTGAAGAACGACGTGGGTTTTCTGTCCGACTTCTCGCGGCGTAACCGCAACGTGGACCTGGCCGGGCGCATCGTCCTAAACGACAACGGCGTGGAGACCATCAATTTCGGGAAGTACAAAGGGCATGCCGTGGCCGACGTGCTGCGCCGCGACCCGGGCTACTTTGCCTGGATCATGCAGGGAGACTTTACGCAGAACACGAAGCAGACCTTCCAACGCTTGAAACTCAAATACATCGGATAATCAGGAGCCAATATGGAAACGTTCAAAGAACTGGAGGGGAAGCACATCGTCCTGGGCATCACGGGAAGCATCGCGGCCTACAAGGCCTGCCTCCTGATCCGGCTGCTGGTGAAAGCGGGCGCCGAGGTCCAGGTCGTCATCACGCCGGCCGGAAAGGAATTCATCACGCCCATCACCCTGTCGGCCCTGACCTCGCACCCGGTGATCAGCGACTTTTTCTCGCAGCGCGACGGCACGTGGCATAGCCATGTCAGTCTGGGGCAATGGGCCGATGCGATGGTCATAGCCCCGGCAACGGCTTCGACTATTGGGAAAATGGCCAACGGTGTGGCCGACAACATGCTGATTACGACTTACCTGTCGATGAAAGCGCCCGTATTTATAGCCCCGGCGATGGACCTCGACATGTACGCTCACCCTTCCACGCAGGCCAATCTGGAAAAGCTGCGCACGTATGGCAACGTCATCATAGAACCGGCCACGGGAGAACTGGCCAGCCACCTCGTCGGGAAGGGACGGATGGAGGAGCCGGAAGAAATATTCCGCCAACTCGTGCGTTTCTTCTCCACGTCGCAAAGACTGAAAGGCAAGCGCATTCTCATTACGGCCGGCCCCACGCACGAGCAGATAGACCCCGTCCGCTATATCGGAAACTATTCGACGGGAAAGATGGGATTCGCACTGGCTCGGGCCTGTGCCCGTCAGGGTGCCCGCGTGGAGCTGGTCACCGGCCCGGTCGCCCTGACCGTATCGGACCCGCTCATTCACCGTACGGACGTGACCTCCGCCCAGGAAATGTTTGACGCCGCGACTACGCTTTTCTCCGAAATGGATGCGGCCATCCTCTCCGCCGCCGTAGCCGACTACACACCGCTCCATACCGCAGAAGAAAAAATCAAACGGGAATCGGAAAACCTGAATATTCCGCTGAAACCGACCCAGGACATTGCCGCCACCCTCGGACGAAGCAAGCGGCCGGGACAACGCCTCGTAGGTTTTGCCCTGGAAACTCAGAACGAGAAGGATAATGCCAGAAGCAAGCTGCAACGGAAGAATCTGGACTTCATCGTACTCAATTCGCTCCGCGACCCGGGGGCCGGCTTCGCCTGCGACACCAACAAAATCACGATACTATCCGCCGACGCCGAACTTGAATTTCCCTTGAAATCAAAACAGGAGGTGGCCGAGGACATAGTAGCCCATCTATGCGATATCTTAGTACCATAATTTCCGTCTGCCTGCTGCTCTGCACGTCCATACGTGCCGGGGCCCAGGAGCTGAACGCGAAAGTCACCATCAATCACCAGCAGATTCAGGGGACCAATGTCAGCGTCTTCGACAACCTGGAAACGGCGCTCACGAGCTTTCTCAATGAGCGCCAGTGGACGAACATGCAGTTCAACCGTAACGAGCGCATCAACTGCAACTTCAATATCCAGGTGACCAAATACGACGAGGCCGCCAACTCCTTTGAATGTACGCTCACCCTTCAGAGCCAGCGCCCCGTGTTCAACTCGACCTATACCACAACCGTATTGGCCATCACGGACGCCAGCTTTAACTTTTCCTTCCGCGAGTTCGACCAGCTCGAATTCCGGGCAGACGTGATAGACAACGACTTGACGGCCCTGGCGGCTTACTATGCTTACCTCGTCATCGGTTGGGACATGGACACCATGTCTCCGTTAGGAGGGACCGACGTACTTCGGACCGCCCAGACCATTACCAACAATGCGCAGGGGCTGGAGCTGTCGGGCAAGGGATGGAAAGCCTTCGACGACAGCAAGAATCGCTACGCCGTTATCAACGATTACCTGGACAGCGGAATGGAGACCTTCCGGCAACTGCAATACAAATACTACCGCGAAGGTATGGACACCATGGCCGAAAATCCAGACCGTGGCCGGGCCTCCATTACTGAAGCCATCGAGCTGCTGAAACAAACGCACGACAACAAGCCCATGTCGATGCTCCCGCAAATGTTTACCGACTTCAAGCGCGACGAGCTCGTCAACATCTACAAGGGCAAGGGGACATCGCAAGACAAGGAGGGCGTCTACGAAACACTGATGAGTATCAACGCCTCACTCAGCCGATACTGGAATCAATTGAAGTGAAACATCATGCTACTGAATCTACATATTTCCAATTATGCCCTGATTGAGGAGCTGGATATCGACTTCACGGCCGGATTCTCCGTCATTACGGGAGAAACCGGCGCCGGCAAGAGCATTATCCTCGGCGCCATCGGTCTCTTGCTCGGCCAGCGCGCCGAAGCGAGAGCGATTAAGGCCGGTACGACGAAATGCGTCGTAGAAGGCACGTTCAACGTCGAGGGCCTGAACCTGGAAAACTTCTTCCAGGAGAACGACATCGACTTCGACGGCCAGGAATGTATTGTCCGTAGGGAAATCACGGCCACGGGTAAAAGCCGGACGTTCATCAACGACACCCCTGCCGCCCTCGCCAAGCTGAAGGAATTGGGCCCCGCCATCATCGACATCCATTCCCAGCACCAGAACCTTTTGATGAGTAACGAAGGATTCCTGCTGAATGTTCTGGACCTCGTTGCCCGGAATGAAAAGTTGCGCGAGCGCTATCAGACGACGTACCGGGCCTGGAACGACGAGCGCAACGCCCTGGAAAAATTCAAGGCCCAGTTGACCCAAGACAAGGGCGACGCCGACTACATCCGCCACAAAATACGGCAGGTCGAAGAGGCACAATTGGAAAAGGACGAGCAGGAAAGCCTCGAAAGCGAGTCGCAGGTGCTCAACCACGTGGAAGAAATCAAGAATGCCCTGTTCCAGGCCTCCAACCTGCTCGACAACCCGGAGCAAAGCCTGATTGCCCAACTGCGACAAGGGGAAAACCTCCTCCACGGCATCGGATGCCTCCACGCGGAAGCGCAAGCACTCGCCGACAGACTGGAAACCTGCCGCATTGAGCTGGAAGACATCTCGACAGAAATCAGTCGGGCCCTCGAGCGCACGGAATTAGACCCGGAGCGACTGGCCTACGTGGACAGCCGCCTCAACCTGATATACGGGCTGGAAGAAAGATTCCACGCCGCCAGCATCGAGGAGCTGCACGCCCAACTGGCCACCTGGAAGGACCACCTCAACGCCCTCGAGGAAGCCGACGAAATCATCGCACAAAAGGAAAAGGGCATCGCGCAACTCCGAAGCCAACTGCAACAACTGGGGCAGGAACTCACGGCATCCCGGCAAGACGCCGCCGGCAAGCTCTGTAACCAAATCCTTCAGACCTTACGACAACTGGGCATGAACAACGCGCGGCTCAGGTTCGAGCTTACGCCCCGCCCGCAGCCGTCCTTGTCGGGCTTCGACAAGGCGACGCTACTGTTCAGCGGCAACAAGAACGTGCCCGAGCAGGACGTATCGCTCATCGCATCGGGCGGCGAAATAGCGCGCCTCATGCTATCGCTCAAGGCCCAGCTCACCACCTACCGCCACCTGCCGACCATCATCTTTGACGAAATCGACACCGGGGTTTCCGGAACCATGGCCGAGAAGATGGGGCTCGTCATGCAAAGGATGTCGGAGACTTGCCAGGTCATCTGCATCACTCACCTCCCCCAAATCGCCGCACTCGGCGCCACCCATTACCGTGTCTACAAGACGGAGGGGACAGACGGCACCTCCAGCCACATAGACCGGCTCACCCCAGCGCAACGCGTCCAGGAAATTGCCAATATGCTCAGCGGCAGCCAGATGACGGAAGCGGCGCTCAACAATGCGAAATCTCTTCTTAAACTATAATTCACCCAACATGAATAAACTTCTGCTCATCCTTTTCTCCCTCTTTGCCGGTCTGACCGCTACGCCCGCCACCGCCTCGGCCAAAGGTCACGCCACCCACCTTACGCAAGTCGAGCCCAAGAAAGCATACAAGGCCATGCTCAACGTCATCACGTACAAAGAGGACGGCTCCGTCCTCCATTCCGGTTACGGATTCTTCGTCCAGGAAGACGGCGTCGGCGTAGCGGCCTACTCCCTCTTTGAAAATGCAGCGACCGCCGATGTGTTCGACTACGAAGGCAACAAAATCCCCGTGGTCCGCATCCTGGGAGCCAGCAGCACCTACGACCTGGTGAAGTTCCGCGTCGCCAGCGAAAAGAAGAACGAATTCTTCGATCTGTCCCAGGCCACGACCACCCAAGTCGGAGAAAAACTGTTGCTAAAGAGATATTCCACCAACAAGAAGGACCCGGCCCAGAGCGTTACCGTAACCAAGGCCGACCCTTACAACAAGTTCAAGTATTACCAGATTTCTGCCGAGAACTCCGCTCCCAACATGGGCTGCCCCTTATACAACGAAGCCGGCACCCTGGTGGCCATCGTACAGCAGAACGTGGAGGACAGTGCCAAAGAAGCCTGCGCCATCGACGCCCGCTTTGTCCAGAACCTGAAGATTAACGCGACGAGTGCCATCAATTCGGACCTGCGCTCCATCCGCATCCCCAAGGGTCTCCCCGACAATGCCAAGGACGCCCTCACCTATATATATATGTTGGGCAATGCCGATTCGACCGAGCTGGCAACGGCGCTCAACGATTTCATCGCGACCTATCCCGACCAAGTGGAAGGCTACGTACAACGGGGAACGTTCTTTGCCAACCACGGCCAGTACGACCGCTGCGAGGCAGATTTCACGCAAGCCCTCAGCCTGTCCGAAAACGAAGGGGCCACCATGAAGCCCGACGAGGTCCACAACGAGTTGAGTAAAATCATATTCCAGAAAGCCGTTTACCAACCCGAGCCGCCCTACAAGGACTGGACGCTCGACCGCGCCCTCAGCGAAGCCGTTCAGGCCCAGACCATCAACCCCAGCCCCAACTATCTGCTCCAGCAAGGCCGTTGCCTCTTCAGCCAGAAAAACTTCCAGGGCGCCTACGAAAAGTTCTACGAAATCTGCACCACGAAACAATTTGACGACAACTGGTCGCCCCAGGCACAGGCCGAGACGTGGTTCTATGCCGCCCAGTCGCTCGAACTTGCGGGCGGCGACAGCTTGCAGGTCCTTGCCTTGATGGACAGCGTGATTGCCAACTTGCCGACACCGCTCACCCCGGCCACGGCGCAGTACCTGTTGCAGCGGGCCCAACGTCTGGAAAAGGCCGGACAGTACCGCAAGGCCGTCTTCGACTATAACCAGTACGAGACCGTCGTCGGCCCGAAAAACCTGAACGCCTACTTCTACTTCATCCGCGAACAGGCGGAGCTGAAAGCGCACATGTACCAGCAGGCCCTCGACGACATTCGCACGGCCAGCAACCTGAGCCCGGAAAATCCCAACTACAAGATTGAAGAAGCCCTGATACTCCTCCAGACAGGACTGTATGACGAAGCCATCAGTGTCTGCGAGAAGCTCCTCACGACCCTACCCGAAAATCCCGACTGCTATAAGATTATCGGCATCGCCAACGGTGAACTGGGTCACAAGGAGAAAGCGATTACCGCCCTCAACAAGGCCAAATCGCTCGGCGACCCGACCGTCGACAGCTTCCTCCAGAAATACCAGAAATAGCATTCCGCGCCCTCCCATCCACGTTTACGCTTATGAAAGATTTCCGTTTTCCCATCCGGCCGCGCCTTCTTCCCCTGCTCACGGCGCCGTCCCCGGCTCTCGACCGCCAACGCCCGAGAGCGGAAGTCTGGCTGGATGCAAACGAGAATCCTTTCAACGCGCCCCTCAACCGTTACGCCGTCAATCCGGACGAACTGGTGGATACGCTCAGCCGCATCCGCCGGGTTCCTTCGCAACGCCTCTTTCTCTGTCGGGGTACTTACGAAGCGCTGGAACTGCTGCTCCACCTGTGCTGCACGCCGCGCCAGGACAACGTGCTTACGACGTCGCCCACCATTTCGCCGGTCCAGAAGCTCTGCCTGCTGCACGACGTCGAGTGCCGCACGGTGGAACTCGACGAGCACTTCAATCTCACGGCGGCGGCAGTGTTGCGCCAGTGCAACGACAGGACCCGCCTCTGCTACCTCTGTAGCCCCAACAATCCAACGGGCAACCTCCTCGACCGGCAGGAGATTCTGCACCTGGCGGAAAAATTTCACGGTCTGGTCCTCGTAGACGAAGCCTACGTCGACTTCGCCTCCTGCCCCTCGCTCGTTGCGGAGCAGGAGGAACATCCCAATCTGGTCATCATTCACTCCTTCTCTGCCATCCTGGCCGCAGCGGGACTGTGCCTGGCCACAGTCTACGCCCACCCGGAACTGGTGGATGCGCTCCGTGCCATACGCCCTGACCACCACCTGAGCAGCCCCGTTCTGGAAGAAGCCGGCCGGACGCTCAAGCGCTACTTCGACGCCGACCGGTGGAAAGCCCAGATTTTAGACGAACGTACAAAAGTGATGGCCGCTTTCCGGCAGTTGGCCTGCTGCGTCAGGGTCTACCCCTCCGACGCCAACTTCTTCATGGCCCGGATGCACGACGGCAGGCACCTGTACCAGTTGCTCGAGCAACAAGGCATCCATGTGTTCTCCTGCCAATCCCTCCCCCGGTGCCAGGACTGCCTGCGCATCACCATCGGCCTCAACGCCGAGAACTCCCGACTGCTGGGCGCACTCCGTGCCCTACCCCGTAAATTCATGTCATGAAACGTCTGTTGCCCCTCTTACTGCTTTTCCTGCTCTGCTGCGGATGTGAAAGAATCGAACTTCCCGATGAAGACACCGGGCAGGAAGAAAAAGGCGAAGCCCCTATTTCCCCGACATACGAAGGCGATACCCTCAGCGTGGCGCAGGTACAGCTTTGCCCCAACGATACGACCGTTCTCCTGAAAGGCTATATCGTGGGCTACATCGACGGCACCTCTATCACGAGCGGCTCCACCTTCTCCCTCCCGGAAACGGCGGCCAACCCCAACATGCTCTTGGCCGACACCCCGTACGAGACCGACTACCTGCGCTGCATACCCGTCAAGCTCGAGAACAGCACGAGCTACGGATTCCGTGCCGCTCTCAATCTCTACGACCATCCGGAAAACTTCCAGCGCCCGCTCGTGCTGCTGGGATGGGTGGGGACGTATTTCCGGACGAAAGGCCTCACGCGGGTAGTCGATTTCCAGTGGCTCGACGATGCGGCGGAAACGCCACCCGAAGAGCCCGGTGAAAGCGGTTCGGAGACGCCCGGACTGGACGACAACGAGGAGATTTTACAGGGCCGCTAAGAAAATAAGGCATTTTTTGGGCCAAACATTTGGTCCGTATTGAATAAAGTCCTACCTTTGCATCGCGTTTGAGAGAAACGCTCCTGGAAGTTTGGGTGAGTGGCTGAAACCACCAGTTTGCTAAACTGACGTACGGGATTAACCGTACCGGGGGTTCGAATCCCCCAGCTTCCGCCACATGACATACGGCGCTTTCATCTAATGGTTAGGATACATGCCTCTCACGCATGGTATACGGGTTCGATTCCCGTAGGCGCTACACCGAAAGTCTTGCAGACCGATGGGTTTGCAAGACTTTTTTCTTATTCCCCCGGACGTGCTGTTCCCCACCGCTTTTATTGAAACCCGACGCTTTCGCGCGGCGCTCCCTGCGTCTGAAGCGCTCTTCCGCAAGACAGGGATGCGGGCGCGCCGGACACGTCGTGCAAACGGCGGGCTTAGGACTGCAGATACGGGGCTTAGCCCAGGAAAAACGGGAATAGGGCCCGTAAAAACGGGGCTAAGGCCCGTACCCCGCGCAACTGTGGCCGCCGGCACGCGGAACGGGGCCGCGGTGCCTGCGGCCAATCCGCTCCACAACGCAAAGCAGGAAAGCCCGAAGGCGCACCGGCTGGCAAAAGAATGAGACAGAAATAAGCGGCCCTCCCGTACGGAACACCGCGTTTTTCGTAACTTTGCACGGCGCGCCGGCCGACCTGCGAAGCCGGCCCCGACACTTCCGGCCGACGGGACCGCTGTCCGCCGGACAAACTGTTAGATTCCTATCGCTATGCACACCAGAGAAGAAAAATTGGAAGCCTTCGGACGTTTGCTCGACGTCCTGGACGAACTGCGGGTGAAATGCCCCTGGGACCGCAAACAAACCAACGAGAGCCTGCGCCCGAACACCATTGAAGAGACCTACGAACTCTGCGACGCCTTAATGAAGGGCGACAAAAAGAACATCTGCAAAGAGCTGGGCGACGTGCTTCTCCACGTCTGCTTCTACGCCAAGATAGGCTCCGAAACGGGCGACTTCGACATTGCCGACGTCTGCCAGCAGCTTTGCGACAAGCTCATCTTCCGCCATCCGCACGTGTTCCCGCCCGCCCGGCCGGAAGGCGAGGAAGGCGCACACGTCGAGACGGCCCAACAGGTCAGCGAACAGTGGGAACAGCTCAAGCAGAAAGAGGCTGACGGCAACAAGACGGTGCTCGGCGGCGTGCCCGACGCCCTGCCCTCGCTCATCAAGGCCTACCGCATCCAGGACAAGGCCCGCAACGTGGGATTCGACTGGGAAGAACGCCACCAGGTATGGGACAAGGTGAAGGAGGAAATCGGCGAGTTTGAAAAGGAAATCGAACAGAAGGACCACGACAAGGCCGAAAGCGAGTTCGGCGACGTCCTATTCAGCCTCATCAACGCTGCCCGCCTCTACAAAATAAACCCGGACAACGCGCTGGAGCGCACGAACCAGAAGTTCATCCGCCGCTTCAACTATCTGGAGCAACAGACGCTCAAGAAAGGGCGTGCCCTCACGGAAATGTCGCTCGCAGAGATGGACGCCATCTGGGAAGAGGCCAAGAAACTGGAAAAAGAGGACACGGCCAACCCGGCCTGACGCCCCGCTGACCATCACCACCCTTACGTACTCCGTCCCGCCCCACCAGCCCCAGCCGGCTACGGGACGGACCTCCGTTACCTAACATCCCGCTATGTACCACCTGCTGGCCGTCCTCACCGTCTGTATCTGGGGGACAACATTCGTATCCACCAAAGTGCTGCTCGGCGCCGGCATGACGCCGACCAACATCTTCTGCCTGCGTTTCGCGCTGGCCTATGTCGGAATGGCACTCATCTGCCACCGGCAATGGTTCTGCCGGAACTGGCGCGACGAAACCGCCATGCTCATCGCCGGCATGACGGGCGGCTCGCTCTACTTCTGGGCCGAGAATACCGCCCTCTGCTATGCCCGCGCCGGTACGGTGTCGCTCATCGTCTGTCTGGCTCCCCTCTTCACGGCGCTGTTTGCCTTCTTCCTTGGCCGGCAAAAGGGCATGCGAGCCCAAATGTGGCTCTGGACGCTCGTCGCACTGGGCGGCGTGGGGCTCGTCGTCAGCGGCGACCGCAGCGCCGCGGCCGCCCATCCCCTGCTGGGCGGAGGGCTCTCGCTGGTCGCTTCGCTCTCGTGGGCCTGCTATCAGCTCATTATCAAGCGGCTGGGCGACCGTTACGGCGCGGCCATGCTCACCCGCAAAGTGTTCGGCTACGGACTGGTCAGCATCCTGCTCTTCCACGCCGTTGTCGCGCCGCAAGAGCTGACTGCCGGCGGCACCGTCCTCGGCCTGACGGGCGAACTGCTGCAAAGACCGACCGTATGGGCCAACCTTCTTTTCCTCGGCCTGGTGGCGTCGCTGGCCTGCTACTTCGTCTGGAGCAAAGTCGTGGAGAAGCTCGGCGCCGTGGCCTCGGCCAACTACATCTACCTCAACCCGCTCTCCACGTGCATTTTCTCGGCCCTGTTCCTGGGCGAACACCTCACGCTCACCATGGGCGTCGGCGGCCTGGCTATCATCGCCGGCCTCTACATGGCGGTGCGCCGCTGAAGCCTGCGGCCGTCGTCTTCACCGCCCGGCTGTTTCCGAAACCGGACAGCGAGGCTTCCGGCGCCGCGGCGAAACGCCCCGACACCATTACTAAAATTGTGGGAAAAAAGTTATTCCCTGTTTTTTATGCGGCCGGTAAGGGAAAAAAGATGTAAGTTTGCAAATATCATTCCCTAATCAGCAACAACAGATGAAAACATTCGCCCACCATCGGTTATTGAAATACGCATTGAGCGCCATGCTCGTCCCCGCAACGCTACTGAGCGTGTTGTCCTGCTCAGACGACGAAACTCCGGCCATGCGCCCCACGCTGCCGGCCGACGGGGCCGCCGCCGTGCGCAGTATCACCCACCTGGGCAGCGTGATGTCGACTTACGACTGGACCTTTTCCTACGCCGACGGCAGGCTGGTCACGGCACAGGGCGTCATGCGCGACCCCTCCACAACGTTGGACCGCAGTTTCTCCTACACCAGCCAGCTATCCTACGGACCGTGGAGCGTCGGCGTCTACAACTCGAGCGGCGAAGCCGTTCAGTTGCAGCTGACGTCGCAAGGGTACATCGAGCGCATGACGGTAAACCGCAACATCTATGAGTTTTATTACCGCGACGGGCGGCTGGCGGGCTGGAGCAAGACCATCTTTGAAAACAGCTTCGGACAGGTAGAACAGTACAAGAGTTCCGCCACCATTACCTACGACAACGGAAACCTGCAACGGATTGACTACGTCGGGGCCGACCAGGAGGCGGTGACGCTGACGTGTACGCCGTCGGCCCTTGTCAACAGCAACGGCCTGCTTCCCGAGGGTATCAGCCAGGAACTGGGCTGCCTGGGCTTCGAGCACCTCTATTATGCGGGACTGTTGGGCCGCCCGACCACCAATCTTGTCCAACAAGTCACGTTCACGCATAGCCAGCATCCGGAAAAAGACTACACGCTGGAGTTTGAATACGGAACGACAAACGGCGACGTCACCCTCTGCAACTATCACACAGCCGACGGCGGAGTCGCCTCTGTCAGCTATACGTATTGAGCCCCCTATACGGTCGGAATGCCGTGACAGGTCCGGGAAATGCCGGACCCGTTACGACATTTTCCGTTTCCAGGCCCGCGCCTTTTTGTACCGTTCCCATTGTCACGGAACGCAGGCCGGCAGACGGCCCGAAACGCGAAAGGCCTCATATCCATATATCCATACGGACAAGGCTAAAAGCAAACAGGGAGGAAAACGCTACGCGCCCGCGGCGTAACGGTGGAGCGTCCCGCTCCAAGAAAGGAATTTGCATTCCGGCGTACCGGAATACTCCATATAAAAAATAGAGAAACAGTCGGCCGATAAGCCGGGTTCTGTACGCTCGGTGGAGCGTGTCTGTCATTTATCCGGGCCTGCTGTCGCCAGCAGGCTCTATCGTTCTACCCTCTGATGAAAAAAATTCGGACGGGCCGCCCTCAGACACCAGTTTACATGAACTTTCAACTCCCGACGTGTACAGCACATACATCACTGCATGCCTGGTGGTCTCTTACACCACCTTCTCACCCTTACCCCGTCTGCCTCCAAGAGGCACGTGGCGGTTATTTTCTTCTACACGGATTCACTCTCGCGAATGACTTCTCATTAGGAAGCGGGACGCCCTACGTTGCCCGGACTTTCCTCCTGCATCACACGGAATGCACGCGACAGACTGGCCGACTGTCTCCCATTCTTTGCAAAAGTACGAATTTCTACGCGTAGCAAGTCCTTTGTTCCATAAAAAATGTAACTTTGCTTCGTCTATCTATGTCCGCCCCGGCCAGAAGTAGGGGCATTTCTGTCACCTTAATAAATATACCTGACATGAGAACTCTCGTAAAAGCCATGATGACGCTGGGACTGGCCTGCGGTAGCCTTCTGCCGCTCCAGGCTCAGGACGTGTCCACCTACACTCCCTCCGCGGAAAACCTTCAGGCACGCGAAACGTTTGAGGAGAACCGCTTTGGCATCTTCCTTCATTGGGGACTCTACAGCCTGTTTGCCCAGGGGGAATGGTACATGACGAACGACAACATCGACTACAGGGAATACGCCAAGTCCGTCGAAGCGTTCTATCCGCACAACTTCGACGCCGCGGACTGGGTATCCGCCTTCAAAAACGCCGGGGCGCGCTACATCTGCTTCACAACACGCCATCACGACGGATTTTCCATGTGGGACACGGAATGCTCGGACTACGACATCATGAAGACGCCCTATGGGAAAGACATCCTGCGGCAGCTGGCGGACGAGTGCCACCGGCAGGGCCTCAAGCTCCACCTCTACTACTCCCTGATTGACTGGACACGGGAAGACTTTCCCATTGGCCGGACAGGACGCGGAACGGGACGCAAAGGCCCGGCCGACTGGGATTCGTACTACGACTTCATGAAATGCCAGTTGCGGGAATTGCTCACGAAGTATGGCACGGTGGACTGCATCTGGTTTGACGGCGTCTGGGACCACGACGAAGACAGCATCCCCTTCGACTGGCAACTGGACGGCCTCTATTCGCTGATTCACGAACTCCAACCGGCCTGCCTGGTGGGGAACAACCATCACCTGACGCCGTTCCCGGGCGAAGACATCCAGATTTTTGAACGCGACGTACCCGGAGAGAACAAAGCCGGCCTGTCCGGACAGGCCATCGGACACCTGCCGTTGGAAACGTGCCAGACGATGAACGGCATGTGGGGGTACAAGGTGAAAGACCAGAACTACAAATCGACAGCCGAACTGATTCAGCTGCTTGCACGTACGGCGGGCAAAGGCGCCAACCTTCTGCTGAACATCGGCCCACAGCCGGACGGAAGCCTTCCTGCCGCAGCGCTGTCGCGCTTGAAAGAGATTGGCGCATGGATGAAGGAAAACGGTGAGGCCATCTATAAGACGTCGGCAGGCGAGGTCGTGCAAGGCGACAGCGTCGTTTCGACGAGAAAAGGCGACCGCCTCTTCGTACACATTCTCTCCCCCAACGTGACGGAACTCAACTTCTCCGTAAAAAGCAGCATACACACCGTCACGACCTTCCCGGACGGAAAGGCCGTGAAGTTTAAGGCACACCACGGACAGGTGGAAGTTGAAGAATTGGAAATTCCGAAAGACTGCCCGGACTTTATCCTCGAAATCAAATAATCACGTGTGAAGAATCCTGCCTGTATATACGCGCTGACGCTGCTGCTTCTCCTGCCGACGGGCTACGCCGCGGCACAGAAGAGCATTATCCTGGACAAAAACATAAGGACGCTGCAGGTCTCCGTCAACGGAGAGCAGCGTCCCTTGCCCGTTATCCGATTAAAGTCGGACGACGTTCTTCAGTTTTCCTTCGACGAACTGAGCCACAACTATAAACGCTACACCTACAAGGTGGAGCACGTGGGGGCGGACTTCCAGGACGACGAAAGCCTTTTTGAAAACGACTACCTGCAGTCGGTACCGGACGAAGTCGTCATCGAGGACTACGACCTCAGCATGAATACGTCCGTCCTCTACACGCACTACAATTTCTCCATCCCCAACTACCAGATACGCCCCACCCTGTCCGGCAACTACAAACTGACGGTCTACGGGGAGGACGAAAACGGCGAGCCCCAACCGGTCCTGGTGACTTACTTCTACGTCAGTGAAGAAATAGCCAGCAGCATGGCGACCGGGACGACCAACACGGACATTGACTGGAACGACCGGCACCAGCAGCTCGCCCTGAACGTGAACTACAGCCAGCTGCCTAACGTCCGTGCCCCTTACGAGGAAGTGAAAATTATCGTCCTGAAGAACGGGCGGTGGGATGACGCCGTGGTTTTCCCGAAGTCGACGGGGCAGACGGGACAGAGCCTCATCTGGGACCACTCGAGCGACTTGATTTTTCCCGCGGGCAACGAATACCGGAAATTTGAAATCACCAGCACGAAATCGCCAGGCTTGCACATCGACAACATCAAATACTTCGAGCCCTACTATCACGTTACGCTCATGCCCGACAAGCCGCGGACAAACTACTTATACGACGAAGACCAGAACGGCCGCTTCGTCGCCCTGGCCAACAACGACTACTCGTCGGACACCGAAGCGGACTATGTTTGGGTCCACTTCACGTTGAACACGCCCGAACTGGCTGCCGGCACGAAGGTTTATGTCAATGGCACGTGGACCTACGACCAAAACACCGCGCCCTATGTCATGACCTACAATCCGGCCAGCGAGGCCTACGAAGCCGCCTTGCTGCTGAAACAAGGGTATTACTCTTATCAATATCTGATAGACCCGCCAACTACTGTCCCAACGATAGAAGGCAATTTCTGGCAAACAGAAAACGAATATACCATTTTAATTTACTACTGTCAGGCAGGAAGCCGCTACGACCGGCTGGTGGGCTGGCGCACCACGACTTACCGCCCTCAATAGCTCTAAACCATAAACCCTTACACAATATGCCAAACATCACTTTCCTGGATAGCTTCAGCGTAAATCCAGGCGACTTGACCTGGGATTTACTGACGGCAGAAGGTAATCTGAAGACTTTCGACAGGACAGCACCGGAAGACGTCATCGAGAGAAGTCTGGACGCGGACGTCATTATTACCAACAAAGTAAAGCTAGACCGGACACATTTCCGGCAATTGCCCAACTTGAAACTGATATGCGTTGCCGCTACGGGCTACGACCCCATCGACACGAAGGCCGCCCGCGATTGCGGCATCACGGTATGCAATTGCCCCAACTACAGCACGGAAGCTGTGGCGCAAATGGTGCTGGCCCTGCTCCTGGAGGCCACGAACCATGTCGGATTCTATGCGGACGCCAACCATAAGGGCTACTGGAGCTCGAGCCCGGATTTCTGCCGCTGGGAACAACCCATCATGGAACTTTCCGGCAAGAAATTCGCCGTCGTCGGGTTTGGCCACATTGGGCAAGCGACCACGCGCATACTCCGCACGCTCGGCGCCAAACTCTACGCCGTCACGTCGAAAGCACAGAAGGCGCTGCCGGCAGACGTCGAGAAAATCGCTTTGGCCGAAGCCTTCAAAACGTGCGACATCGTCAGTCTGCATTGCCCCTCTACGCCGGAAAACGCGCAGTTCGTAAACGAAGCGCTGCTGGACCAGGCCAATCCGAACCTGATTCTGATCAACACGGCCCGGGGAAAACTGGTGGACGAAGCGGCCGTTGCGAAAGCGCTCATGGAGAATAAACTAAAAGCGTACTGCTGTGACGTCATGACCCAAGAGCCTCCTGCGGCAGACAATCCCCTACTCGCCGCCCCCAACACCTATATCACGCCTCACATTGCCTGGGCGACCCTTGAAGCCAGAGGACGCATCCTCGACATCCTCGCTCACAACATTCGCAGTTTCTTTGAAGGAACGCCCGTCAACGTTGTCAACTAAACGCCGAAAACAATTCTTGGAAAAATGACGCTACCTGAAATCACCTTTTCCCAGGTCTTTGATTTTGTAGGAACCTTGGCCTTCGCCATTTCCGGTATCCGACTGGCCTCGGCCAAAAGATTCGATCTGTTTGGAGCTTATGTCATCGGCCTTACCACAGCCATCGGCGGCGGTACGCTGCGCGACCTGATGCTGGGGCTTACCCCCTTCTGGATGACGAATCCGTTCTACCTGCTGTGCTCCGGCCTGGCGCTTGTCTGGGTTATTATATTCCGAAAACTCCTGGTCCGACAAAACAACACGTGGTTTATTTTCGACACAATCGGTCTGGCCATGTTTACGGTAACCGGCATCGAAAAAACGCTGATGGCCACCACGGCTACCGGAGAACATTTCCCGTTTTGGGTGGCTATCCTCATGGGAACCATCACCGGCGCGGGTGGCGGCGTCCTGCGCGATGTGTTTATCAACGAAGAGCCCCTGATTTTCCGAAAAGAAATCTACGCGCTGGCCTGCGTAATAGGCGGCGTAGCCTACTACTGCTGCTGTCTGCTGGGTCTGTCTCTGCTCACTTGCGGCCTGGTCTGCGGTTTCATCGTCGTACTGACGCGACTACTGGCCGTCAAATACAAGCTCCGCCTACCTATTATCAAGGGTGAGGATTAGACTGTAGCTCGCTGAAAATATCTACAATTGGTTTAGGCATAGGGTATTTCCTTATGCCTTTTATTTTTACCAGCTCGTAATCCTGGAGTTCATAATCGGGACGAACTTCTACAAGACAGGCATTTATCCACAAGCGTCGGTGCGTCAGGACATGTTTCCTGCGCTCCACCAATCGCCGCACGCGGATAAGGGCGTCCCCGAACTGCGAATCCAGGCGCTGCGCCATATCCTGCTCGGACGGGACACCGGGATATTCCACCAAATAAGGCTCGTACAGGCCGGCCCAGATGTCCTTGTCCCCGCGGCGATGCAAGTAAACACTGTCCCCTTTTCGGATAATCACGTAAAAAAGGAAGCGGTCGTTCACAGCCGTTTTCTTTTCCTTCCGCGGAAAGTTCTCTACTTTCCCTTCGGCGAAGGCCAAGCAGCTGTCGGCAAGCGGACAGTCCAAGCAATCAGGAGACTTCGGCACACACTGCAGGGCACCGAAGTCCATGATGGCCTGATTGTAATAGCCCGGACGGCGCCTGTCCAGCATCTCGTCCGCCAAATGCTTAAAATATTTGCGCCCGTCGGTGGAGTCGATGGGCAAATCCACTGCAAAATAGCGAGAGAGGACGCGGAACACATTACCGTCCAGAACGGCATAAGGCTGATTGTACGCGATAGAACAAATGGCCGCGGCGGTATAATCACCGATTCCCTTCAACCCCCGCACTTCGGAATAATCGGCAGGAAACTGTCCGCCATATTTTTCCATAACGGTACGGGCTGCCGCGAGCATATTCCTCGCCCGGCTGTAATAGCCCAGCCCCTGCCACACTCGTAGCACTTTTTCTTCGGGGGCGGCGGCGAGCGCGGCGACGTCCGGAAATTCAGAAATAAAGTGCAGGTAATAATCGTAGCCCTGGGCAACGCGTGTCTGCTGTAAAATGATTTCAGAGACCCAGATACGATATGGGTCGTGCGTCCCTCTCCAAGGCAAATTGCGCTTGTGCAGTTCGTACCACTGCTCAAGCGCAAACACAAACGGAGTAAGATTCTCTGCCACTTTATTGGTGGAATAGCTTGATTCGCTGTTCCTCTGCCAATTTGCAGATTAACAGTATGCCGTCCTTCTCTACTACGATGTAGCCGTCCAGACCCTGCACCACAACCTTCTTTAACTGCGACGTGCAGACGATGGAGTTGTATGTTTCGTACAAGTCCACGCCCTCGTTCATTACGGCATTACCATATTTGTCCTGTTCCACTTCTTTGCGGAGAGCGCCCCAGGTGCCCAAATCACTCCAGCCGAACGTAGCCGGATAGACAAAGACCTCCTCGGCCTTCTCCATGATGGCGTAATCCACAGATATATTCTCGCATTTCGGAAACTCAGCATTGACCTTCTCTTCTTCCAGCGGCGTGTCATAGTAGGGCAGCATCTCCTCAAATATGCTGGACGTCTTCGGCAGATAGACCCGGAACGCATTAATAATGGTACTGACGTTCCAGATGAAAATGCCCGCATTCCAGAAATAGACTTTCTGCGCCAGATAACTTTCGGCCAACTCGCGGTCCGGCTTCTCCTTAAAAGCGTCCACGCGGAAAATGTTTTTCTTCCGCGACGAAGAATAGCCCAGGTCGGCCTTGATATATCCGTACCCTGTCTCGGGGCCTGTCGGCTGTATGCCCAGGGTCACTATCGCATCTGTTTCGGCCGAGAACTCCATGCCGTCGGCAATGGCGGACTGGAAGGCCTTCAAGTCCGTTATAATATGGTCGCTCGGAACTACGACTATATTCGCCCGCGGGTCACGCTTCTTAATTTTCCAACTGGCGTAGCAGATACACGGCGCCGTGTTCCTCCGACAGGGCTCCAACAAAATATTCTCCTTAGGAACATCCGGCAGCTGCTCATAGACCAAATCCTTATAAGCCGCCGAGGTGACGACCCACACATTATCCCTGGGGACCAATCCCTCGAAACGGGAGGCCGTCAACTGAATCAAGGTTTTCCCGCAACCGAGGATGTCCAGGAACTGCTTGGGGCGCTCGGGGCTACTCAAGGGCCAGAACCGGCTGCCGATACCTCCGGCCATTATTACCAAATGATTGTTCGTCATCGTCTTATGTTTTTTGAGAAAAGGAATAAAAGCGGCTGTCCGAGGCCTGTCAGTCCTTCTTTGTCAGGAATCCCTCGACGTAGATTCTCACCATGCTGTTCTTCGCATTCGAGCGAATGGAAATCACTTTCTTAAAATGCCCGGCAGCACGACCGGCCCCGTCGTACGTGACAGTCACCGAGCCCTTCTTTCCCGGCTGCACCGGCGTCTTGGTAAAATCGGCCGCGGTACATCCGCACGAAGTCATGACCTGCTGAATCACCAACGGCTCATCTCCGGTATTCGTAAAATAAAAGACACACGATACCGGTTTCTCTTCCGAGAATTTCCCATAATTATGAGTTGTTTTGTCAAATTTCAGCACAGCCTGAGCGAATGCCGCAGAAAAACCCATGCAAAAGAATAAAAAGGCAAAAAAACAAGCACGTTTCATCTTCGAATAGTATTTAGAACTCTGTGCAAATGTATAATTTATTCTCTGAATAATAAACTTTCACAATAAAAAAGTACGCTATTCGCATATAAACTCCTAATTTTGCTACTCCAGACATTTGGCCGCCGAGCAAGCGGCCTTATTCATGAAAACCGGAAAATAGTGCCCTCCAATTCTACGACAGACGCTCCCAAGATTATCATAGGCATTGACCCTGGTACGAATCTACTGGGATACAGCATCATACGCGTACAGCGCCGCAACGTACAGCTCATCGCGATGGGCGTTATCGACCTGCGTCGCTGCACAGACGTGTACGCCAAGCTGGGAAGGATTTATGAACGGGTCAAAGGGATTATCGACAGTTTCCAACCTGACGAGCTGGCCATCGAAGCCCCGTTTTTTGGGAAGAATGTTCAGAGCATGCTCAAACTTGGCCGGGCACAGGGCGTAGCTATCGCCGCAGCCATCAGCCGTAACATTCCCATCTACGAATACGCGCCCATGAAAATCAAGATGGCCATCACGGGAAACGGTCAAGCCAGCAAAGAGCAAATGGCCGCCATGCTCAGTCGCATATTCACTATCCGCCCCGAAGCGATGCCTCCCTACCTCGATGCGAGCGATGCCCTCGGCGTGGCTTACTGCCATTACCTTCAGTCGCACGCCTTTATTTCCTCCGTCCCCGCAGGGCATCGTGGCACCGCTACAAGGAACTGGAGCGACTTCATCAAGCAAAATCCCGAGCGCCTCAGTCAGACGAAAAACCCGCTGCGGCCCCGTCCCATCCGGCATAAAATGTAAGTTCAGCCTCATACGCTGGGCCTCTCGCTCATGAACATCCTGATTCTCAATGCCAGTCCCCGTCCGAAGGGCACCCTTTCCACCCACCTGGAATCCATTTCCCGCGAACTTTCCCGAAAGGGCCACCGGGTTGTCAAGCTCGACATAACCCGACTGCACTTTGCCCCATGCACCGGATGTATGCAGTGCCGCACCCGGAACCGCTGCCTGCTTCCTGCGGACGATACGTCGGTTGTTCTTCATCATATCACAGAAGCCGATGCCATTCTCATCGGTAGTCCGTGCTACTGGGGCAACATGCCCGGAACACTCAAATCGCTCTTCGACCGTATGGTATATGGCCTGATTGAAACGCCGCGTTCGCCGTTCCGCCTGCCGCGTGGCCGCTTAAAGGGCAAGCGCGCCCTGCTACTCATAACCTCCACGGCCCCGTCCCCCTTCCACTTGCTTGCCCACCAAGCCCGCGGCACCGCATCCGCCTTGCGACACATCCTTCGCTCGGCCGGCCTGCGCCCCATCCGCGTCTGCTATCGCCCGGGTACGACACGCTCGCAAGTCACTCCCCAGGAACTCGAGCGCTACACCGCCCGGGCCGTCCGCTTCCTCACCTCGGGAAAGCGGCATTTCCAAAAGCGTGCACCGGGAACCGAACAAGAGCCCGGCCCCATGGTCCCGGTCTAACCATAAATCTTAAAAATCGTACAGAAAAAGGGCCGCCGGTTTGGCCCTTAGTCCGCCTTACACTAAATTTGCAGGACGATGGAACGATTTGAATTGCACATATTAGGATGCGGTAGTGCCCTCCCCACACTCAGGCATCACCCCACTTCGCAGATAGTGCTGCGCGGAGACAAGCTCTTCATGGTAGACTGCGGCGAAGGCAGCCAGCTGCAGATGCGCCACCAACGTCTCAGTTTCTCTAAGCTGCACCACATTTTCATATCCCATCTGCATGGCGACCATTGCTTCGGACTGATGGGCCTCATTTCCACCTTCTCGCTCTTAGGCCGCACCGGCGATCTCGTTATCCACGCCCCTGGCGAATTAGAGGGCCTGCTCAGACCGTGGTTAAAATTCTACTGCAAGGGAGCCGGCTTTCAAGTCATCATACAGGCCTTCGACACGACGAGAAGCGAGACCATCTACGAAGACAAGACTTTAACCGTCAGCACCATTCCGCTGCGCCACCGCCTGCCCTGCTGCGGTTTTCTCTTCCGTGAGCGTCAGTCGCTTCCCCACATCCGCCGCGACGTCACCGATTACTACGAGATTCCCGTCTACGCCTTCAACTCCATCAAGGAGGGGGCCGGCTGGACCACGCCGGACGGGCGCGTCATCCCCCACGAGTGGTTGGTCAGCCCGGCGGCTCCGCCCCGCAGCTACGCCTATTGTTCCGACACCGCCTACCTCCCGGAAAACGTTCCCCTGTTGGAAGGGGTCGACCTCCTCTTCCACGAAGCCACTTTCAGCCGTGCCGAGAGCGCCCGGGCTACAGAAACCTTTCACTCCACCGCAGAACAGGCGGCCACCATGGCCCGCGACGCCCACGTCAAGAAACTGGTCATCGGCCACTTCTCCGCACGTTTCGACGACGAATCCGACCTGCTCGCTGAAGCCAGGGCCGTCTTTCCCGAGACCATTGTCGCCAACGAGGGGCTTTGCATTCCCATCGGCTGAGCGTTCCCGAACAAAACGGTTGCGCGCCGCACTTAGGAAATGACCTAAGCGCGGCGCGCAACCGTTTCAGATGCTCCGTCGTATTCCCGGTGGTCAAACCAGGAAGACAGTCACGTCGGCCGCGCCGTGTGCGCCGAACACCAGGGCCTGCTCGATGTCGGCCGTTTTCGACGGTCCGGATATAAACACGCCGAAACCGTATTTCCCCGTATCAATATGCCGGTAAGCCTCGTGCATATTGTTCACCAGATGACGACGGTCCAGCACGATGGCCAGCGCTTCGGCGATGAAATAGACCGCCCGCTGCTCGACTTCCTGACAAATCCACACCGCGCCGTTCTCGCACACGCCGCACACGCCACCTATGATGGCGAGGTCCGTTCCGTCCAAGTCGCGCGACTGGGCTACGCTGTCCGGATGGAACGTCTGGCAAGTGATTTTCTGCGCGGCGCCGTTCACCGACACCAGCTCTATGGTCGACGCGATACGCTTGGCGTCGGGATACTGGCGGCGAATCAGTTCGTTCAGGTCGTCGCCGGGCTCCACCACAACGGCACGCCCGCCCATCTGCTTCATTACCTGCTGAAACTGCGCCACCTTGTCCGCATAACGGATGGCTTCCGCCTCCAGCGCCGACAAATCCGGACGTTCGTACACCTGCTGCGTATTGTTCCGGATTTTCTTCAAAATCGTTTCTCTACTGTTCGTCATGCTGTTCTCTGCTTTTTTCCGTAAACCGGGCCGGCTTTACTTCCTTTTTCTTCCACATCTCGCTGAAGCTCTCCTTGGGGAAGTGCATCATCTCATGCTCTTTCCCCCAGTCATTCAACCGATTGTAGACCAGCCAATGGGGCAAGACGTTCACCCAATGGGCCCCGTGGAGCGCCGCACCAAACAGGCGGGGGCGTTCTATGACAAAATCCATGGCCTCCGAAATGCGCTTCTTCGCCTTATTGGCCACGCCATAACTGTCCAGCACCTGGCGCCAACGGTATATCTGGTCGGCCAGGTCCACCTTGGCCGGGCACACGTTCTGACACGAATGACACAACGAGCAGGCCGACACGTTGTCGCTGTAACGGACGGGGTCTTTCAGCATTCCCAGGTTAATCCCCACCGGACCGGGAATAAAATACGTGTAACTGTATCCCCCGCTGCGGCGATAGACCGGGCAAGTATTCATACAGGCGCCGCAACGCAAGCAATTCAGCATCTTCACATGCTCCGTGTTGGCCAGAATGTCGGTCCGGCCATTGTCCACAATGATAAAGTGCATCTCGCCGCCGGGACGGGGCTTGCGATAGTGCGCCGTATAGGTCGTCACGGGCTGCCCGGTGGCGGAGCGGGCCAGCAATCGGGTAAACACGCCGAGCGAACGGCGGTCGGGGACTATCTTTTCCAGTCCGAACGCGGTAATCTGCAGTTTGGGCTGCGAGGTGCCCATCTCGGCGTTCCCCTCGTTCGTGCAGACCACGCACTCCCCCGTTTCCGCCACGGCAAAATTACATCCCGTCATGGCCGCGCCGGCCTCGAGGAACTTGTGGCGCCAGTCGTGCCGCGCCGCATGGGTCAGATAGGTCTGGTCGTTATTCCCGGGTTCCACACTCATGCCTTCACGGCGGAACAGGTCGCCGATTTCCTCCTTACGCAGGTGGATGGCGGGCAGCACGATGTGGCTGGGTTTCTCGTGAAGCAATTGCAGGATTCTTTCCCCCAGATCCGTCTCCGCCACCTCTATGCCGTGTGCTTCAAGATACTGATTCAGCTCACACTCTTCCGCCAGCATGGACTTGCTCTTCACGAGGTGCTTCACGCCATGCTCGTCCAGGATGGAGGCCACCGTTTCGCAAAACTCCTTCGCGTCACAGGCCCAGTGCACCTGTACTCCGGCGGCCGTCGCGTTGCGTTCAAACTCTTCGAGCAAGTCGGCCAGGTGGCTGTTGCTGTAATCCTTCAGGGCCGCGGCAGCATTGCGGAGGTCTTCCCATTCCGGCAACGAGCGGCTCATGGTGTCGCGCTTCGCACGGACCATCCACAACGTCTCGTCGTGCCAGGGGGCGCGTTCGCCTTTCAAGAATTGCTCTGCGGCAATCGAATGCTTGGTACTCATAATCCTGCTGCTAAAATTTCTACGATATGGATCGTCTTTATCGGCAATTGTTCCCGTTCAATGATGCCGTTCTGGTGCATCAGGCAGGAACTGTCTGCCCCGGTGATATACTCTGCTCCCGTGGCCAGGTGGCGGTGCACCTTGTCGTGCCCCATACGCCCCGACACGGCGTGCTCTTCCACGGAAAACATGCCTCCGAACCCGCAGCACTCGTCGCGGCGTTCCGGCTCCACGACCTCGCAGTCCTTCACCAGCGCCAACAGGTCGCGCAGTTTGTTGTAGTAAGGCACGTTCAGTTCACTGGGGGCCGACAGGTGGAGCAGGCGTACCCCGTGGCAACTGTTCTGGAGGCTCACCTTGTGGGGGAAGCTCGAAGGCAACGACTTCGGGCGAACCACGTCGTGGATAAATTCGCAAATGTCATACACCCGGCCCTCGGCCTCGCACGGATGGTCCGCGTCGTGCCCCGACAGCAGCTGGCCGTAGTGCCCGCGTATGAAAGCGACGCAGCTGGCCGACGGACCGACCACGTAGTCGCAGCCGGCAAAAAGCGTCTCAAAATGCTGCGCCGCGCGGACGGCCTCGCTTTCAAATCCGGCATTGGCCATCGGTTGCCCGCAACAGGTCTGCTGCTCGGGACAAACCACGTCCAGCCCAAAGTATGTCAGGAGTTTATAAGAGGCTACGCCTACCTGCGGAAAGATGGCATTGACGTAGCACGGAACAAATAAGCCCAGTTTCATATCGTTATATCCAATAATCTCGTTCTGGCGGTAAATCTTCCTGCAAAGTTACAAAATTTCTCCGTACTATCGCACGTCGCCACACGCCTGTCCTGCCCGCTGTCCCGCCGGTCCCGGCAGCTATGGGCCAAGATTGCAAACCGCACTTTTCTAAAGAACGTCAACAGAACGGATTTTTTCGGAAAATAGCTTTAGGGGGAACGGCGCGGCGCAGATTAATTCGTACTTTTGTCCCTAATAACGGAACAAACTCACACGATGAAAAAATCAAAAACCGGAAAAATCGTCATTGCCGGAACCGTCTGCGTCGCGCTGCTGCTGGGCGCCGCCTGTTGGGGGCTGCTGGGACACTTCTCTTCCAGCCCGACCCACACCTATATATATATAGACCAGGACGACAATGTCGACTCCGTTTTCCAGAAAGCCCGGCCCTACGGCCGTCCCCTGCAGTTCTGGACGGCACGCGCATCGGCCGCGCTGCTGCACTACGCCCACAACGTCCGGCCGGGCCGCTACGAAGTGGCGCCGGGAAAGAGCGCTCTGCAACTGGTGCGCGACCTCCGCAACGGCCGGCAAGCCCCCGTGCGGCTGACCATACCCAACGTGCGCACCATGAACGACCTCGCCGCCCGCCTGGGCCGCCAGCTTGAGGCGGACTCGGCGGAGTGGGCCGCCAACTTTGCCGACTCTGCCTTCTGCAGCCAGTTCGGATGCGACACGGCTACGCTCGCCTGCCTCTTCCTGCCCAACACGTACGAAGTGTTCTGGAACGTGACGCCGGCCCAGCTCACCCGACGCATGGAGCGCGAGAGCAAGGCCTTCTGGACCCAGGAACGGCTGCAAGCGGCCGAAGCCGCGGGCCTCACGCCCTTTGAGGTCATCACGCTGGCCTCCATCGTGGACCAGGAGACAGCCAACAACGAGGAAAAGCCCCTCATCGCGGGCATGTACCTCAACCGCCTGCGCGAGGGCATGAAGCTCCAGGCCGACCCGACCGTGAAGTTCGCCCTCCGCCGCTTCGACCTGCGCCGCATCCTGCACGAGCACCTCACCGTGGACAGCCCGTACAACACGTACCGCTACGAAGGGCTGCCCCCCGGCCCCATCGCCATCCCGGCCCTCTCCAGCATCGACGCCGTTCTCCACTACGCGCACCACGACTACCTCTACATGTGCGCCAAGGAAGACTTCTCGGGTACACACCGCTTTGCGGCCACCTACGAGGAACACATGCGCAACGCCAGGCGCTACGCAGAGGCGCTCAACCGCCGCGGCATCCGGTAAAGCGCCCCTGCCCCGCCATCTTGCTCCAGCACCGTCGGGCTGCGGTGCCCAACTGCAGCCTGCCCCTCACGGTTATCCCTGAATCTATCGGTTCCGGGATAACCGTTTTGCTCGTCAGGGCCGCTCCCCGACGCCGCCCCCGCCCGCCGGAATGCGGCAAAATCCGTAATAGTGGTCATTCCGTCCGTAGTCCGCATAAAACGGGACTGCGCCGAAGTATGTAACTTTGCATCCGGTAAGGAAGAAACTTAACTACGAATATATGCAACTGATTAAAGACAAAGAATTTGGCGGCGAACGGCCGCTTTTCGCCTCGCACGACCTTCATCTCAACGGCGTGACAATTCTTGCCAGCGAGTCGGCCATTAAGGAGTGCAGCAACATCGTAGCGACCAACTGCCGCTTCGAGGGAAATTATCCCTTCTGGCATGTTCATGGCTTCACCATCAAGGACTGTTACTTTGCCGTCGGGGGACGCTCCGCCCTGTGGTATTCCGACCACCTGAAGATGAGCGACACCATCATCGACGCGCCCAAGATGTTCCGCGAGATGTATGACATTGAGATGGAAAACGTACAGATAAACGACGCGGACGAGATTTTCTGGCGCTGCGCCGACCTCCGCATCAAGAACCTCAAGCTGCACGACGGCACCTACCCGTTCATGTTCAGCCGCAATATTTATGTGGACGGGCTCGAGAGCGACAGCAAATACGTGTTCCAATACGTGAAAAACGCCGAGATACATCATGCGAAGATCACAACGAAGGACGCCTTCTGGGAAGTAGAGAACGTCACCATCTACGACTCTGAACTGGACGGCGAATACCTGGGCTGGCACTCCAGAAACCTGCGCCTCGTCAACTGCCACATCTCGGGCGAACAGCCGCTTTGCTACGCGAACAATCTCGTCCTGGAGAACTGCACCTTCGACGCGGCCTGCGACCGCGCCTTTGAATACAGCACGCTGCAAGCCGACATCCGGGGCATCATCACGAACATCAAGAACCCGACCTCCGGCCGCATCGTGGCGGACCATATCGGCTCCGTCACACTCGACGGGAACATCAAGGCGCCGGCTGACTGCGTCATCGAGGAGCGCAGCGGGGCCGGGAACTGATGGCTTGCAGGACGGGAAGGAACCGGACGAAAGGTTTCGCCCCCAGCCGGCGGACGCAGCGGCCATACGGCCCGTCCCGGACATTGGGGAGACAGTCCCGCGCCGCCTTTCCCTCCGTCCCCGCAGACCACGGAAACGCGACGCCGCGACGCGCACAGCGCAGCGACGGCTTATCGCGCGACGAACGGGGCTAAGGCTAGGAAAAACGAGCCTTAGCCCCGTTTTTTCTGGCCTTAGCCCCGTAACCGGCTTCCCCGTCCGGCTGCGACCGGGCCTGCACCGGGGCACCGGGCCCACAGTCGCGCAGCCCCGGCCGCAAAACTTCGTATCGGCATGCCCCATTTCCGGAAATCCCGGCCACGGCCACCCCGGGCTCCAATCAGTTCTTCCCCGCCCTTCGCGTAGAACAAACGCCAACAGCCCCCGCCCGACAAAAAGCGCAGAAGTGTGCCCTTCCAGGATATTATGACAAGCATACATGGCATTTCTCTCCGTTTTTGTTTATTCATGTATAAAAAGATATAGTTTTCAGAAAAAAGTACCGGAAACATTTGGCGCGTAAACTAAAAAACTGTACTTTTGCACTCGAAATCAAGAAACAACATCGCGGAGTGGAGCAGTTGGTAGCTCGCCAGGCTCATAACCTGGAGGTCGC
>USPK01000014.1 GCA_900556465.1 uncultured Prevotella sp. | reverse complement strand
TTATCCGCTTATGCAACTTATAATCAGGGATTTAATTTATAGAAGTCCCCTTAAGATTTTTTGAAGGAAACAAGGCCCCGCGCCGCCTCCGACGGCCGGCCGCACTCGCCGGACAGGGACTGCGCGAACGGGGCTAAGCCCAGTTTTTACGGGGCTAGGGCCAGTTTTTACGGGAATAGGCCCCGTAGCGGCGGGCCCTAAGCGCGAGGCGGCGGGCCCTAAGTGCGGAGCGACGGACCCTGGGCGCGAGGCGGCGGGGACGGGCCTCAGCCGAAGAAGAGGTAGCAGACGGCGAGGGCGGCCACGATGCCGGCCAGGTCGGCCATGAGGCCGCAGGCCACGGCGTGGCGCGTGCGGCGCACGCCGACGGAGCCGAAATAGACGGCCAGGATGTAGAACGTCGTGTCGGTAGCGCCCTGGAAAATGCAACTGAGGCGGCCGACGAAGGAATCGGCGCCGTAGGTCGTCATCGCGTCGACCATCATGCCGCGTGCCCCGCTGCCGCTCAGGGGCTTCATCAAGGCCGTAGGGAGTGCCCCCACCCAGCGGCTGTCACCGCCGAAGAGCGAGACAACCCACTCGAAGCCGTCGACAATCCAGTCCATCGCGCCCGAAGCCCTGAACACGCCGATGCCGACCAGCATGGCGACCAGATAGGGAATGATGCGCACGGCCGTGGTGAACCCTTCGCGGGCGCCTTCGATAAAGGCCTCGTAGACGTTGATACGCCGACGGATGCCGGCCAGCAGGAACACGATGATGATGAGAAAGAGCAGGACGTTGGCGGTAGTCGTCCCGACGACGTTCATCATCGGGCCGTCCAGCCGGGCAAAGCCCCAGACCATGGCGGCCATCCCCACACAGAGCAGGCCCAGCGTGAGCAGCACGGTGCGGTTGAAGAGGTTAATGCGCTGGTAGATGCTCGTCACGACAATACCGGCCAGCGTGGAGCAGAAAGTGGCGATGAGGATGGGGACAAAGACGTCGGTCGGCTGCGCAGCCCCCAGCTGCGCGCGGTAAACGAGTATGCTCACGGGGATTATGGTGAGGCCCGAGGTGTTGAGCACGAGGAACATGATCATAGGGTTGGTGGCCGTGTCCTTACGGGGATTGAGCTCCTGAAGCCCTTCCATGGCCTTCAGTCCCAGGGGCGTGGCGGCGTTGTCCAGGCCGAGCATGTTGGCCGAGAGGTTCATGAAGATGTTGCCTACGACGGGGTGCCCCTTCGGTATGTCGGGGAAGAGCTTGGAGAAGAGCGGTCCGAGCAGGCGCGCCAGGACGTTGACCACGCCGCCGCGCTCGCCGATCTTCATGATGCCGAGCCAGAGCGAAAGTACGCCGGTGAGGCCGAGCGATATTTCAAAGGCCGAGCGGGCCGTGTCGAACGTGGAATTCATTATGGCGGGAAAAACGTCGACGTCGCCGAAGAAGAGCAGACGCACGGCCGCGATGACGAAGGCCGTAGCGAAAAAAGCGATCCAAATATAGTTGAGCACCATAAGCCTGTTGCATTGTCTGCGGCAAAGGTAAGTCTTTCCGCCGAAAAGGGGCATTTGGCGCGGGACATTTGTGGCGCGTCTCGATTATTATGCCTATCTTTGCGGGAGATATGGCAGAAGATACTTTTGATATCCGCGCGGAGCAGTTCGCCCCGACGCCGTCGGAACGGGACTACGAGAACGCCCTGCGGCCGCTCTGTTTCGACGACTTCAGCGGGCAGCGGAAAGTGGTGGACAACTTGCGCGTGTTCGTCGAAGCGGCCAAGCTGCGCGGCGAACCGTTGGACCACACCCTGCTCCACGGCCCGCCCGGACTGGGCAAGACGACGCTCTCGAACATCATAGCCAACGAGCTGGGCGTAGGGTTCAAGGTGACGTCGGGACCGGTGCTCGACAAACCGGGCGACCTGGCGGGCCTGCTCACCTCGCTCGAGCCGAACGACGTCCTCTTCATCGACGAAATCCACCGGTTGGCGCCGGTCGTCGAAGAGTATCTCTACTCAGCAATGGAGGACTACCGCATCGACATCATGATAGACCGCGGCCCGGCCGCCCGCTCGATTCAAATAGACCTGAACCCGTTCACACTGGTCGGCGCCACGACGCGCAGCGGACTGCTCACGGCGCCGCTCCGCGCCCGCTTCGGCATCAACCTCCACTTGGAGTATTACGACGCCGAGACGCTGGGCCGCATCGTACAGCGCTCGGCGGACATCCTCAAGGTGCCCATCGACGCGGAAGCGGCCACGGAAATCGCCGGCCGCTCGCGCGGGACGCCCCGCGTGGCCAACGCCCTGCTGCGCCGCGTGCGCGACTTCGCCCAAGTGAAGGGCAACGGACGCATCGACGTGGCCATCGCACGCTATGCCCTCGAGGCGCTCAACATTGACCGCTACGGGCTCGACGAAATAGACAACAAAATCCTGCTGACTATCATCGACAAGTTCAAGGGCGGCCCCGTCGGCGTGACCACTATCGCCACCGCCATCGGCGAAGACCCCGGAACGCTCGAGGAAGTCTACGAACCGTTTCTCATACAGGAAGGCTTCATCCACCGTACGCCCCGCGGCCGCGAGGTGACGGAGCTGGCCTACCGCCACCTGGGCCGCACGCCGCGCACGGCAGTGCCGGACCAGCCCACCCTTTTCTGAAACCGGGCCGGACGGGGCAAGGAGCTGCCGGACGGCGCCGGGACGCCACGAACCTTAACGCAACATGATTTCTTACCAGCACATCAACGTGAACCTGCCGGCCATTCCGCACCGCGATACTTCGGCGTGGATCAAGGCCGTGGCCGCCACCTACCACAAGCGGGTGGGCGAGCTGGCCTATATCTTCTGTGACGACGAGAAGATTCTCGAGGTGAACCGCCAGTACCTGCAACACGACTACTATACGGACATCATCACCTTCGACTATACGGAGGGCGACGTCATCAGCGGCGACATCTTCATCAGCCTGGACACGGTGCGCTCGAACGCCGCTGAGCAGGGCACGGACTACGCCGAGGAGCTGCACCGCGTCATCATCCACGGCGTGCTCCACCTCTGCGGCATCGACGACAAGGGCCCCGGCCAACGCGAGGTGATGGAGGCGGCCGAAAACCGCGCCCTCGGCCTGCTCGGCAACGCGCCGCAGACCCCGCACAAGAATCCATAACCAGAAACCCTATCATAAACAAAACCGATGAACTTTGTAGAAGAACTGCGGTGGCGCGGGATGCTCCACCAAATGATGCCCGGAACGGAGGAACTCCTTTCGCGCGAACAGGTCACGGCCTACGTAGGCATAGACCCTACGGCCGACTCCCTTCACATCGGCCACCTGTGCAGCGTGATGATGCTCCGCCATTTTCAGCGTGCCGGCCACAAGCCGCTGGCTCTCGTCGGAGGAGCGACCGGTATGATCGGCGACCCCTCGGGTAAGAGCGCCGAGCGCAACCTGCTGACCGAAGACGTGCTCCGTCACAACGTAGCCTGCATCCAAAAGCAGCTGGGCCGCTTCCTTGACTTCGGGTCCGACGCGCCCAACGCCGCCGAGCTGGTCAATAACTACGACTGGATGAAGGACTTTACGTTTCTGGCCTTCGCCCGCGACGTGGGCAAGCACATTACGGTGAACTACATGATGGCTAAGGACAGCGTGAAGAAACGCCTTAACGGCGAGGCGCGCGACGGCCTCTCGTTCACCGAGTTCACCTACCAGCTGCTCCAGGGCTACGACTTCCTCCACCTCTACCAGACGAAGGGCTGCAAGCTCCAGATGGGCGGTTCGGACCAATGGGGCAACATCACGACGGGCACCGAGCTGATTCGCCGCACCCTGGGCCCGGAGGCCGACGCCTACGCCCTGACGTGCCCGCTCATTACGAAAGCCGACGGCAAGAAGTTCGGCAAGACGGAGCAGGGTAACGTATGGCTCGACAAGCGCTATACGACGCCCTACAAGTTCTATCAGTTCTGGCTCAACGTCAGCGACGAGGAGGCCGAGCGCTACATCAAGATTTTCACCTCCCTGGGCCGCGAGGAAATCGACGCCCTCATCGCCGAGCACCGCAACGACCCGGGCCGCCGCGTCCTGCAGAAGCGCCTGGGCGAAGAGGTGACGTGCATGGTACACGGCCGCGAGGACTACGAGACCGCCGTCGAGGCCTCCGGCATCCTCTTCGGCAAGGCCACGAAAGAGAGCCTGCTGAAGCTCGACGAGGCCACGCTCCTGAGCGTCTTCGAGGGCGTGCCGCAGTTTGAGGTGACGCGCGACCAGACCCTGGGCCAGAAGGCCGTGGACCTCTTTGCCGGCACCACGCAGTGCTTCGCCTCGAAAGGCGAAATGCGCAAGCTCGTGCAGGGCGGCGGCGTGAGCCTCAACAAAGAGAAGCTCGACACGCCGGACCGCATCGTCGAGAGCGCAGACCTCATCGACGGGAAATACCTCCTCGTGCAGCGCGGCAAGAAGAACTACTTCCTCATCATCGTCAAGGACTGAGGCCGCGGCCCACAGTCCCTCTCCCTTTGCAGGCCGTCCGGGCATCGCAGTCCCCGGGCGGCCTGCTGCGTAGGCGGGGGATAGCGGCGCGACTTAGTTAAAGATTCTGTATTCCGGAGCACGGACGGCGGGAAAAGCCTATATTTGCCCCGACAACCAATACACCTACGTCATGAAACACTATCGCATCGAAGCCGCCATCCTGGCCGCAGGCATCATCCTGCTGGGCGCTTTCTTCTACTGGGGACTCAACAGCTTCGCCCAGCGCGACCGTACGGTCACCGTCAAGGGGCTGGCCGAGCGCGAAGTCAAGGCCGACTACGTCACCTGGCCCATCGTCTACAAGACTACGGGCAACGACCTCCAGGCCTTGTATGCCGACATCAACTCGGCCAACTCGCGCATCAGCGCCTTTCTGGAGCGCAACGGCATCGACAAGGCCGACATCAGCGTCGACGCCCCGCAAATCGTGGACCTCAAGGCCGACCGCTACGCCAACGAGACGGGACACCGCGACCGCTACAACGTGACCTCCGTCACCATTGTGGCCAGCACCAGCGTAGATGAAGTGCGCGCCCTCATACCGCGCATGGGCGAGCTGCTTAAAGAGGGCATCGCCATCTCCGACGGCGACTACAACTACCGCGTACAATACGAGTTCCGCGGACTGAACAAGGTGAAACCGCAAATGATCGAGGAGGCCACGCACAACGCCCGCGAGGCCGCCGAAAAGTTCGCCAAGGACTCCGACAGCCGACTGGGCAAAATCAGACAAGCCTCGCAGGGCCTCTTCAGCATCAACAACCGCGACAAGTACACGCCCTACATCAAGAAAGTACGCGTCGTCACCACGGTCGACTACTACCTCAAGTCCTGACGCTGCCCGCGGCGCGGCCCCCACGGCCCGCAGCGCGGCGCACTGCCTTCACGCCCTCCCGCCCCAGCGGCCGGAGGGCGTTTTTCCGTCCCCGCCGCGACGCCGACCGTCGCGCGAAACACGGGGCTAAGGCCAGTTTTTACGGGAATAGGCCCCGTCGCCACGGGCCTTAGCCCCGTAACGGGCGCACCAGGCCGGCCGGACGCGGGCCAAAGCGGACCGCCGCGGCCGCCTGTGGAAAAAAGTAGACGGCACGGCCGCCGCATATCGCTGCAAATCACTATTTTTGCAGGGTACTTTACTCGAAAGACAAGAAAAGACATGAAAATAGCATTGATAGGCTACGGGAAAATGGGACACATGATTGAGGAAATCGCCCGTAGCCGCGGACACGAGATCACTTGCATCATCGACCTGGACAACCAGGAAGATTTCGACAGCCCGGCGTTCCGGAGCGCCGACGTCGCCATTGAGTTCACCACGCCTACGGCCGCCTACGGCAACTACCTGCGGGCGTTCCGCGCGGGCGTAAAGGTGGTGAGCGGCTCCACGGGCTGGCTCAAGGACCACGAGGCCGACGTGCGCCGCCTCTGCGCCGAGGGGAACACGCTCTTCTGGGCGTCGAACTTCTCCCTGGGCGTGGCCATCTTCAGCGCCGTCAACCGCTACCTGGCCCGCATCATGAACCGCTTCCCCGAGTACGACGTCCACATCGAAGAGACGCACCACGTACACAAACTCGACGCGCCGAGCGGCACCGCCATCACGCTGGCCGAGCAAATCTGCCACGAGCTCGACCGCAAGACGGGCTGGACGAAAGGCACCGTGCAGCAGCCCGACGGCACCGTGACGGGCAGCGCGGACTGCGCCCCCGACCGGCTGCGCATCGACGCCGTGCGCCGTGGCGAGGTGCCGGGCATCCACACCGTCAGCTACGACAGCGCGGCCGACTGCATCACCCTGACGCACGACGCCCACAACCGCCGCGGCTTTGCCCTGGGCGCCGTCCTCGCGGCCGAGTTCACCGCGACCCACACGGGCCTGCTCTCCACCGACGACCTCTTCAACTTCTAACCCTCCCCCGCGCCCGGCGCCGGCCCGTCCGGCACAGCCCCCGGCGCGCAGCCTCCACGCATTCACTCTCCGTATATGAAATTCAACGTCAAACCGCGCCCCCGCTCGGCCTACGTCAAGTGCGCCATAGTCCTGGCGCTCTACCTGCTCTTCCTGCTCTGGGTCCGCTCCTGGTGGGGCCTGCTGGTCGTACCGTTCATCGTCGACGCCTACATCACCAAGTTCATCAACTGGGGCTGGTGGAAAAAGTCCAAGAACCGCACCGTGCGCAGCGTCATGAGCTGGGTCGACGCCATAGTCTTCGCCCTCGTCGGCGTCTATTTCCTCAACCAGTTCTTCTTCCAGAACTTCGTCATCCCCAGCTCCTCGCTCGAGAAAACGCTCCTGACGGGCGACTACCTGCTCGTCTCGAAACTCTCCTACGGCCCGCGCATCCCGCAGACACCGCTCACGATGCCGCTCACACAGAACACGATGCCGCTCGTAGGGGGAAAGAGCTACCTGGAGTGGCCCCGGTGGGACTACCGCCGCGTGAAGGGCCTGGGGAAAGTAGAGCTGAACGACATCGTCGTGTTCAACTACCCCTCGGGCGACACCGTGGCCCTGCAATGCCAGGACCGCGACTACTACGGCATGGTCTACGACCTCGGGCAACAGCTCACGGGCCTGCGCCCCATGGCCGGGATGGACTACGCCGAGCAGCAGCAAATCTTCGCCCGCCTCTACGCCGCCGGCAGCCAGGCCGTGCGCCAGGCACCCGAAATCTACGGGAAAGTCGTTGACCGCCCGACGGACCGCCGCGAGAACTACGTGAAACGCTGCGTAGGCCTGCCGGGACAGGTCCTGCAAATCAAGGACGACGTGATATACCTTGACGGCCGTCCCAACCGGAAACCGGACCACTCGCAGTATCTCTACGCCGTGACGCTCAATACGCCCTTCCCCGAAGAGTGGAAGCGCCAGCTCGGCATCACTTACGAGGACCTCTCGCAAATGGTGCGCGACGACGTGACCGGTTTCTACACATACTACATGCCGCTGACGCGCGAGGCGCACAAGGCCCTGAGCGGCTGGACGGATTACGTGGTCCAGATCGAGCGGGTCCGTCCGCCCGTGGCCTGGCTCTATCCGCTCAACATGGTGAAGAGCTGGACGACGTCCAATTACGGTCCCGTCTGGATACCGAAGAAGGGCGCCACGCTGCGGCTCACGCTCGACAACCTGCCCATCTACGAACGCCCCATCAGGGTCTACGAGAACAACGAGTTGGAGGTGCGCGACAGCGTGATTTACATCAACGGGCGGCCTACGGACCGCTACACCTTCCAGATGGACTATTACTGGATGATGGGAGACAATCGCGACAACTCCGCCGACTCGCGCTTCTGGGGCTTTGTTCCTGAGGACCACATCGTGGGCAAGCCGCTCTTCGTCTGGCTCTCGCTCGACCCGGACTACGGGCCCTTCGACGGCAAAGTGCGCTGGAACCGCATCTTCAAGTGGGTCTCCGGCATCCAATAAGCTGAACCTCTCCTCCATGAAACTGTCGAAACGCTTTTCCCGCCGTGTCCCGACGCCGCGCCAGTCGCGGGGCGTATGGGGCACGGTGCGCGTTTTCGTACTCCCGCCGCTCATCGTGCTGGGCCTGCTGGTCGGCGTGCGCAGCCTGATGCTGACGCAGGTGTCCCTGCCTTCGGACCACCCGGACCTGGGCCTGATGGCCGGCGACCGTATCCTCGTGAACCGCATGGCCTACGGGCTCTGCCTGCGGCAGCCGGGACAGCCCTGCTCCACCCGTCTGGGCAGCGCCGAGCCCCGTCGCGGCGACCTCGTGGCCTACGAGGCGCCCGGCACGGCCGAGGGGCTGCGCGTGGGCCGCATCGACGGGATGCCCGGCGACAGCATCGGCCACGGCAACAAGGGGCGCCTGGTGCCTGGCACCTACCGCGCCGGCAACGACATCATTGCACGCGAACGCCTCGTGGGGCGGCTGGTTTGCGTGAGCTATTCGCTCGACCCCACGAAACCCTTCGGCCAGCGCCTGCGCCGCGACCGCTTCTTCCGCCGCCTGCCATGAACGCCGTCCTGCTCACTTCGGCTTACCTGGGGCCCGTACAGTATTTCACGAAGCTCTATGCCGCGCCGCGCGTGGTGGAGGAGCGGGCAGACCACTACGTAAAGCAGACCTACCGCAACCGGTGCGTCATCGCCGGACCCGACGGCCCCCTGGCGCTCACCCTGCCCGTGGAGCACGCCGGACCGCGGCAGGCCACGCGCGACGTACGCCTGAGCGACCACGGCAACTGGCGCCACACGCACTGGACGGCCCTAGCCAGCGCCTATGAGAACAGCCCCTATTTCCCCTACTACGCGGACGACTTCCGCCACCTCTACGAGCAGCGCTTCACGTTTCTCGTGGACTTCAACGCGGCCCTGCAAGCCCTCGTCTGCGACCTGCTCGACCTGCACCCGGCGCTGAGCGTCAGTCCGCACTACGTGGACGCCGCGGCCGAGGGACTCGACGACTGCCGCGAGACCATCCGGCCCAAGGCCGACTTCCGCCTCGACCCGCACTTCCGCCCGGCGCCCTACTACCAGGTGTTCGCCGAACGCACCGGCTTCCTGCCGAACCTGAGCATGGCGGACCTGCTCTTCAACATGGGTCCGGAGTCGCGCCTCGTGCTGCGCCGCAGCGTGGTCTGAGGCCGCCCTCCCCCAGCCCTGGCCTTCTGCCTCCGGCCCGCATCCGCGGCGGCGCCCCGGTTTTTCGCCGGAGCGCCGCCGCGTTTTTTCTCTCCTGCTCCCCGTATTTTCAAAGCCGCTGTGCCCGGCCGCCGGGCGCGTCGGCACTGCGCTCCACGCCGCGCGCCGCATCGCCTTAAATCGCCGCAAAACCGCCGGAAAACGAACCTGCCGCCCCGATGCGCCCGCCCCGGTCCGGGCCGTCGCACCATTTGCCCGCTAAAGACAGGAAACAGCCCGCCCTTCCGCCCCACGGCCCCCGCCGGACGGAAGGGCAGCCCCGGGGGAGCGATGCGCCGGGCCGCGCGGACGGGAAGCGGCCGCGGGCCGCGGGGGCGGGGCGCCGCACCGGCTGCGTCCGTCTCCGCCCCGCCCCGGCTAATGAGCGGAAGAACGGGCCCTATTCCAGTTTTTACGGGCCTTAGGGGAATTTTTACGGGGCTAAGGCCCGTAACGAGGGGCACAGAGCCCCCTCCGCGGCCGTCTGCGGGCCGCTCGCCGCCGGGGCGGGGCGGAATCCGCCGCCGCAGGCAGCGGGCCGCAGAGCGCCGGAAAAGAGCCGCCCGGACCGGCGCGCACAAAAAAAGGCCGCACCTTCACAGGCGCGGCACTTTCGTGACATGGACATAACAATTTAAATTTTCTACTTGATTCGCATCTGGTACCGTTGTCCGCCGGGTTCCGTCTACTGGACGCTTCCAGCGCTCCGCCGGCACTATTCCAACAACGTTACTGTGGTTGCTTAATCTGGTGCAAAGATACGGCGGGCCGCCGGGGCCTGCAATACCCAAATGTAGGTATTTTGCCGTCAATCAAAGCGATACGCCAGCGAAACGAGGCCCGAGAGGTTGCGTCCGCCGTCCGTAGAGAAGCGGACCAGACCGAAATCGGCCTCCACGCCGAGAATGAGCCCGGTGGCGAACTGATAGCCGGCGAAGGCCTGCACCCCGGCATCGAAACGGCGCACGCCGTCGGCGCTGAACGTCTTACTGTTGTAGTAGAGCTTCTCGCTGCCGGCCTGCTCGGCGTCGCCCTTGGTCTTCACCTTCCCATGGACGCCGACGGCAATGTAAGGGCCGGCGCCCAGCACGACGTAGCGCGACTCGCCCACGCGCCAGTAGTAGCGGAAAAGCACGGGGAGCTCGACGTACTCGGCCGAGGTGGAGCGGCTCATGCGGGACTGGGCGGGGTTGCCCTCCTCGTCGTAGACGGGCTCGCCGCTGTCGTCGAGGACGGGCACCATGCGGTCCGGCGACTTGAAACCCTTGCCGTAGAAGGCGAGCGAGGGGGTGACGGTCCAGTGCAGGTCGAGTTCGTACTCGTAACCGACGCCGATCTTGTAGGCACCGACGGAGCGGGCGGAGCCATACTGCGTGGCCAGACCGCCACCGACCTCCAGCTGCCAGGTCTGGGCCGGGGCAGCCAGCGAAAGGAGGAAAAGGAGGGAGAGCAAAAGACGTTTCGTCATGGGGATAAGGCTTTAGGGGTTTGGGATAAACGTACAAAAAGGGCTGCCGGGGGCGGACGGCGCCCGCCACGGCAGCCGCTGGATTCGGATTATTCAAAGAACTGGCGCCAGTCGTCCTTCTTGCCGCTGCCGCCTTCGGCTTCGGCGGCCTCGTGGCGGCGGGGCTTTCCGCCCTTCCGCTCGGGCCGGCGGCCGGCTTCGCCGTCGAAGTCGCGGCGTCGGGCGCCGCGTCGGGCCCCGCCGGCGTGGCTGCCGGGCTCGCGGTCCGCGCTGTCGACAACGACGCGGCGGTCGCCCACCTTGGCCTTCGACATCTTCTGCATGACGAGCGGCGCGTCGGCCTCGGGCACTTCAAAGAAGGAGCAGTTGGCCGTCAGGTCGATGCGGCCGATTTCGATTTTCCCCTTGACGTAGCGGTTGACGAGGTTAATGATTTCGCGCGCATAGAAGTTGTCGCGCTTGCCCATGTTGATGAAGAGGCGCTTGTAGCCGGGCTCTGCCTGGCGGGCGCCGCCGCGGCGGTCGGGGCGCTGGCGGGCGCCGCGCTCGGCGGCTCCCTTGCCCCCGCGGGGCTCGGCGCTGGGCTGGACAATCTCGGGGGCGTCGGCATAGTACTGGAGGAAGCGGCCGAACTCGCGGCTGACGACGCGCTTGATGAGGTCCTCCTTCGTCAGCCAGTCGAGCTTGCGGTAGACTTCGGGCAGGAAGGGGGCAATCTGATTGTCGTCGACGGCCGTGCGCTCGAGCTCGTCCATGACGCGGTAGAGCTGCTTGGTGCAGATTTCCTTCGGCTCGGGCAGGATGCCGGCCTCGAACTTCTTGCCAATGACTTTCTCGATGATGCGCACCTTGCCCTTCTCGCGGACATGGATGATGGAGATGCTCGTACCGCGCTTGCCGGCACGCCCCGTACGGCCGGAGCGGTGGGTATAGTTCTCCACGTCGTCGGGCAGACCGTAGTTGATGACGTGGGTAAGGTCCTCGACGTCGAGACCACGGGCGGCCACGTCGGTGGCTACGAGGAGCTGCGTGCGGTGCTGGCGGAACTTCTGCATGGTGAGGTCGCGCTGCGCCTGCGACAGATCGCCGTGGAGCGCCTCGGCGTTGTAGCCGTCACGAATCAGGAGGTCGGCCACCTCCTGCGTCTCGAGGCGCGTTCGGCAAAAGATGATGGCGTAAATCTTCGGGTAGTAGTCGACGATGCGCTTCAGGGCGAGGTACTTGTCCTTGGCGTGGACAAGGTAATAGATATGGTTGACATTTTCGGCACCTTCGTTGCGCGAGCCGACGACTATCTCCTTGTAGTCGTGGAGATAGTTGCGGGCAATGCGGGCTATGGCGTCGCTCATCGTGGCGGAGAAGAGGAGCGTGTTGCGCTCGGCCGGAACGCCGGCCAGTATTTCGTCGATGCTCTCGGTGAATCCCATGTTGAGCATCTCGTCGGCCTCGTCGAGCACGACGTTTTCCACGGCGTCGAGCCTGGCGACCCCGCGGTGCATGAGGTCGATGAGGCGCCCCGGCGTGGCGACGATGACCTGCGCGCCCTTACGCAGGGAGCGAATCTGACTCTCGATGCTCGAGCCGCCATAGACGGCCAGGACATGGAGCCCGTCGATGTAGCGGGAGTAATCCTTCAGGTCGCCGGCAATCTGAAGGCAAAGTTCGCGGGTAGGACTGAGAATGACGGCCTGGGTACGGCGGTCGGCTGGGTTGACTTTCTGAAGGACGGGCAGACCGTAGGCGGCCGTCTTGCCGGTGCCGGTCTGCGCCAGAGCTATGACGTCGTTTCCGACGCCCAATAGATAGGGGATAACTTCTTCCTGTACGGGCATGGGCTGCTCGTAGCCTAACTCTGAAATAGCGTGCAGGATTTCCTCCGACACGCCTAACTCTGCAAATGTTTTCAAGGTGAATCTGGATAAAGTATAATAAATCGGGTACAAAGTTACGATGTTTGTTTCCGACGAACCAAGCGGAACACACAAAAAATCACGGAGTTCGTCGCCGCAGTAACGAAGCGGCCGTCAGGACGCCGGCAGCCGGGCGGCGGACGGTCACCGGAGCCGCTGCGGGCGGGGAAGGCGGGCGGCGGACCCTGCGCGCCGGCTCTTTGCCTGTCCGGATTTTGTCAACAAATCGGCGCGGCGCCGCGGATTTTTATTTCCTTATTCCACTAATTATCAGCGGGATATTTTCCCGAAGAGCCGGCGGCGGCCGCACTGGGGAGGCGCCGAGGATTGGACTGAAAATGCGCAGCCGGCCCGTCGGCGGAAATGCCGGACGCCTTCCCGCCGGGAAACGGCCAGGGGCGCGCGGTCGGGAGCCTGTCCACGGTTAATCTTTGTTAAACGCAAAATTCCGTTTTCCTGGCCCCGCCGCCCGCCGGCCGGTCCGGGGCGGCAGGGGAAGCAGGACCGGGAAAGCGGGGCCGGGAATTGCCGGAAACAAAAAATTCCCTATCTTTGCTGGTTTAACTTCAAGACATGCGAGATATGGAAAAATTGCTCCACTTCGTATGGATGTACCGCCTGCTCCCGGCCAACGGCCTCGTGACCGAAAGCGGCGAGCGCATTGAACTGATAGACCCGGGCGTGCATAACTTCGACGCGGGCCTGGACTTCTTCAACGCGAAACTGAAAATAGGCGGGACGCTCTGGGTGGGTAACGTCGAGATGCACGAACGGGCTTCGGACTGGGAGCGCCACGGGCATGGGACCGACGCGGCCTATGACAACGTCGTGCTCCACGTGTGCAGCCGGCTCGACGCCAAGGCCCGCACGTCGAAGGGCCGGCTGCTGCCGCAGACGGTGCTGCCCGTGCCCGACGCGGTGCGGGCCAACTATGAGGAACTCCTGGCCGAGGAGGCATACCCGCCGTGCTACCGCGTCGTGCCCCAGTTGCCGAAAGTCGTGACCCACGCCTGGCTCTCCGCCCTCACGGTGGAGCGGCTCGAGGAAAAGATGCAGCGCATCGGGAACTGGCTGGAGCGGACGGAGGGCGACTGGGAACGGACGTTCTTCATTACGCTGGCGCGCAATTTCGGTTTCGGCGTCAACGCGGACGCCTTTGAGGAATGGGCGTTCCGCATTCCGCCGTCGGCCGTCGGCAAGCACCGCGACAATCCCTTTCAGGTGGAAGCCATCTTCCTGGGGCAAGCCGGCCTGCTGGCCGACGAAGCGGTCGACGAGGACCGGCGCGACGATTACTTCGCCCGGCTCCGGGAGGAGTACCGCTATCTGGCGCACAAGTTCTCGTTGTCGCCCATGCCGGCCTCCCGGTGGCGCTTCGCGCGGCTGCGGCCGCAGAACTTCCCGCACATTCGCCTTTCGCAGCTCGTGACGCTCTACTGCCGCGGGCAGTTGGACTTTTCGCGCCTGCTCGAGGCCGCGACGCCGGAGGCTACGCGCACGCTCTTCCAGACCGAGGCGACGCCCTACTGGACCACGCACTACACGTTCGGCCTGCCGCACAAGGCGCACGCGAAGTCGCTCCAGGCCGCCTCGCTCAACCTCCTGCTCATCAACACGGCGGCCCCGCTCCTCTTCGCCTATGGCCGCCGCCACCGCGACGAGGCGCGCTGCGAGCGGGCCTTTTCCCTGCTCGAGGCGACGCCGGCGGAGCACAACTTCATTACGCGCTCGTGGGAGCGGGCCGGGCTGCGGGCCGAACACGCCGCGGACAGCCAGGCCTTCATCCAGCTCCGCCGCCACTACTGTGAGCGGAAGGACTGCCTGCGCTGCCGCTTCGGATGCGAATACCTGAGGAAGGGCCGCCCTTCCCTTTTCTGAAAAATACCAGCCATGAACTACGTCTTTGAATTAGAGATGCAGGTGCGCGACTACGAGTGCGACTTGCAAGGCATCGTCAACAACGCGAACTATCAACACTACATCGAGCACACGCGCCACGAGTTCCTGCGCAGCGAAGGCATCAGCTTCGCCGACCTCCACGCCCGCGGCATCGACGCCGTAGTGGCGCGGCTCAACATGGCGTTCAAGACGCCCCTGCGCAGCGGCGACCGTTTCGTCTCCCGCCTGGCCGTCCGCAAGGAAGGCATCAAGTACGTCTTCCTCCAGGACATCTTCCGCCTGCCCGACGGCAAGCCCGTCATCCGCTCCACCGTCGACACCGTCTGCCTGGTGAACGGGCGCCTGTCCGACTGCGACGAGCTCCACCGCGCCTTTGCCAAATACTTTGCACCATGAACGAAGAAGAGCAGCTACTCACGCTGGCCCTGGGGCACCTGCGCGGCCTGACGCAGCAAATGGCGCTCCACCTTTACCGGCACTACGGTTCGGCCACCGCCGTTTTCCGTCACGCCGAAGCGCTGGAGCCGAAGGTGCGCGCTACGCTGGGCAACGCCGCCGAGGCGCTCCGCCGGGCCGAGAGCGAGCTGGAGTTTTGTGCGAAAAAGGGAATCCGCGTGCGCTGCCTGGCCGACGCGGACTATCCCCAGCGGCTGCGCGAATGCCCCGACCCGCCGCTCTGCCTCTTCCAGTACGGCCCGGCCGACCTCAACGCCCGCCACATCGTGGCCGTAGTCGGGACGCGCCGCATCACGGAGTACGGCAAGGACCTCTGCGCCCGCTTCTGCGAGGACCTGTCGCGCCTCGTGCCCGGTGTACTCGTCGTGAGCGGCCTTGCCTACGGCGTCGACATCCATGCCCACCGCGCGGCGCTGGCCAACGGCCTGCCCACGCTCGCCGTACTGGCGCACGGCCTGGACCGTATCTACCCCACCCTCCACCGCGACACGGCGCGACAGATGCTGGAACAGGGCGGACTGGTCACCGAATACTACACCGGCACCATACCCGACAAGGGAAACTTCGTACGCCGCAACCGCATCGTCGCCGGCCTGTCCGACGCCGCCGTCATCGTCGAAAGCGCCGACCACGGCGGCGCGCTCATCACCGCCCGCCTGGCGCAAGACTACAACCGCGAGATCTTCGCCTTCCCGGGCCGCACGTCCGACCCCTACTCCGCCGGTTGCAACGCCCTCATCCGCAACAACGGCGCCGCCCTCATCACGTCCGCGGCCGACTTGGCCGAAGCCCTCCGCTGGGGCAGCGGGCCGCAGGGTGCCCAACCCGTGCAGCGCGAACTGTTCCCGACGCTCTCGCCCGACGAGGAAAAGATATGCGGCCTCCTCGCGCAGACCGAAAGCCAGTCCGTCAACCAGCTGGCCCTGGCCGCCAACCTTCCCGTCCACGTCGTCAGCGCCGCCCTCTTCGAGCTCGAGCTCCAGGGACTGGTCCGGGAACTGGCGGGCGGACGCTTCCGCCTGCTGCGCTAACGTCCGCACCCCGCTGGACCGGAGCGCCGGCCACCCGCACATTTGGCGAAAACAAAATCCGTTCCGCCAAATAAAAAAAGCGTAATTTTGCGCCAACAAACCATAGCACAGATCATGGACGCAGAATTTTCTTATGACGTGATCGTTATCGGCGCGGGACACGCCGGCAGCGAAGCGGCAGCGGCCGCCGCCCGGATGGGTGCCCGCACTTGCCTCGTCACGATGGACATGAACAAAATCGCGCAGATGAGTTGCAACCCGGCCATCGGCGGTATCGCCAAGGGACAGATCGTACGCGAAATCGACGCCCTCGGAGGCCAGACCGCGCTCGTCACAGACGCCACGGCCATCCAGTTCAGGATGCTGAACCGCTCGAAGGGGCCCGCCATGTGGAGCCCCAGGGCCCAGTGCGACCGCAGCCGCTTCATCCGCGAATGGCGCTACCGGCTCGAAAACACCGAAAACCTCGACATCTGGCAGGACGAAGTCACCGAGATCCTGGCCGAGGGCGGCCGGGTCTGCGGCGTACGCACGCTCTGGGGCGTCACGTTCCGCTGCCGCGCCGTCGTAGTCACGGCCGGCACCTTCCTCAACGGCTTGATGCACATCGGGCGGCGCAAGGTAGCGGGCGGCCGCTGCGCCGAACCGGCCGCCACGCAGCTCACGGCCTCCATAGCGCACTACGGCATCCGCTACGGCCGCATGAAGACGGGAACGCCCGTGCGCATCGACGCCCGCTCCGTCCACTTCGAGGACATGGTGGAGCAGCCCGGAGAAAACGACTTTCACCGCTTCTCCTACATCAGCCCCGTGCGCCCGTTACCGCAGCTGCACTGCTGGACCTGCAACACCAATCCCGCCGTACACGAAGTGTTGCGCCGCGGACTTCCGGACTCTCCGCTCTATAACGGACAAATCCAGAGCATCGGCCCGCGCTACTGTCCCAGTATCGAAACGAAACTCGTCACCTTTCCCGACCGCACGCAACACCCGCTCTTTCTCGAGCCCGAAGGGGTCGACACGAACGAGCTTTACCTGAACGGTTTCTCCTCCAGTCTGCCCATCGACATCCAGTTGTCGGCGCTGAAGCAAATCCTATGTTTCCGCGACCTGGTCGTATATCGGCCGGGCTACGCCATAGAGTACGATTTCTTCGACCCGACCCAGCTGCTCCACACGTTAGAGTCGAAAAAACTGGACGGTCTTTTCCTGGCCGGGCAAGTCAACGGCACGACCGGCTACGAGGAAGCCGCCGGCCAGGGCCTCATCGCCGGCATCAACGCCGCGTTGAAATGCGGTGGCGGCCAAGGCTTCACGCTCCGGCGCGACGAGGCCTACATCGGCGTCCTCATTGACGACCTCGTCACCAAGGGCGTCGACGAACCGTACCGCATGTTCACTTCGCGGGCAGAGTATCGCATCCTGCTGCGCCAGGACAACGCCGACACCCGACTGACGCCCTGTGCCGAGCGCCTGGGCCTCGCCGACGCGACCCGCCGCCAGCGGTTCGCGAAAAAGCAGGCCGGCATCGCCCGCCTGCTGGACTTCTGCCGCAGCTATTCGGCAAAGGCCGACCGCATCAATCCGCACCTGGCCCGCTGGGGCAGCGCGCCGCTCCGCGGCAGCAGCAAGCTCGTCGACCTGGTCAGCCGGCCGGAAGTCACGCTCGCGCGGCTCGAAGAAGCCGTTCCAGCGTTGCGCCAACTCACCGACGGTTTCCCCGCACAGCGTGAGGAAATTATCGAAGCGGCCGAAATCGAAATGAAATACGCCGGCTACATCGCCCGAGAGCGCCAGCTGGCCGAGAAAATGCGCCGGCTCGAAGCCATTCCCATCAAGGGACGCTTCCGCTACGAGGAAATTTCACAGATTTCCACCGAAGGGCGGCAGAAACTGGCCGCCATCGACCCCGAAACGTTGGGACAGGCCGAGCGAATACCCGGCGTTTCGCCAAGCGACATCAGCGTCCTGCTCGTCCTGTTGGGGCGCTGAGCGGGCCTGCGTTCCACGTGAAACAAACTTTTGTAACTCATCTTAAAAGCAAGGACTTATGAATTCAAAATTACTCCTGGAGAATCTGCGAAACATCCCCGACTTCCCCAAACAGGGCATCCAGTTCAAGGACGTAAGCACGCTCTTCAAAGACCCGGCCTGCCTGCGCGAAATGGCGGACGAGCTCGAACGCCGTTACTGCGACAAGGGCATCACCAAGGTCGTCGGCATCGAGTCCCGCGGATTCGTCTTGGGGGCCATACTCGCCGACCGCCTCGGCGCCGGCTTCGTCATGTGCCGAAAGCCGGGCAAGCTACCGGGCCAGACCTTCAAGGCCACGTACCTGAAGGAATACGGCTGGGATACCATCGAGATTCACGAGGACGCCATCTCGTCCGACGACGTCGTACTCATCCACGACGACCTCCTGGCCACGGGCGGCTCCATGCAGGCCGCCTACGACCTGGTCCAGCGGTTCCATCCGCGCGCCGTATATGTCAACTTCCTCATCGAGCTCTGCATGGAAGGCCTCGAGGGCCGCAAGCTGCTGAGCGATGAAGTCGAGGTCGACGCTCTGTTGACCATCCGCGAATAATACGCCCCACGCGGCGGCCGAAAGGCCCACTCCACGGCAGGGCTATGGCGGTCAACCGGCCGACAGCCCCGCCCGGCACGCGGCCTATTTCCGCAAACACGGGCCTTAGCCCCGTAAAAACTGGCCCTAGCCCCGTAAAAACGCGCCCTATTCCCGTTGCGACGGGGCTAAGGCGCGTTTCCACCCCTCCCTAACCCCCTTCGCCCTATGTCTATTCCCCATCGCACGGGCCAAGCCCTAACGGATTATCTGAAAGGCATTGTCCTCAATTTGCCCGAGACGCCGGGATGCTATCAGTATCTCGACGAAACGGGCACTATAATCTACGTCGGCAAGGCCAAGAACCTGAAACGGCGCGTCAGTTCCTATTTTAATAAGGAACAGGTCTCGAACAAAACGCGACTGCTCGTCACGAAAATCCGCGACATCCGCTACGTCGTCGTCAAGACGGAAGAGGACGCCCTCCTGCTGGAGAACAACCTCATCAAGCGCTACAAGCCACGCTACAACGTCCTGCTGAAAGACGACAAAACCTACCCTTCCATCGCCATTACGAACGAGTATCTGCCGCGTATCTTCAAGACGCGGCAGCGTCACCTGCGCGGCGCCACGTACTACGGTCCGTACAGCCACGTACCGACCATGTACGCGCTCTTAGACCTCTGCAAGAAGCTCTACCATCCCCGTCCCTGCCACACGCCGATGACGGAAGAGGGCGTCAGGAACGGGAAATACGAAGTCTGTCTCGACTACCACATCCACAACTGCGGCGGTCCGTGCGCCGGCCGGCAGTCGCGCGAGGAATACCTGCACGACATCGAGGCCTGCCGCGAAATCCTCAAGGGCAACACCGCCGAGGTGGCGCGAATGATGAAGGAGAAAATGATGGACTTGGCCGGCGAACTGCGCTTCGAGGAGGCGCAAGAGATCAAGGAAAAGTACGATCTCATCGAGCATTTCCGAGCACGGAGCGAGGTGGTGTCGAACGTACTCCACAACATCGACGTCTTCAACATAGAGAGCGACGAAAAGATTGCCTACATCAATTACCTGCATATAACCAACGGCTGCGTCAACCAGGCCTTCACGTTCGAGTACAAGAAGAAGCTCGATGAAACCGACGCGGAGCTGCTGGCCCTCGGCATCGTCGAGATGCGGGAACGCTATCACAGCACGTCGCGCGAGATCATCGTCCCCTTTCCCGCCGACCTGCCCGAAGGCTATGCCCAGCAGACCGTACCGCTCAAGGGCGAGAAGAAGAAGTTGCTGGACCTGTCGAAGCTGAACGTAAAGCAGTATAAATTCGACCGCCTGAAGCAGGCCGAGAAACTCAATCCGGAGCAAAAGGCCGTGCGGCTCATGAAAGAAATCCAGACGGACCTGGGACTGCCCACCCTGCCCTACCGCATCGAACTCTTCGACAACTCCAACCTCCAGGGTACGGACGCCGTGGCCGCCTGCGTCGTCTTCGAGAAACTGAAGCCGGCGAAGAAGGAATACCGCAAATACATCATCAAAACGGTAGCCGGGCCGGACGATTACGCCTCGATGAAAGAGGTCGTACGGCGCCGCTACTCGCGCCTGTTGGACGAGGGGAAGCCCCTGCCCGAGCTCATCATCGCCGACGGCGGGAAGGGACAGATGGAGGTCATCCGCCAAGTCGTAGAGGACGAGCTCCACCTGCAAATCCCCATCGCGGGACTGGCCAAGGACAACCGTCACCGCACCCACGAGCTGCTCTTCGGCTTCCCGCCCCAGAGCGTCGGCATGAAGCCCGAGAGCCAACTCTTCCGCACCCTGACGCACATGCAGGACGAGGTGCACCGCTTCGCCATAACCTTCCACCGCGACAAACGGTCGAAGCGCCAGACCGCCTCGGAGCTCGACGCCGTCCCCGGCATCGGCGAGAAGACGAAACAGGCCCTGCTCAAAGCCTTCGGCAGCGTGAAGCGGGTCAAGGAAGCCTCGGCCGAAGCCCTCCAGGCCGTCGTCGGGCAGGCCCGGGGGCAGCGCCTCTACGAAAACCTCCACGCGAAGCCGGAAGAATAAGAAAAAAAGCGTATATTTGCCCTAAAAGCGCGGCGAAGGGCCCTGTGCCCGCCGCACCTGTTCCACCCCCTCAGCAGCGCCCGGGAGGCGCCCCAGCCACTATGAGAATTGTCCTTCAGCGCGTCAGCCGCGCTTCCGTCACTATCGGCGGCGCCGTCAAGTCCAGCATCGGGCCCGGCCTGCTCCTACTCGTCGGCATCGAGCCCGCGGACACCCGCGAAGACGCCGACTGGCTCGTCAGAAAAGCCCTGGCCCTGCGCGTCTTCGACGACGAGGCGGGCGTCATGAACCGCAGCGTGCTCGACGTGGGCGGCGAGGTGCTCGTCGTCAGCCAGTTCACGCTGATGGCCTCCTACAAGAAAGGCAACCGTCCCAGCTACATCCGCGCCGCCGGCCACGAGCTCGCCGTGCCGCTCTACGAATACTTCTGCGCCGCCCTGTCCGCCGGGCTGGGCCGCCCGGTCGCGACGGGCACGTTCGGTGCCGACATGGCCGTGGAGCTGGTCAACGACGGACCGGTCACCATCTGCATGGACACACACCATAAGGAATAAACGGCTGCCCCAAGGCCGGGCCGCCGGAGAAGCAGGGCGGGAAATACGAAGTAAACGTCTGAAAATCATGACCATAGAAGAAGCGCAGCGCACCGTGGACGAATGGATACGGACCTACGGCGTGCGGTATTTCAGCGAGCTGACCAACATGGCCTGCCTCACGGAAGAGGTGGGCGAACTGGCCCGCGTGATGGCGCGCCGCTACGGCGACCAGTCGTTCAAGGCCGGCGAACCCACGGACCCCGCCGAGGAGATGGCGGACGTATTGTGGGTGCTCCTCTGCCTGGCCAACCAGACCGGCGTAGACCTGACGGAGGCCTTCCGCCGGAGCCTGGAGAAAAAGACCCGCCGCGACGCCACACGGCACCTGAACAACGAAAAACTGAAACACTAAAACCAACATCCATGACCGAACATTGTCACCACCATCACGAGCCCGGGGACGAGCCCCGCATGCTCAGTCCCTACGAACAGGCTTTCGCCAAGTTCGACCTCCATGTCCACGACGAGGCGGTTACGGCCGCCGTGGCGCGGCTGCTGGAGGACAAACGCGCGCAGTACGACACGCCCGAGGTGAAGCGGGCCCTGCTGGGCACCATCGAGCTGACGTCGCTCAAGGTGACGGACTCGCAGGAGAGCATCATGAAGCTGACGGAGCGCGTCAACGACTTTGCCGACCGGCACCCCGACCTGCCCCACCTGGCTACCATCTGCGTCTACCCCAACTTTGCCCGCACCGTCGCCGATACGCTGGAGGCCGACGGCGTGGAGATTGCCTGCGTGGCGGGCGGCTTCCCGTCGTCACAGACCTTTGCCGAGGTGAAAACGGCCGAGACGGCGCTCGCCGTACACGACGGGGCCACGGAGATTGACTGCGTACTCAATGTCGGCGCCTTCTTGAGTGAGGACTACGAGACCTGTGCCGATGAAATCGGGGAAATCAAGGCCGTCTGCGGGGAGTGTCCGCTGAAAGTCATCCTCGAGACCGGTGCGCTCCAGACGGCGGAACGCATCAAGCGCGCCTCGGTGCTGGCCATCTATGCCGGGGCCGACTTCATCAAGACCTCTACGGGAAAAATCGAGCCCGCGGCCACGCCCGAGGCGGCCTATGTGATGTGCCGCACCATCAAGGAATACTACGACCTGACCGGCACGAAAATCGGCTTCAAGGCGGCCGGCGGGCTCAAGACCGTGGCCGACGCGGTGGACTACTACACCATCGTGGCCGAAGTGCTGGGAAAGGAATGGCTGGCCGAGGGCCTCTTCCGCATCGGTACGAGCCGCCTGGCCAACCTCCTGGTCAGCGACGTCCTGGGCGAGGACGTGCAGCCCTTCTGAGCCACGCGGCGGACGCGCGCACACTCATCGGAACACGGGGCAAGGTTGCCGTAGAAACGGGCCTTAGCCCCGTTTTTACGGGCCCTATTCCCGTTGCGACGGGGCTAAGGCCCGTAGTTCGCGCAACTGTCCGGCGGTCCCCGTCCCCAGTTGGCCGGCGGCGGCAGTCCATGCGGCGGGCCCGCTCCAAAGGGCCGGAGCCGGCCGCCCGGCGGAGGCTTCCGCGTGCCACTATCCGGCAAAAAACAAAAAACGGCCGCGCGCGGCGGCCAGCAGTCCGGGAGAAAATTTTGACAAACGGAAGGGGAATGCTCAGCCCTGCGCCAGTTGCTGTTCCAAGGCAAGGAAACGGCCCGAAAGGGGCGGTTTCATCGGAAACCGGAAAAGAAAAGCGTGTAACAAACAAGGCCGCGACGGAGCTAAACGATGCCCGCCGCGGCCTACTGCATTTAATTAAGGGTATATGGATAGGAGGAAAAATCAGAAATCGCGCCCCACGACGTAGTCAAGATAGCGCGTCAGGGCCAGGCGCACGTCGTCGTTGTGGAAATGGTCCAGCAGGGCGGCCGCTTCGTCGCGAAAGCGGAACATGACGCGGCGGGCGTAGTCGATGCCGCCGCTCTTCACGGTATAGTCCACCAGCTGCGTGATGTCCTCGCGCGTCGCGGTACCATTCTTCACGCGGGCGGCCCACAGCTCCGCTCCCTTCTCCGCGCCTGGCTGCGCCAGGGCATATATGGCCGGCAGCGTCAGCTTCCCTTCGGCCATGTCGTTGCCCGTGGGCTTGCCGATGTCGGCCGTGGCGTCGTAGTCGAAGATGTCGTCGCGTATCTGGAAACACATGCCGACGAGCTCGCCGAAGCAGCGGGCGTGCTCCTCGAAGGCCGCATCGGCGCCGGCGGTGAAGGCCCCCAGCTGCGCGCAGGCGGCAAAGAGGGCGGCCGTCTTGCTGCGGATGATGTCGAAATAGGCGGCTTCCGTGCTTACGGCGCTCCGGATGTTGGCCAACTGGCGCACCTCGCCCTCCGAAAGGGTGGCCCCCAGACGGGCAATAAGCTCCACGCAACGGGTACTGCCCGTCAGGGCCGTCTGATGGAGCGCGCTCGAAAGGAGATAGTCGCCCACGAGGACGGCTACCTTGTTGCCGTAGGCCGCATTGGCCGACTGCTGACCGCGCCGCTCGTCGCTCTGATCGACCACGTCGTCGTGGACCAGACTTGCGGTATGCAGAAGCTCGAGAGCTACGGCCGAGCGCAACGTGGACTCGCCCACGCGGCCCAGCTCACGGGCCACGAGCAGCACCAACAGCGGACGCATCATCTTGCCCCGGCGCGATTTGATATGGTCCAGCACCTGGCCCAGGAAGTCGTCTTCGTGGGTCAGCGCGGCCTCAAACAGCAGCCGGTAAGCGTTCAATTCTTTCTCGACGGGTAGTCGGAGCAAGGACAGTGCATCCATTCGTTTCCTTTTTGGCGTACAAAAGTACGAATTTATCGTTAAATATGAAGATTTCTACGTATTTTTGACGTGAAAACGCTTATGGAAATGGAACGACTCTATCTTTTAGACGCTTACGCACTAATATATCGCGCCTACTACGCGCTGATTCGTTCGCCGCGGCTTAACGCACAGGGCGAGAACGTCTCGGCCGTCTACGGCTTCATCAACACCCTGGAGGAAGTGCTCCGCAAGGGGCAGCCCGACTACATAGGCATCGCGTTCGACCCTGCGGGCAAGACGTTCCGCCACGAGGCCTACGCGCCCTACAAAGCGCAGCGCGAGGCAACGCCCGAGGACATCCGCCGCGCCGTCCCGGTCATCAAGGAGCTGATCCAGGCCTACCGCATCCCCATCCTGGAGGTGGCGGGCTTCGAGGCGGACGACGTCATCGGCACCATGGCCCACCGCGCCGCAGGCGAGGGCGTCGAGGTACGCATGATAACGCCGGACAAGGACTACGCCCAACTCGTGGCGCCCAACGTACTCATGTGTCGCCCGGGCCACGGCTCCGCGCCCATGGAAGTGCTCGACGAGGCCGCCGTCTGCGCGAAGTACGCCCTGGAACGCCCGCAACAGGTGGTGGACCTGCTCGGGCTCATGGGCGACAGCGCCGACAACATCCCGGGCTGCCCCGGCGTGGGCGAGAAAACGGCGCAGAAGCTGCTGGCCCGCTTCGGCAGCGTCGAGGACCTCCTGGCGCACAAGGACGAACTGACCGGCTCGCTCAAGAAGAAGGTGACGGAAAACGAGGAACAGATTCGCTTCTCGAAATACCTGGCCACCATCCGCACCGACGTACCGCTCGACTTCGGTCTCCAGGACCTCCGCCGCCAGGAACCCGACCTCGAGGCGCTGCGCCAGCGATTCACCGCGCTCGGCTTCCGCACCTTCCTGCAAAGATATTTCTCACCCGAAGCCGGTGTGCAAAAAAAGGAGCCCCGACAAGCCTCTCTCTTTGAAAAATTAGCGGACGAGCGGCCGGAAGAATCCAAGGAAACGATTTTCAAGAGCCTAAAGGACGTGGAACACGAGTACCATCTCGTTGAAACTTTGGAAGATGCGCGCAAACTATGCGCGTTTCTTTTGACAAACGGGACGGTGAGCGTGGACACGGAGACGACGAGCACGGATGCCGTCTCGGCGCGACTGGTCGGCATGAGCTTCTCCGTGGCCGGCGGCCGCGCGTGGTACGTCGGCGTTCCACGTGAAACAAGCCAGGCGCAGCAGTTCGTCGAAGTATTCCGCCCGCTCTACGAAAGCACGCAGATTCTAAAAGTAGGGCAAAACTTGAAATACGACCTCAACGTCTTGGCCCGTTACGGCGTGGAGCTCCGGGCGCCCCTGTTCGACACGATGCTGGCCCACTACGTCGTGCAGCCCGAACTGCGCCACAACATGGACTACCTGGCCGAGGTCTACCTGCACTACCGCACCATCCACATCGAAGAGCTCATCGGGCCGAAGGGCAAGGGCCAGAAGAACATGGCCGACCTGGCGCCGCAAGACGTCTGCGACTACGCATGCGAGGACGCCGACGTGACGCTCCGCCTCGTAGCCCCGCTCGAGGCGGAGATGGAGCGCAGCGGCGTCACGTCTGTCTTCCGCGACATCGAGATGCCGCTCATGCCCGTCCTGGCCAGGATGGAGCGCAACGGCGTCCGGCTCGACACCGACGCCCTGGCCGAAACGGGCCGCCACTTCCAGGCCCGCATGGAGCAACTCGAGGCGGAGATTTACGAACTCGCCGGCCACGCGTTCTCCATCACTTCCCCGCGGCAGGTGGGCGCCGTCCTCTTCGACGAGCTCCACTTGAGCGACCGCGCCCGCAAGACGAAGGGCGGACAGTACTCCACCAGCGAGGAAGTCCTCGAGGCCCTGCGCTCCAAGCATCCCATCGTGGAAAAAATCCTGGCGCACCGCGGGCTCAAGAAACTATTGGGCACGTACGTGGAAGCCCTGCCGCGGCTCGTCAACCCGGAGACGGGGCACGTCCACACGTCCTTCAACCAAGCCGTCACGGCCACGGGGCGCCTCTCCTCGAGCAACCCGAACCTGCAAAACATCCCCGTGCGCGGCGACGACGGCCGCGAAATCCGCAAAGCCTTCGTCCCCGAAGAGGGCTGCCGCTTCTTCTCGGCGGACTACTCCCAGATAGAACTGCGCATCATGGCCCACCTCAGCGGCGACGAGCACCTCATCCAGGACTTTATCGACGGGAAGGACATTCACGCCGCCACGGCCGCGCGCATCTTCAAGAAGCCACTGGAAGAAATCACGCGCGACGAGCGCCGCAAGGCGAAGACCGCGAACTTCGGCATCATCTACGGCATCTCGGCCTTCGGGCTCGCGGAACGGATGGAGGTGTCGCGGACAGAGGCCAAGACGCTCATCGACAACTATTTCGCCACCTACCCCAAGGTGCGCGACTACATGCACTACAGCGTGGAGCAGGCCCGCCAGCGGGGCTACATCGAGACCCTCTTCCACCGGCGCCGCTACCTACCGGACATCAACTCGGCCAACGCCGTCGTGCGCGGGTATGCCGAGCGCAACGCCGTGAATGCCCCCATCCAGGGCACGGCCGCGGACATCATCAAACGGGCCATGGTGGCCATCGACCGGCGCCTGTCGGAGCAGCACCTCCGCTCGAAAATGATTCTCCAGGTACACGACGAACTCAACTTCAGCGTAGTGCCGGAAGAGCTGGACGAGGTGCGCCGCATCGTGGTCGAGGAGATGGAAAACGCCTGCCCCATGCGCGTCCCCCTGCTCGCCGACTGCGGCGAAGGGAGCAACTGGCTCGAGGCGCACTGACCGCCCCCGCCCTTCCGCCGCCCGCTGCCGGGAACGGCCGCCTGCGCCCCGCTCCCGCGCCGCCTTTACCCGAAATCCTTCTTACCATCACACTTAAAACCATAACCCTTATGTTTTCCATCTTATTTAAGCCCCGCCGCACCCGGACAGGCGCGCTGACCACGGGGCTAAGGCCAGTTTTTACGGGGCTAAGCCCAGTTTTTTCTTCCCTAAGGCTCGTGGCGGCCGCACTGCTGCTCGTCGCCACGCCGCTACGGGCCGACAACGGCGACGTTGTGGCAACGCCCGACACCGTTACGGGCGGCCTGCGCCAGCTTACCATCGAGGGCGACCCCAACGCCATGCACTGGCTCGTGGCGACGGACCGCTCGCAGTACGAGTGGATTGGCCCCGAGTGGCAATGGGGCCTCGGGTTCGTCACCGTAGAGCAGGGCGACAGCAGCCGGTCGCTGCGCTGGACGCAAGCCGACTCCATCGCCCGCAACGGCAGCCGCGTGCGCTTCGACGTAGGGCCGCTCACGGTGCGCGTAGAGCGCAAGATGAAGGGCGGCGACCTCGTGGAACGCTATACGCTCCGCAACACGGGCCGCGAGACCGTCCGGCTCCGCGACATAGGCATCTGCCTGCCGTTCAACGACAACTATCCCGACGCCGTCACCTGCATGACGCAGCGCTGCAATGCGCACATCTGGGCCGGCTTCGACGCGGCCTACGTCTGCGCCCTGCGCATGAACGGACTGGGCCCGCACCTCGGGCTGGCGGTCACCGAGGGAGAGATTTCGGACTACGAGATACGCGAACGGGGACCGTATAAAGGGAACTCCATGACGCGGGGCATCATCGTAGTGAATCTGCCCGACTGCACGCTGGCGCCGGGCGCCGCGACTACGACGGCCTGGCGCGTGTTCAGCCACGCGGGCAAGGACGACTTCGAGCGTCAGTTGCTCCGCCGCGGCAGTTACTACGTGGACTGCGACCGCTACGTCATCGAGCAGCGCGACACGCTCTGCGTCCGGTTCCACAGCGCCCAGCGCCTGCCCTCGCTCAAGGCCGCTATTGTCGAGAAGAAGCTGAAGCTCTCCGAGCTGAAGCGCGAGGTGCGCCGCTTCGACGTGGAGCGGACCGCCGACGGCTTCGTCTATACGCTCCGCGTCGCCGACCTGCAGCCGGGCGAGGCCACCGTGACCTTCAGCTGGGGCAACGGGCGGCGCACGCAGGCCAAAGCACTTGTCATCGAAAACATCGACACGCTCGTGGCGCGGCGCGTAGACTTCATCCGCACGCGCCAGCAGCTGAACCGCCCGGGCGACCCGCGCGACGGCGCCTACATGGTCTACGACAACGAGGGCGACAGCATCTTCCTCGACATCTGGTCCACCTGCAGCCCCAATGACCGCGACGAGGGCGCGGAACGGGTGGGCATGGGCGTCCTCCTGGCCAAGTACGAACACCTCCACCCCTCGCCCGCCCTGCGCGCCTCGCTGGAGCGCTATGCCCGCTTTGTCCGCGAAAGGCTCCAGACGCCCGACTACGTGACCTACTCCACGACGGCACACGACAGCCGCAACCGCGCCTACAACTACATGTGGGTGGCCGACCTCCAGTTCCGCATGTGGGAACTCACGGGCCAGCAGCAGCACGCCCTCGACGGCTACGGCACGCTCCGGGCCATGTTCCGACAGTTCGGGCACAACTTCTACGCCATCGATATTCCCGTCGTCCTGGGGCTTGACGTCCTGCAACGCGCGGGACTGGCCGCGCAGCGCGACACACTGCTCGGGGATTTTCGCTTACAGGCCGCCAGTTATCTGAAGAACGGCTCGAACTATCCGAAGCACGAAGTGAACTACGAGCAAAGCATCGTGGCCCCGGCCGTACAGTTCCTCTCGGAGATGTATCTGGTCACGGGCGAAAAGGCCTATCTCGACGAAGCGCGGCGCCAGCTTCCGGCGCTCGACGCCTTTGGCGGGCGCCAGCCGGACTATCGCCTGCACGACATCGCCATCCGCCACTGGGACGGCTACTGGTTCGGCAAGCGCGAGCGCTACGGCGACACGTTCCCCCACTATTGGAGCGCGCTGACGGGCTCGGCGTTCTACTACTACGCCCTGGCGTCGGGCGACGCCGCCTATCGCCGCCGGGCCGAGGACATTGTCCTGGGCAACCTCTGCCTGTTCGACAACGAAGGGCACGGCTCGTGCGCCTACCTCTACCCGCGCGCCATCAACGGCCAACCGGCCCGCTACTTCGACCCCTTTGCCAACGACCAGGACTGGGCCTTGGTGTTCTACCTGCTCGTCATGCAGGACTGCCGCTGAGCGGCCGCCTGCCCACTGCAACCCTTCCCGCAGACAGCGCCCCGGGCCGTCGCCTTGTAGCGACCCGGGGCGCCGTCCGTCCGTCAGGGCGCGCGGGGCCCGTCCCTCCGGCTGGAGATGAAAAAAATATGCTTGCTTCCCGTGCAGTATTTTCCGCTTTTCGTATCAGTATTTCAAAAGCGGACTGCAATGGACTCGGAAACCATAGCCCAAGGCTGCAAACGCGGCGACCCGGCGGCACAGGCGGCGCTCTACCGGCGCTTCCGGCCCGTCCTGTGGCGCGTCGTGACGCGCTACGTGCCCGCCCCCGCCCGGGCCGAGGACCTGCTCCACGATGCCTTCCTGCTCGCCTACACCCACATCGGGCAGCTCCGCGACGACGCCCGCCTCGAAGCCTGGCTGGTCCGCCTGACCCGCAACCTGGCCCTGCTCCACCTGCGCCAGACGGCGACCATCGCCACCCTGCCCCTCGACGAAACGAATGCCCTGGAGCTGCCCGCCGAAAGCGGGGAGGCGACCGGGCAACCGACCCTCGACGAACTGCTGGAGCTCGTCGGGCGCCTGCCGGAGGGCTACCGCAACGTGTTCCGCCTCCACGTGCTCGACGGCCTGTCGCACGAGGAAATCGCCGCCCGGCTGCACATCTCGGCCCACACCTCGTCGTCCCAGCTGCTACGGGCCCGGGACATCATCAACAGCGTTGAAGGCGACGAATCCGTACCGCCGGCTCTGGCTGATATTGCCAATCAAAACTCCGGCCCGCTGCTGGAAAAGGTGCGCCATCGGCCGGCCTTCTCCGTCACGCTGGGGCTGCGGCGGGCCTTGCGCGGCGGCTGGGGCGTCGGGGGCAGCCTGGGCTACACCCGGCTGACGACCGACTTCGTACTGGGCGAGGGGGCCTACGTCCTGCGCACGCAGCGGCTGCACTATCTGGGCCTCTCGCTCCTGGCCGACCGCACATGCTACACAACGCCGTCGGGGCGGTTCAGCCTGTCGGCGGCGGCCGGCGCCACGGTCGAGATTCCCCTGCGCGGCACGGAGACCACCGCCTACGTCACCGACGTGACCGTCGGCGATTCGGCCGCGCTGCGCCTCTACCCGCGCCTCCAGTGGTCCCTGAGCGGCAGCGTCGGCCTCCAGTACCGCTTCACGCCGCGCCTGAGCCTCGAGTTTGCCCCCCACCTTCCGCTTCTATCCGGACAACGGCAGCCCGCTGCGCAGCCTCTACTCGGACCGCCCCTGGCAGTTCACCGTGCCGCTCAGCCTGCGCTGGTCCTTCTAAATAAGGAGAGCGCGTGCAGTCCTCCCAGCCTGCGTGCATCTATATGGTCAGAAAGTATCAGCAATCCAAGTTACGGGGACTTCTATAAATTAAATCCCTGATTATAAGTTGCATAAGCGGATAAAATGC